>DAOVNS010000002.1 GCA_030630075.1 bacterium | reverse complement strand
TGTAGAATCAACAAGTGTTAAGGTTTCTCCGTCTAGTCTATAGAGAGAGTTACTGAAACCATGATTGCCAATAGCCAGATATCTACCATCAGGAGTCCATGCAACAGCCTCAGCATAGTCTGTTTCTGAAGTAGAATCAACAAGTGTTAAGGTTTCTCCATCTAATCTATATAGTCTGTCGACTTGATTATTGTTACCAACAGCAAGATATCTACCATTAGGAGTCCAGGCTATTGATCTTGTATCATCAGTCTCTGAAGTAGAATCAACTAAGGTAAGAGTTTCGCCATCTAATCTATAGAGCCTGTTGGCTTGATCCTCGTTACCAACAGCGAGATATTTTCCGTCAGGGGTCCAAGCAATAGAAGAAGAATCGTCGGTTTCAGTAGTAGTGTTTGCACTAATTAAATCTTTCAGATCTAAAGCAGCTGCAGTTGTGACATTAACTTTATTATCAAAATAAACACTACCTGTTGTTAGTTGCAAACCGGTGAATGTTGACTTTAAGGTACAGCCATCAAAATAAAGTACGGAGGTTGTGTCATTCATTTTAATAAGAGTTTCATCCGTACAAGAAGGAGAGTAGTCAAAAGATGTTTCCTTATCAAAATTAAGAGTTGAATGTGCAGTAATATAACTTGGTCTTACCCCGCGATAAATAAATTCTGAGGATCCTGTAAATACAACATCGTTGTGTATAAACATTTGTCCGCTATAAAAAGAGAAGTCATCATTAAGAGCAAGTTCAACATTATCAAGAGCGAGGGTTGCGTTCCAATTAGTACATTTAACAGCAGGTTGAGAAATTGTATTAAAAGTATTTTTTAATATTAGGTTTCTAAGAGTTAAAGTTGAAGTTGCATCGATTAATAATTGTGAACGACGGCCTAAAATTAAATTATTGCCTTGTCCATCTATTACCATATCACCACTGATTAGAAGATTTGAGTTATCGGGAATAGATAAATCTCCTCCTAAAAATATTGTATTTCCTTGAGCATCAATTTCTCCTACTTGTGTTAAAGATGCATCATTGTTTAGATAGAGATCGCTATATAGGTTTACTTGTCCGCTTATACTCATTGCTCCAGAGATGGGTACCCATAGGTCTAAATTTAAAATGTTATTTATAGGAACGGTAAATCCATCATTTAATTTCACAATGCCTTGTAAGTATTCTTCATTATTAAAAGTTGTATTACTTGTATAAAAAACATTTTTTGTTACGCCATCTATGCTTGGTCTTGAATAAAAGACTTTAATATCTTGAGAAGCATTTAGTGCACCAACTGCAAGAAAAATGTTGTCTGATGTCCAGTCTGATGATTCAGAGCTTCCATTATTTTGTGAGTATTTTTCTATTAGTGTTGAGTTTCCTCCATCCCATTCAAATGTTTGAAGTGCTGGTGATCCATAGGAGCATACTAAAATTGTTTTGCCATCAGATGACCAACGTGCTGATTTTGGTTGGTTGGAACATAGGGCAGAGGCTTTTTCTGATAAAAAAAATTCATTCCATTCGTATACAAAAATTTTGTCAGTTGGCGCTGAATCGCATACAGCAATAAAGCGACCGTTTGGAGACCAATTTATTCCAAAAGTGATATCATTAGATGTTTTTGTACTGATATCTTTAAATGTCAGAGTTGATCCATCCCATTCATAGAGTTTAAGGAATCTGTTATAGGTGTTGCCAAAGGCAATATAATGTCCATCGGGACTCCAGGCAACAGCTCTGCAATCATCCATATATGTAGAGTCAGTAACTGTTAAAGATGCTCCATTCCATGTGTATATAATTGCCTCGTTATTAAAACCTCCTACGGCAAGATAATTGCCATTAGGACTCCATTGACATGAATATGCCCCGGTACTAAAACTTTGTGTGTCTTGTACTCCCAAATTTGAGCCATTCCATGAGTAGATAGTTAATTCTGCTCCAGAATAAGAACTTGCCGATGCAATAAAATTTCCATCCGGGTGCCAATTTATATCGTAAACACTATTTCCTTGATACTGTGAATCTGTAATAGTTAAAGAAGGAACGGAAGAGTTCCAGTTGTAAATTCTAACATCTGCATCTGTAGCATCACCGTGACCTCCAACCGCTAGATAGTTTTCATCTGGGCTCCATTCTAATGAGTTTGCTCCGGCGGCACTAAAATCAACATCTACGTCCGTTTCGTCTAGACTAGAAACAAATGCATTTAAGTTTGGACTTAGTAAGATTAAAAATAAAAATTGAATAATCCTTAATTGCGTCTTACACATAAATTCTTTCTCCTTTTTTTTAAACAAACTTTGTTTTTTGGGGAATAAAATACACTTTCAAATTACTAGCACAAAAAGAAAATTAAAATAAAGAATATTGTAAAAAGATTTAAATTTTATCTTTACCGCACAAGTTTTATCTGCTAATATTTGCCTCTTAACATTTTGGATTAAAACAAAAAATGTTTTTTCTGGGGGGAGAAAATACAGGAGTTAATTATGAAAAGATTATTTTGTGCTTTATTTTTTGTTTGCGTTTTAACTTCTTCAGTTTTTGCAAATTTACCAAAATTAAATGATCTTAATTCAGTTAAGCAAGATTATTTAAGTAAAAAAATGGAAGGATTATCTGCGCAGTTGGATAAAATTTTAACTGAGCTTGGAAATGGTGGGAGTGAAGACGGTGTTTTAAATGAAAGAAAAGAAGTGGCTTTAAAGCAACTTGCAAATACAAAAAATAATATATTGAGCAATGTTAAAGCTGAGGATGAAAGAGTTAGTTTACAAAAATTTGATGAACATTTGAAAAACCAAGCCAATATTATTCCTGTTAATTTAGAAATACAAAAAACAGGTTGGTCGGATAAAATTTATAATATAACGTTAAGGTTTTTATCCCCAACTGCAATATTTGCTGTTGATGCAGTTATTATTATAAGAAGCGTAGAGAGAATAATTTTGTCGGGCGAGCCATTAAGAATAGTAGAGGCGGGAACTAATTTTTATTGGTGGCACACTGTTGGATCAATTGTGCCGGTGGTGTTATATTACTTGCCTTGGCTGATAAGACCCTTTTGCGGCGTTTGAAAATAATTCTTTTTGATTAAAATTGTTGAAGATGTTTGGTTCTGGTTTTAAACTGGAACCAACTTTTTTTATATATGTAATCAAGGATTATTTAATCAGGGATGTTTTTTATGAATAAAAAATTATTAAGTATTTTGTTGATAACATTTTTTTGTTACAGAAATATTTTTTTAGGCGTTGATCCTTTTTCTAAAATAACAATTACTAGTCAAAAGGCGGTATGCAAAAAAAATCAACACGAGCCAAAGGTATTTACTTTTACATACATGCAAAATGTTGATGTTACATTTTCTGATGGAAGTAAAATAAATGCAGAAGAATTAGAAATTGAATTAGATGCAACAAAAATTACCAAAAAACTTGATTCAAAACTTACAAATACCAATGAAAACGAAAATACTTTGAGTCGTAAAGAAGAATCCAAAGAAAATAGATCTATTGATAAAACTTCTAAAGACGATTTAAAACAATTTAGAAAAATAATTTTTAAAAAAAATGTTTGTGTTCAAAATACAAATCGCAGTGTAAGATCTGATTTAGCCGAAATTTTTTTACAAGAAAAAAAATGTAAACTTTCGGGAAATGTAAAAATCGAACAAACAAAAAATAATCCAAAAGATCTGCCAATTTTAACGCAATGCGATGAGGCTCTTCTTGATATACAAAATGAAAAGATAACTTATTTAGGAACTTCTACAGAGCCACTAAATACTGTAATAACAATTGCTGGTCGTTCTGGAATACTTAAAAAAGTTAAAACAAGAAAAGAGCGCAAAGCCGAAGAGCGAGAATTAAAGCTTGTGCGTAAAAATATTGGTAAACATGGGAAATAGGGAATTTCATGAATGATAATTTGCAACCTACAAATAAAATAAAAGTTTTACCTCCACAAGAAGCGCAAAAAATTGCAGCGGGAGAAGTTGTTGAACGACCTTCGAGCGTTGTAAAAGAAATGGTAGAAAACTCAATTGATGCAGGTGCAAATCAAATCTCCCTTTATATAGAAAAAGCCGGAAAAGATTTAATTCGTGTTGTTGATAACGGCGAAGGAATGTCGCAAACTGATGCAAAGATTTGTTTTGTTCCTCACGCAACAAGCAAGATTACATCCATTGAAGATTTAGAAAAAATTTCAACTTTTGGTTTTAGGGGCGAAGCTTTAGCAACAATTTCTGCTGTTAGCAAAGTTTTACTCACAACAAAACATAAAGATGATAAAAGTGATTTGGGAATAAAAATAGAATTTGTTGATGGTAAAATTTTAAAAGAAGAGAAAACTTCTTGTTCTTTTGGAACCGATTTGCAAATTCGCGATCTTTTTTACAACACTCCCGTTCGTAAAAAGTTTTTAAAACAAGATGAAACTGAGTGGAATCAAATTTTAAATGTGTTTAATGCATTTTGTCTGAGCAATCTTGATGTTCATTTTAAGCTGTTTCGTGATAATAAACTTATTATTAATGCACCCGTTGTTGAGGATGTTAAAAGTAGAGTTAGCCAGCTTTGGGGACATAATTTTTCTCAAAATTTAATTGCTTTAAATTCACCTAAAAATCTTAACATTGATTTTACGGGTTTAATCTCGAATCATAATTTTTGGAGATATGGCAGACAACAAATTTTCTTTTTTGTTAATAAAAGATATGTAAAAAATAAAGAATTAAGTAAGGCTTTGTTTAAAGGTTATCTAAATGTTTTGCCACCTGCTCGTTTTCCTGCAGCATTTATTTTTTTAGATTTAGAAAATACTGATGTTGACGTTAATGTTCATCCAAGAAAAGAAGAAGTACAATTTTCTAAACCAAAGACTATAGAAATGAATTTGCAACGGTTGGTAAAAGAAGCGTTGGAAGAAAACTTAAGTTCGCAGTTGACCCATTCGACTTCGCATCCGCCGTCGCTAAAGCTATCGCGCACAGGTCGAGACGAAAATTTTTCTTCTAAACAAGTTTTGACTGATTATCCAATTTTCAATTCAGAAGATTTCAAACAAAGTACGAATTTAGAAAATAATAAAATAAATTTTGCTGCAAAAGAAAATAATTTAACTACCGTTGAAAATATATCGAATAATAAATTTGTTTATTCTGGACAAGATCAGGAACAAATGCAAAGTGTTGTTCCGAAAAATAATACTGGATTATGTGAAAAAAAAGATGGTTTACACTTCCCCGTTTGTCCTGAGGAGCAAACCCAGTTTGCGTCTCGAAGGACACGTGTTGGGCGACAAAATATAATTGGCCAACTTTTAAATACTTATATTTTAATTGAAGGCGAAGATGGTCTTGTAATGATTGACCAACACGCAGCGCACGAAAGAGTTTTATACGAAAAATTTTTAAATAAATTTGAAAATAAACAAGGAACAAGATTATTGTTTCCTGAAATTATAAAACTTTCAGAAAATCAAATTAAAATTATTTTACAACAACAAGAATTGTTTAAAAATCAGGGCATAGAAATAGATCGGATTAGTGATAATGAAATTGCAATAAAAACATCTCCTCCAAAAATACAAAACAATTCTTTAAAAGAACTCGTTTTTGAAACTATCGCTTTTATCGAAGAAAACGAAAACTTGGAACAAGATGATTTCCGTAAAAAATTAAATGAACATGTGCATTCGCATATGGCATGCAAGATGGCAATAAAAGCTGGTGATAAATTAACAATTGAACAAATGCAACAGCTTATTGATGATTTACAAAAAACAAAAAATCGATTTATTTGTGTACATGGCAGGCCAACAACTTGGAGTTTGGGAAAATATCAAATTGAGAAAAATTTTAGAAGGAAATAAGAGATGAAAAAAATATTTTTGTTATTTTTATTTTTTGTTGGATTAAATTTTTACTCTGAAAAGTTGTTTTGTACAAAAAAAGAAGCTCTGTCTTACGAAATTAAGTTTGATGAATTATCTAAAATTAAAATAAATTGGGGAGCCAAACAATCAGAAATAGAATCTAAGTTGCACAATATATTTCTAGGGTTAAAAGAAATCGCTAGAAGTTGCAGTGTTTCTGAAGAAGAAATTATTTTGCAATTTTTTGAACAAAAGTGTGTTTTTGTTAATTGGTATTTTAATGCAATAAATACAAAAAATACCATTATTCGCATAGATAAAGAAAGCTGTGAAAATATTGATAAATGCATAAATCTTATGAAAAAACTTTTGGGAGAAATATTATTTACCAAATTTTTAAATATAGTTTTTGTAAAAACTACATATGGCTATCATTTGTTTGAGCTTTATAAGCAAGAAACGCGAACAACAGCTTTAGATATTTTTAGGAAAAGATTAGGTGGTGGATGGGATTTTGAATTATGGTTTTATTATGATTATGCAATATCAAAAATAATAGAATGTGGTGCAAAAAAATACAAAGAATTAAATACAGGAATTCCAACAGAAATTATTACAAAAGTCGTTTATGAAAATATATCTTAAAAAAATTAATATTTGTTTAGCCATGTTTTTTTTGGTGGGATTTGTTTTTTCAGAAGGTTTGTTTGCTGTAAGAAAAAAAGGCAATCGTTCCGGGGAAAGAAGGGAGGCAGAGCAGGTAAATCGCGAGAGAAATGGGGGTGTTAATAATTTAATTTTAGCTCTTAAAGTGGACGATAAAAGTAATAAAGAAATAGAATTATATTTAGAAACTCTTTGTTTAATAAAGTTTTTTAGATCTGTAGAATTGCAAGAATTAAACAGTTTAATTAAAGAAGCTGAGGTGGTTGGTGGGGAAGAGTTGATAACGTTTTTTGTTCGCTTGAAAAAAGACTTATATGGTGAAAAAAATATTTTTGATAAATTTGCGATATGGCGAGATTGGCTTCGAAGTGAGACTTATAAAAAGTATAGAGCTTTATTAGATAATACTGTTCTTAAATTATGGCATCAAATTTTTTAACATTTTGATTTTTTAAAAATTTAATTCTTTGTTCCCACTCCCAAGCACTTTTTAGAATATTATTTAAATCAGAATATTTTGCTTTCCATCCAAGCATATTTTTAATTTTTGTTGAATCTGCAATTAAGGTATCAACATCGCCGGGACGTCTGTTGCAAATTTTAATATTCATTTTTTCGTTGCAAATTTTCTCTGCTGCGTTAATCATTTCGCGAACAGAATATCCTTTTTCTGAACCAAGATTAAAAAAGTTTGATTCATTTGTTTTTTCTAAATATTGCAATGCCAAAACATGCGCTTGTGCAATATCGAGTATGTGAATGTAATCGCGAACGCATGTTCCATCAGGAGTATTGTAATCTGTTCCAAAAATTTTAAATTCAGTTTTATTTTTTATTGCACGAAGCATTAATGGAATAATGTGAGTTTCTGGATTGTGTTGTTCGCCTAAATTTTCTTGGGCCAAAGCGCCGGCGGCATTAAAATAACGCAACGAAACATATTGTAATCCATATGCATTAGAATAATCTTTTAGTGCAAATTCAACGGTAAGTTTATTTTTTCCATAAGGACTGACTGGGTCGAATTGATGTTTTTCGTTCATTGGAATTTTTGTAGGATTTCCGTAAATTGCGCATGTTGAAGAAAAAACAAGTTTTTTAACATCATGTTTTATCATCGTGTTGAGCAAATTTAAAGTTTTTACAACATTATTTTCGTAAAATTCTTTTGGCTTTTTTACAGATTCGCCGACTTCGATAAATGCTGCAAAATGCATAACGGCATCAATTTTATTTTCTGTAAAAATTTGATCTAAAACTTTTTGATCCGCAAAATCTGCTTTTATTAACTTTGCCCATGGTTGATTAAATGTTTGGTTGTGAACAAATTTATCTAAAATTATTATTTTGTATCCCAATTTGTGCATCAAGTAAGATGTATGCGATCCAATGTATCCCGCTCCGCCAGGAATAAGAATTATTTTTGACATATGAATATCTCCTGTTTTTCTTGCAAACTCGCATTACTAAACTAATTTTAGTATCATGAAACCTAATTTAATAAAAAAACGCAAGTAAAATTGTAAGGGTATTTCATGATTCCAAAGGTTAGAGGAACTCAGGATTTTTTAGATTTAAAGTTACAAAATTTTGTTTTAGGTCAAGCAGAAAAAGTTTTGCAAAATTATAACTTTGTGCAAATCGAGACTCCAATTTTGGAACATACAAAATTATTTATACATTCTTTAGGCGAACAAACTGATGTAGTTTCCAAAGAAATGTATGTTTTTGACACTGACAGCAAAAAAGATAGCGTTTGTCTGCGTCCAGAAGCGACAGCTTCTACAATTCGTGCGTATATCGAAAATAAAGTTGAGCAAAAACCGTGGAAGGTTTTTAGTTTTGGTCCAATGTTCAGGCGCGAACGACCTCAAAAAGGAAGATGGCGTCAGTTTGATCAGTTCAATATCGAAGTTGTAAATTCTGAATCATTAATGCAGGATGCGCATTTTATAAAAATGATAGATGTTTTTTTTAGCCAAGCCTTAAAGCTAGAAAATTATGTTTTAAAACTAAACTTTTTAGGTTGTTCGGATGACAGGAAAAAACATCGTGAAGCATTAAATTCATTTCTTGAAGATATTAAAACTGATATTTGCGAGACTTGTTTGGTAAGAAAAGATGCAAATATTTTACGCGTTTTTGATTGCAAAAATGAAAATTGCAAAAAACTTTATCAAAATGCACCAAAACTTACTGATCATTTGTGCGCGGATTGCGATAAAGAATGGAAAAACTTGCAAGAAACTTTAAGTGTCCTTTCTGTGAGTTTTGTGCATACTCCTGACTTAGTTCGTGGTCTTGATTATTACAATAAAACTGTTTTTGAATTCGCATCAGCCGAACTTGGCGCACAAGATGCTTTTTGTGGCGGTGGGCGATATTCGCTTGGAAAAGAACTTGGACAAAAGGATAGCATTCCATCAATTGGTGCTGCAGTTGGTTTTGGACGATTATTACTTTTAGTAGAAAAACATTTAAATAAATTATCTTTACCTCAAGAACCTGCTTTGCATGTAATTATTCCGATGACAGAAAAGCAAGCCGATTTAGCGCTTATAATTTCCGATGAATTACAATCAAACAACTTTTGCAATGATGTTTTACTCGAGTTTGCCTCAATGAAAAGTTCTATGCGCAAAGCGAATAAAATGGGTGCCAAATATGTTTTAATCGTTGGCGATGATGAACAAAAAAATGGCACAATTTCTGTTAAGAATATGCAAACAAGTGAGGTTGGATCTGTAAAACAGGCGCATTTGATTGAATATTTAAAAAAATAGTTAATAACGCCCAGGGTTTAAGTTGATGACGCCCGTGATTTAAATTGCGGGCTTTTTTGATTGGTCTTAATTGACTTTTAGATTGCTGGTGTTAGCATAAAATTCAGTAAGAGTTAGTTTTGCGGGGATTGTTTGTAAGGTTTTATAATTATAATTGTGAAAGGATTTATTATGATCGCAAAGACAAACAGATTTTTTTATGCAACAGCATTGGCATTGGTTTTCTCAAATGTATCTTGTAGCGATGTTTCAAGTATTGTAGAAAAAAAGTTTGGTGATTCAAGTTTTGAAATCACAGTGAAATGTTCAAAAGATCTTGATAATGTAAGTAAAGAAAAATTTATTCTGAACACGATTGAAAACTTAATAAAAGAAATTGATCCAACAACAGCTGCAAAAGGGTATTTAGAATATCTACAATCAGCTTTTGAAAAACTTAAAAATAATGAAGTTTTTAAGTCAATAAAAGATAGCAAATCCATAGAAGAAAGCTCTCTTAAGATAAATCAATTTATGCAAGAATGGATGAAAGATCTTAGCAAAAAAGAAAATGTTTTAAAGCAATCAGTATATTTTGTGGCTTTGTCCGATGAAGCAATTAATGAAATTAACATGGCAATGGGAATGGCTATTCAAAGCTTTATGATGGAATTAAACACAATTGCTGCTGAAGCAAATAAAAAAGCTCAAGAAGCAATAGCTGAGAAAGCAAAAGAAGAAGACGTTGAAGAAGTTGTTTCTGTTGAAGGAATTTCTTCTGAAGAAAATGCTCCAAATCAAATAGTTGTTCTTTCTGCAGAAGAAAATGAAAAACTTCAATTAGCTTTCCAAGAAAGAATAGATGGTTTTGGTGATAAAATGTTTGATGCAATTAAAGATGCACTCAGCAAGCACTACACAATCTAAAAAATAAGAATTAATTTTAAATTAATTTAAAAAAAAGATCCGGTTTTTTAATCCGGATCTTTTTTGTGTATTAAAGTCTTCCTTTATGCAACAAAACTCCATGTTCGATAATTTTATCGTTTAATTCTTGTGAAGTGTCATTCAAGTCGATAAGATCAAAATCGACATTCAAAAGTTCTTCTTCTATGTCTAAATAAATATTTCCCAGAATTGCTGGATCAATAATACTTCCTTTATCAATTGCGATTGATGCTTTAAATATTTCTTCTTGTGTATCTATTGGATCTAATTTGAATAAATAAATTTTACATCCGGGTAAATGGTTATGAATAATTTCTACAAGTTTTGTTGTGTATTCAGAAATCATTTTTTCTCCTAATTTTTTGTTTAAAGTTGATTTTACTTAAAAAGATTAACTATTTTTATAACGAAATTAATAGTTTAGAGTAATTTAATTTTTTAAATAATTCAGCATTTCTAATAGTAGATAGTAAATTATAATAATTTTGAAGATAAAATTATTAGTAAAATTAGAATTGATATAAAAAGTACAGAATCGAATCTGTCAAGTAATCCGCCATGACCAGGTAAAAGATTGCCGGTATCTTTTAGATTATTTTTTCTTTTAAGGTAAGAAATAAAAATATCTCCAAGAAATGCAACTATTGTTATTAGAAAAGATAATAAAATTATTGGGATTATTCCTGAAAGATAAATAATAAATGGAAAAACTTTTATTCCTGGTAAAAAAATAATATTAAAAATTGTTACAGCCAAAAATCCACCAGCCAGTCCTTCCCAAGATTTTCCTGGACTAATAGTGGGACAAATTTTATGTTTTCCAAATAATTTACCAAAAATATATGCACCCGTATCTGCAACCCAAGAAACTATAAACGGATAAAGTGGAAATAATATATCAAGTTTGCGGTATGTTTCGTTTAGGTAAATTAATGTAAGTACTGGTGTGATTGGGTAGAGAAGTGAAATTAACCAAGATTTGGGATTTTTAAAGTTAATAAGTTTTGGCCATTCAAAAAATAAGATGATTGATAGTATCGCAATCAATATTAAAGAGAAAAGTGTTCCGGAGTGAATGTATGCTCCAAAGAAGCAAAAGCCTAAAAATATACCCGAAGCAAATCTTTTAAAAATTTCATTTTTTAGTAATGAGCTCATTTTTGTACACTATTTTTCTTAAAACTAATCCACATCCGTCAGCTTTAATTAATCGTTGTTGTGGATTGGGGTTATCTAAAATACTTTTTATGTAGTCAATTGATATGTTCGGACGGCTTGCAACGTCTAAAGCATAACCTATCATTCTTCTAATTTGAAATCTTAGAAAAGATTTTCCCTTGATTGCAACTTGAATGGCCCCAAAATTATCAAATTTTTTTAAAGTTATATTGTCTATTGTACGTACAGGAGTTTTTTCAGGGTCGAGTTTACAAAAAGAAGTAAAATCATGTTCGCCAATATAAAGCTTTAGCGCTTTATTGAATTTTTCTATATCAATAAGATTAATAAATTTGTAGTGCCATCCATAACGAGCAATAAAAGGAAGAGGTCTTTTTGTAAATAAATGATAGTAATAAGTTTTTTGATGAACATTTGAATGAGGATGAAAATTATCTGAAACCTCTTCAGCTTTTCGTATTGAAATATCTTTAGGTAGTCGGCCGTTCCATGTTTGCAAAATAACAGAAGAATCAACTTCAAGATCTGTTTTGAATTTGGCAACTTGACCGAGGGCATGAACTCCGGAATCAGTTCTTGAAGCACCAATAAGAGTTATTTTTTTTCCGAATGCTTTTAAAAAAGATTTTTGCATACACGAAGCAATAGTTTTATCTTTTGGCTGAATTTGCCAACCATGATAATCTGTGCCGTCGTAAGATATTTCTATTTTGAAAGTTTTCATGAGCATTCTTTTTTAAAATAATTTCATTAGTGAATTTACACAAATAAAATACCCCCATCCAGACAGAAGTCATGGACAGGGGAAATGGAGGTTATCTATTTAATAAATAAATAATAACTTATGCGGGTTTAAAAAGCAAACTTTTTTTGCAACTAATTGCTTGATAGGCTTCAAAAAAATAGCTATTTTTTTTTTGTTAATTCTTTATATACTTGCTGATAGGCTGTTTGGACATTTTTTATGTCAAACTGATTTTTTATTAATTTTATATTTTCAGACATCATATTTTGGCGAAGTTCTGGTTCTTTGTATAATTTCTCTATGGCTTTTGCTAGTTCATCTGCATTTCCAACTGGCACCAATAATCCATTTTGTTTATTTTTTATAACATCGTGTTCTTTTTTGTTATGGGTTGTAATTATTGGAAGCCCAATACTCAAGGCTTCGAGTAATGCAATGGATAATCCTTCGCTAGCTGAAGAAAGTATAAAACAGTCAAATATTGGGTAATATCTATAAGCGTCGTTTTTTTGTCCAAGAAAAATTACATTTTTATCTATTTTTAGATCGCGAGCTAGTTTTTGTAATATTTCTTTTTGTGATCCATCTCCGATAATGCATAGCTTTGCATATGTTTTGTTTTGATTTAACAAATCTTGATTTAAGAATATTTTAAAACTTTTAATTAATAGATTGTAAGATTTTATAGGTTCCAATCTTCCAACTGTTCCGATAACAAAATCATGTTCGTTTAATCCAATGTCTGTTTTTTTTAATTTTGAATCAAAAGCTTTTTGGTAAATCTTTTCGGAATCTACGCCGTTTAAAATTAATTTCATCTTGTTTTTATAAGTTTCTCTTTTATTTATATCTTTATTTTTTAATATTACAGAATTATAAAATCCATCTTTTGCGGTGTTTGAAACAGCGATATATTTGTCTGCTTTATTTAAAAAAAACTTTTCTAACCAAATTCTAAATGTTCCATCGTGAGAAATATTACTATGAAGATCGCATACTATTGGAATATTTAATTTTTGTGCAATGATTCGTGCGATAATGTTTGCAGACCATAAAGCGGAATGAATTACATCTGGATTAATTTTTTTTACTAACTTTTTTAACTTAAAATAAGCAAAAGCATCATATTTATGAATTAATCCTGTAATTTTGAATACTGGAATACCTAAGTTTTTTATTTTTTCTACGTTTGGTCCATCATAAAAATAGGCAACATAATGTTGATCATTATTATTTTCAATAAATCTTTCTAGAAGATTAAATAAAGCAGATTCCGCACCGCCTATTTTTAAACTGGTGATGATGTGCAATATTTTCATTTAACTTTTTCTACAGTTTTTAGATAGTTTTAGAATTTTTAAATTTTAAGCAAATGTATAATAAAAATGAATAAATTAAAATGAGAATAAAAAAAACGCCTTAAGTTTTTAAAACCAAGGCGTTTTTTATGATCAATTATTTAATAAAGAATTATTCAATTGAGTCTGATGTTGCTTCGTCAATTTCTTTATCAAGAAAGCTTTGTAATTTATTGCTTCTTGATGGATGACGAAGTTTTCTTAACGCTTTAACTTCGATCTGACGAATACGTTCTCTTGTAACAGAAAAGTCTTTTCCTACTTCTTCTAGCGTATGTTCAGATGCAACGTCGATTCCAAATCTCATCTTAAGAACTTTTTCTTCTCGTGGAGTTAATGATTTTAAAACTTCACGGACTTTTTCTTTAAGATCATCATTTACAACTGCATCAACTGGTGTGTATTCGTTTTCATCTTCAATAAAATCTTTTAACGAAATATCATCACTATCACCAACTGGAGTTTCTAGCGAAACAGGTTCTTTGGAAATTTTGATGATATTTTTTATTTTCTTTTCATCAAGATTTAATTCTTTTGCAAGTTGTGCATAACTTGGTTCGGCACCGGTTTCTTGCACATAAGTTCGTGTGATTTTGTTGATTTTACTTAATGTTTCAACCATGTGGACAGGAACACGAATTGTTCTTGATTGATCGGCAATTGCACGAGTTATTGCTTGTCTAATCCACCATGTTGCATAAGTTGAAAATTTAAATCCTCGTTCGAATTCAAATTTTTCTACAGCTTTTAACAATCCGATGTTACCTTCTTGAATTAAATCTAAAAAGTGTAATCCTCGGTTGATGTACTTTTTTGCAATATTTACAACAAGACGTAAGTTTGCATTTGCAAGATCATCCTTGGCCAGCTTATCTTTTCTTTGTGCAACAACAAATTGAGTGTGATATTTTAAGATCTTATCTTTGGGCAAACCTGATTCAGCTTCGATTTTTTTGATCATCTTTGCTGCCATTTTAGAATCTTTTTCTAATGATTCTATTTGTTTTAGATCATCATCAGATTTCTTTTTGATATTGTTAAAGAATTTAAGTTTTTCTTCAAGTCCGCGGATTTCTGAATTTCGCTCATTCATTTTGGTAACAAATTTTTCTATTTTTTTACCAAACTTGCGGATTTGTTTATTGGAAAACTTAATCTCTTTAATAAATACAATTCTGGCTTCTTTGCTTTCCTCAACTTTTTGGAGCATTTCTTTTTTCTTGCTCTCTTTATCGAGTTGGCCTTTGTATGATTTATATATTTTTTCTTCGTCAGTAACTAAAGTTCTTATTTTATTGATTGTTTTTAATAGTCTTTGTTTTTCTTCTTCAAATTTTGGTGAATTATCTTCATCAAAATCAGAAAACTGAATAAGATCTTTTAGAAGCAACGGATCTTTATTTAATCTTTCTTCTATTCCCAAGAGATCTTTTATAACGAAAGGAAAACGTGAAAATGCATCAATAGATTTTTTTTTGCTACCAGCAATTTTATCAGCGATAACTTTTTCTGTTTCTTTATTTAAAAGAGGTATTTTACCTATTTCTTTTAAATAAAGTTTTACAGGATCATTAAGTTGGCTTGGTTCTATAAATGATTTTATTTTTTCGGCAGCTTCTTTTTCGTGAATATCATCATCAGGACTGTCGCTAGAAAGTTCCGCTCTTTCGATTGAAGATTTAAAGTCAGATCCCTTTTTTGATCCGAAAGGAGATTCTTCTTCGTCGCCGGATAAACCTTCGATTTCTCTTACAGATGTTTCTAGTTCTTCTTGAGATATTAGATCGATATTTTCTTTTTCAAAAAGATGTAAAAGCTCGTTAACTTCTTCTTCGCTTTGTTTATGTTTTCTTGCAAACACAATTACTTCTTCAAAGCTCAAAACGCCGCCACTTTTACCTTTTTCGATGAGTGATTCGACTTGTTTATCGATGGCTTTTAATTTTTGGATAGCATTTTGTTCAAGTTTTTCTATCGCAACTACAGCTTCTTTTTTGCTTGTTTTGATTGCGGCTGTTCGGATTTTTTTAGCTTGCTTTGCAAAAGTAGCCTCAGTTTTTTTTGTTCGCTTTGTAGCTGTTTTTTTTACTTTTATTTTTTTAGATTTGGCTGTTGATGTTTTTACTTTTTTATCAACAGCTTTAGCTGTTGTTTTTGTTGCAGCCACTTGTTTGTTAGTCGGCGCCTTATTAGACTTTACAACTTTTGTTGCAGCCTTTTTCTTTTTAGCCTCTTCCTTAGTTTTTGTTTGCTTTAGCGCTTTTGATACCACTTTTGATACTGTTTTTGAGATAGTGTTTAAAAAACTTTTTTTTGTTTCTTTTGTGTTCTTTTTCATATCAACCCCCTAATTTTTATGCCTTGTTTGAGTTTTGAAAATAAACTAAATAATTCAGTTTGTTTCTCTTTGTCATTTTCGTTCCCTGCTTGTCTTAACTTATTTTTTAAGTCTTGGACAATTTGACGCCAGTTTTTTTTGCAAAAATGGAATATTAGCTGATCAAACAGATCTTGCGAAACACTTTGTTCATATTTTAAACTGCATGACATTACCCATTTTTTATCAGATTCGTCTAATTTGTTTATAAAGATTTTAAAACAATTGTTAGAAGAATCGTTGGTTTTTATGCAAGTTTCTAGGTGTGTAAGCATTGATCTGATGTATTTGGAAAAGTATGGTACCAAATCTTTGTCGATAGTTAGCTGTTTTTCCCTATTTACACTATTAATTATAGCAGAAAATATTCTTTCTTCTAGAATCGGTACTCTGTTTTCAGGGTTTTTGGCTGTTTGTCTAGTTTCTTTATTGTTTGTTATCTGATTAAATGTTGGTTTGGATGCTTTTTTTGCTAGATCCTTTAGTATTTCAAAAGGTATTTGCAGGCTGTTGCTAGCCTGCTGAAGTAGTATTTCTTGCTTGATTTTATTGTCTAGTTTTGTGATTAATTCGACAATTTTATTGCTTAGTTCGATCTTTTCAGAAAGAGGACTTTGGTGAAAATTATTGCTTAGCGTTTTGATAAAAAAAGCAAAAATATCTAAAGATTGCGAAATTAGATCTTCTAGCTTGCCGTTACTTTCAAGAAATGATGCTGGATCTTGATTGTGCGGTAATTTAATGATTTTGAGTTCTAAGTTAACATCCCAACAAAGTTGAGTAAGTCGCAAGATGGCTTTTTGACCTGCAGCATCACCATCGTACATAACATATAATGTTTTTACGTATCGGCTTAATGCCTTTAGATGGTCTTGTGTGCAAGCTGTTCCAAGAGTTGCAACGGTATTTTTGTATCCATATTTTGCCATCGCAACGCAATCTGTATAGCCCTCTACAAGATATGCAGTTGATAGTTTTTGCATGTCTTTTTTTGCCAAATCTAAACCAAAAAGAAGCTTTCCTTTTAAAAACCAGGTACTTTCTTTGCTATTGTAGTATTTTGCTCTTTGATCTTGTTGTCTGAATATTCTTCCTCCAAAACCACAATATCTTCCGAGTGAATCTTTTATTGGAAAAATGATTCGTTCTTCGAAGGGTGAGTAAAGAACCGATTGGCCTTGTTGCAAGACTCCCGCTTCGATAAGATCTTTTGCAAGTATTCCAACATTTGTCATTTCTTTTAATAATTTGGTTATTTGCCGAGTTCCACCAGGAAAATATCCAACGTCAAAATATTTTATATCTTTATCTGTAATGCCGCGGTCTGTAAGATATTTTTTTGCAACATTGTTTGTTGAAAGTTGACCGTTTGCCCATTGCGCAACTGCTTTGCAAGTATTAAAATAACTACTTTTTTGTTCTGAATTCACAGATGAATTAGACATTTGTTTTTGAATTTCTTCGGGAACTGTAATTTGGTAACGTTCAATTAAATGTTGAACGGCTTCAAATTGAGTCATATTTTCGGCTTTTGCTACAAAAGAAATAAGATCTCCTCCTGCTTGGCAGCCGAAACAATAAAATATTTGTTTGTCCGGACTTACTGTAAAAGAGGCATCTTTTTCTGTATGGAAAGGGCAATGGCCTTTGTAGTAGTTTCCTGCTTGTTTAAGCTGAACATACTCACTTATAACCTCAAAGACTAATAATTGTGATTTTATAAAATCAAAAAGTAGCATATTTTAAATTTATTTTTTTCGACGAAGGTTAGGTTTTTTTTTCTTGGACACCCAAATATATCCGATCAATCCAGAAATGAAAACAATAAACGCAAATAGTTGGGTATATGATAAATTTTGCATCATATAAATGTTTTCTATCAAATCTCTATCGCCTCGCCAAAAATCAATTGTAAACCTAGAAGTACTTTCGAGCATTAGATAAAAAAATGCTAATTGCCCTATTTTGTTAGAAAAGTATTTTTCTTTTATATAAAGAATTAAAAAGATGCAAAATGATGCAGCGGCTAAATAGAGTTGAGTGGGATGGAGTGCAATATTTATTGGGGCAAGGCATCCTGTGTTTTTAAATGTTATAGCCCAAATTAAATTTTTAGCTGCAGGAATTCCGTAGCAACATCCGGCCAAAAAACATCCAATTCTTGAAATTGATTGCATTAGCGGTGCATATACCGCGACTAAGTCAAGAGTTGGCAATATTTTTACACCTTTGATTTTTAGATAAATTGGCACTGTTGTTACTATTCCAATAATTGTTCCGAGTATTGCAAAACCACCAACCCAAGGATAAAAAATTTCAATAATATTTTGTGAAAATACTTGCCATTCAGATATTAAAAAAAAGATTCTTCCTCCCACGATTCCTGAAATCAACCCGATAAAAATCATATTAAAAAATGTATCAGAGGAAATTATTTTTTTTCGTTTTGGATTTGTGTAAGTTAAATACATAAATAAAGAAAATCCGATTGCGATCATTACTCCATAGCTGTTTATCCACAGAGGACCATAAATATGACATATTCGTGGATACATAAAAAAGCCTGCAATATTTAGGAATTGAAATCTTAACACAAGTGTTTTAAAAACAAATTTTGTTAAAACGCGTTTTATTAAAACATATAATAATGGTACAAATCTTTAAAGGAAAAAGCGAATAAGAAGTAATTTGAAGAAATATTTGGTTGCGGGGGCTGGATTTGAACCAGCGACCTTTGGGTTATGAGCCCAACGAGCTACCAGGCTGCTCTACCCCGCGACGTAATTTTTATAGAAAAAACAAGAACAATTAAATTGAGATTTAATGCTTGATTTCGTCTTTATTATAAGCGCGTGCGTTGCTTTGTCAAATTAAAATAAGCAAAAAACTGATTTTATTTAAATGTTGATTCGATTGTTTCTTTTAAAGTATCTCTATCCATGTATCCAGTGGTTTTTCCAACTACTTTTCCATCTTTTACAAAAATAAAGGTTGGAATTGAAGAAACATTGTATTTAACAGCGAGATCTCTTTCGTTATCAATGTTTAATTTTACCAACTTATATTTGGACTCCATTTCTTTTGAAAGGTCTTCAAATATTGGAGCCATCATTTGACAAGGTCCACACCATGATGCGAAAGCATCAATAACTACTGGTTTTTCTGATTTTGTAACTTCTTGTTCAACATTTTGAGAAGTAAGCTCAATAGCCATAATGAATCCTTCTATTTATTGGATTTTTAATATAATTAATATAAATTTATCAATCTAGTTGTTTTTGTCTACTTGGATTATAGAAGGACCATTTGTTTTTTTTATGTTTTCAAAAAAACTATATGCATCTTCTTTGTTCATGCTTGATTGTTCGATAGATGTCCAATCATTGTGTTGATCTTCAGAAAAGCGCGAAAAGCGATTTAGCCAAATTCCATCGTTATATTTTAAAATTTGTTCAACCCACCAAAAATCTTTTTTGTCTCTAAGTTTTGAAAGCATCAAGACGCTTGAATGGTTTGCATAAATTCCATTTTTATTTAACCAGTTTTTATATAAATAAAATTCAGAATTAAATGTTAAAAGATCGATTGGTTTTTTTTGTGTACTTAATCCTTTGTAGAGACCTTTGTAAAACCAATCCACAGAAATATTTGGTGCATAACAAGCAATAAGGCAGTTTTTAATTTTTTTATTAAAGAAGTGTTTTAAATTATTTCCTAGGTTTTTTGCTTGATTTTCTAGGAAATGAAAATAGTTTTGTACAGATCGTGTTTTGATTAAGTCACGAACGTTTGTGAATTGTTCTTGGCTGTTAGTTGTTTTTTTGTCTCGATAACTTCTATCCAAATAACTAAATTTTGATAAAAATTTGTTGTATTTTTCAAAGCAAGCCGGTGGAAAACCCATTGTTGCTAAAAAACTTCCAGTTGTTCTTCTGCAATACATTTCTAAATCCAAAACTACACCTGCAATTTTTACGGTATTAGAAATTTCTGGATTATTCCATTTTTCTAAAAACAGATTTAATGGATTTTTTATTTCGTTATCCCAAAAATTTTGATCTAGAGGTGATGGTATATCAAAATATTTATTACCATAAATGTCGATTGCAGGATTTTTTGGCAAATTTGGTTCATAAACATTATTTGTTATTTCGTAACCAATCAAAATTTCCGGGGGTACAACATTTAATTCGTTCGACTTTTCAGATAATTTTTTTGTGAATTTAGAAACAGAATTAAAATAAGTATCGATTTTATTTTTAAGCTTTGCAATTGGACTAAAATACATTTGAGGATTAAGTGTAATCCAAAGATACATATCGTTACCGGATTTTAAAATATCATCGATCATTTTATTTTGTTGTTCTATTGATTTTTCGTCGTCTTTTTCAAAAATTGGAATTTCCATCCATGCAATTTTTTTAAGTTTATTGGTAGTTTTGTTCTTTGGACCATTTCCTAAATCCGAAAGTGCAGAGGGTAAGTCTGGTTTTTGATGTTTTTCGATGTATTCAAAATTTATTTGATTATTGTTTTGCGTCATAAAAACTTTTAGTTCCCACATCATTTCTTGAATTAGATCGTGCATTTTTTTTCTTAAGTCAAAATTTGTTGGGCAAATATGAAAGCTTTCGCAAATTCCAGAAAATGAAAGTAGTGAATTGCTTGTTATAAAAATTTGGTTTTTTCTGATCGGATTATAAAAATAAAGACCGTAAGGTAAAGTTGGTGCAAGAGGGATTGGTGCGCCGTGTTTTATTGGTAGCATTGAAAAATACGTATTGTTTTGCGATGGATGATTAATTACAAAGTTTGTTTTTCGTGGATTTGAAAGGGTGGTGTGGTACAAAAAGCTTTTTGATTCTAGCGGTCTGTTTAAAAAAGCATTTATTGCATTAAATAACATTTCTAAAGATTTATTTAATTCTTCTAAATTAATATTATTTGTATCCGTATTATCTGGAATATTTGGTGTTTCAAATGAATATGGAGTTACATTTAGTCCGGCGAACTTAAAAAATGGTGCAAAAATTAAAGCTTTGTTTGATACTTTTACATTGCCAACAGGAGGAACTGCAAATCCAATTAATTTATTTGGTTTTTGTCCAAATGCGCTAATTATTTGTAAAATTTTTTGTGATGCTTTTGATGTTTGTAAACCCTTTAAAAATTCTATATCAATAAGAAATAGCATTGCATCGTATGGATTTAGATCTAATTTCTCTAAATCTAAAATTTTTGCAATAGACATGTATTCGATATTAAATCCAACAGATTCTGCAATTTCGTTAAATGGATGATATCTATATTTTTCGTTATGAGTTGTATCAAAAACTCCCAGCTTGAGATTTGGCAAATCAAGATTTGCTGAATCAAGATTCGTTGAATTTAATATATGAAAACTAATCAATAAAATAGTTAAAAGATGAACTTTTTTGTTCATTTCCCTTTCCCCCCGAAAATGGCCCCTTTAAAGTCTTTTACATTATAAATTTAATTAATTGCATGCTAAATAGTCAACGCTTATAAATATCAGGCTGTTGTGATACGATAATCAAACGGATATTAGGAGTTAGTAAAAAAAGAAGGGTAGTGTTTATGTATAAAATGTTTAGATTTTTGGTTTTTGGGATATTCTTTTTGTTTCCCGCTTGTAATTCTAGTAGTTCAATAGAAAATTCTGAAAAAATAATTCACAATGCGCATCTTAGTAACAGTTGGTATCCACAAGAAAAAGAAGTTCTTAATAATAAAATTGAAGAATTATTTAATTTTTCTGAGAATAATTTTGATGTTGTTGTTGATCCAAATTCAATTAAGGTTTTAATTGCTCCACACGCAGGCTATTATTATTCAGGAATTGCAGCTGCAAGTGCGTATCAAAATTTACTAGAAGATAAAAATAGTTTTGCAAAAAACAAAAAAATTAAAAAAGTTATTATCCTTTCCCCAACTCATGTAAAAGGTTTTAAGGGAATTTCTTTACCCGATTATGATGTTTATAAAACTGTTTTAGGAAATATTGATGTTAATGCAGAATCTATAAGTATTTTAAAAGAGCAAGACAATTTTGATATTGTTGCAGGAACGCATGATATTGAACATGCAATAGAGATTCAATTGCCATTTTTACAAAAAACAATACAAGACTTTGAAATTGTTCCATTAGTTGTTGGATATTTAAATCCAAATGATTATGATTCTGTTGCTGCTTCTTTAGCAAAAATTATTGATGATTCAACTTTAATTGTTATTAGCTCTGATTTTATCCATTATGGATCAGATTTTAACTTTGCACCTTTTACGAAAAATATATTTTACAAAATAAGACATGTTGATGGAATGGCGATTAGAGCAATAGCTGAAAAATCATTTGATGGTTTTGCAGAAATGATACAAAAAACAAATGCCACAATTTGTGGTCAAAATCCAATAAAAATTGTTTTAAAGCTTTTACAAAAAAATGTTTTAGGCGATTTGCAAACACGAATTTGCAGTTATTATACATCGCCGCAAATTCTTGAAATGTATAAAAAAGGTGATACAGAAAAAGGCGAACTGTTATTAAAAAACGTTACTGATGATAAAGCTCAAAATGGTGTTAGCTATTTAGGTTTAATTTTTACAAATCAAAAATTACAAGATTTAAAACAAGAAGATCAATTAACTGGTTTTGAAAAAAAAGCGTTATTAATTTCTTCGCGTGATACTTTGCAAAATTATTTTAAAAGTGATTCCGAAAAGATTGAAGAACATCTTTTGTGGCCAATACCAAGTTTGGGAGTTATTCAAAACAAAGGTGCGTTTGTAACATTGAATACCAAAGATGGAAGTTTACAGGGTTGTATTGGTCGTATTGTTGCACGCGAACCACTTTTTGCAACAGTTCAAAGAATGACAAAATCAGCAGCGTTTGAAGATACAAGATTTTCTCCATTAAAAGAAAACGAATTGGATAATATTGTAATTGATATTTCTGTACTTACTCCACCAAGAAGAGTTTATAGTTACGAAGATATTGAAATAGGAAAACATGGAGTTATTTTAAAGAAATTTTTACCAAATCGTGGTTATGTTTCTTCTGTCTTTTTGCCACAAGTTCCACCGTCTTTTGGCTGGAGTTTAGAAAAAACTTTAGAACAATTAAGTATTAAAGCTGGACTTGATAAAGATGCTTGGAAGCAAGATTGTGAATTTGAAGTATTCGAAGGTTTTGAAATAAGTGAATAAATAGATAGAAATAGTTAGAAATCTTTAAATTACCTTAAAAATGCACGGAAATTCAATTTTTATTATTTGTTCTTATACGCTAATTTTAAAAAAGAGCCTTATATTGCATAAGGCTCTTTTTTTTATCAATATAGATTTGTATAGAATTAATATTGAATTAAAGAGAACATTTTCATGAAAAAAATTGTAGTTATTGGAAGTTCGGCTGCCGCGATTGGTGTTTTAATTAAATTGCGACAGTTAGATAAAGAATCAAAAATAATATGTATAAGCAAGTCTGTTCATTTACCCTACAATAAATGTTTACTCGCGGATTATATTTTGGGAACGGCAAAAGAAGAAAGAGTCTTTTTTAAAGACTTAGATTTTTTTAAACAAAATAATATTGAATTATTTTTGGATACTAAGGTTGAAAAAGTTATTCCGGATAAAAATTGCATAATTTTAGAAAACAAAGATTTAATTGAATACGATAGTTTATTTATAGGAACGGGAACTTCTCCGTTTATTCCAAAGTTCGAAAATATAGAAAAAACTAACCGGGTTTTTGCAAAATGTATTTTTACGTTTCAAACAATGGATGACACTCAATCAATTTTTGATTTCATAAAAAATAATAACCCTAAAAATGTAACAATTGTTGGTGCAGGGCTTACGGGTATTGAGCTTGCCGATACGATATCTTCTTTAGATATAAAGGTGAATTTAGTTCTTAAACATAATCAAATAATGCCAAAACAATTAGATAAATCTGCCGCACAAATTCTAGAAAAATTAATGCAAGAGCGTGGAATAAATTTTCTGAAAAATAGAATTCTTACAAAAGTTGAAAATGATTGCGATGTTACGTTTAGCGACGGAACAAGTTTAAAAACAGATATGATTATTTTTGCTATAGGTAATAAACCTAATATTGATTTTCTGCAAAATACTGATGTACAAATTCAAGATGGTGCAATTTTAACAAATGATCAGATGCGAACAAATATAAAAAATATCTATGCCGGCGGGGATGTTTGTTTGGTTGAAGATATTTTAACAAAAGAATATGTAAGAAGTTGTACTTGGCCAGATGCAATGCGACAAGGAATGATTGCTGCGTCAAATATTTGTGGAAAAAAAGAAATTTATTCCGGAATACTTTTAACTACGAGTTCACATATTTTTGGTAAAACTTTTATTAGTTGTGGTCCTGTAATAAATCCACCGCAAGATTGTGAGATTATAATTAAACAAGATCACGATTTTTATCATAAACTTTTGGTAAAAAACGATAAACTTATCGGTTTCTTGATGATTGGTAAAATAGATAAAGTTGGTTTTTTTAAAAATATGATTTTACAAAAACTTTCTTGTTGTGCTTTATCTAATTTTAAGAGTTAGTAAAATCAATTTGATATTTTGTCTTTTGTGAAATTAAAGGCTTCTTCGGTTTGATTGACTATTATTTTTATTGTTGTCAAATCTGGCATGAATGGAATTGCATCAGGATAACGTGCTTGTGTGACAAACGGGTTTAGGTCAACTGCTAGATCTAATAGTTTTTTGAAATCGGAATCGAATTTAGTACACAAGTTAACAAGTCGGATAAGATCGTGAGTTTTAATTACGGGTTGTTTTTGAAAAGCTAGATATGCCTTTAGAATTTTTTCTAGACATTGTTGACAATGATAAGCCGCAGGAACAAGAACAACATCGTTATCTTTAATTAATTTTTGGGCTGCTTTTAGATCTTGATCTGCAAACCATATCCATGAATTATGCTTTTGCATATATTTTTTTCCCCTTGTTTTTGATTTGATAACCAAGAGTACTAATATCTTCTGCTCGTTCTAGAAATTCATTTTTTGTATAAACCAAAATATCTTTAGATATATCCAAGTCAATAAGAGCTCTATGTCCTTTGGTTAATAATTTATAGCGATTTTCGTTTGTTTCATCTATTACTATCAAAAGATCTAAATCGCTTTCTTCATTTGGGGTTCCCCACGCGTATGAACCAAAAAGATATATTTCTAAAGGATGATAGACTTTTACAAGCCTGTCTTTAACTTTATTTATCGTTTTCTCAGGAATCATTTTTTATGTCCTTTCTTTGTTTTCATAAATTTATATATATGAAAATTTTAAATCAATTATTTTATTATCTAATCTTAAGAGTTAATAATGTTAGTAGTGATAAAATAATTGATATTATCCAAAAACGAATTGTGATTTTTGGTTCATCCCAACCCAAAAGTTCATAATGATGATGAATGGGAGCCATCTTAAAAACTCTTTTTCCAAAACACTTAAACGAAAAAACTTGAATAATTACAGAAAGCGTTTCTAAAATAAAAATTCCACCACAAATAATTAATAATAATTCCTGACGAGTCATAAGTGCCATGACTGCGAGTCCTGCGCCTAGTGCCAGAGAGCCTACATCGCCCATGAAAATTTGTGCAGGATAAGTGTTGTACCACAAAAATCCAAGAAGAGCGCCAACAAGTGTTGAACCTAAAATTGCAAGTTCAGAGCTTCCGGTAAAGGGAATATAAAGATAATTTGCAAATTGTGAGTGGCCTGCAAGATAAGCAATGATAGAAAATGTTGCAAAGTTAAACATCAGAGGACCTGCGGCAAGTCCGTCGAGTCCGTCAGTTAAATTAACTGCATTACTTGTTGCAACAATTATAAATGCAGCCCAGGGAATAATAAAAATTCCTAAATTTGGATGTAGGTTTTTAAAAAACGGAATACATAATGTTGTTGTTGGGTTTGCTAAAAAATACCATGCGGTGCTTATTAACAATGCGCTTACTATTTGAAGTGAAAATTTTGTTTTTGAAGTAATTCCCTTGGTTTTTTTTATTTTAAACCAGTCATCCAAAAAACCAATTGCACCAAAAACAACTAAACATGCAATAAATATCCATGTATTAATTCTTGTTAAGTCAGCCCACAAAAAAGCATTCATGATAAAAATCATAATAATAAATAATCCACCCATTGTTGGTGTGTCGTTTTTTACAAGATGACTGTTTGGAATCCATTCACGAACTTGTGAGCGAAAATTTTTACGTGATGCTTTTATAAACCAATTTCCAAATAAAAAAGAAAATATAATTGATGTTAGAAGTGCAAAAATTACACGAACGCTAACGTAGTGAAAAATATTAAAAAAAGTGTATTTGGCTTTTAGTGCTTGTGCTAAGTGATAAAGCATTTTTATCCTTGATTGTTGTAAAAAATAAATTTTTAAAAAGATGAAATAATATTAGATAGGAAAAGAGTTAAGGTAAAGAAATAAAAAAAGGCCTGCCGATTTATTACAGGCCTTCGTGATGAATTTAATTTTGAAACTTTGGTTATTTTGCTTTTTTTAAAAATGTAATGATTTTTTCCCAGATTTCTTGATTAAAAATATTTCCTGATAACATTTCTTTATCCTCTATTCTTTGTGCTATTCCTATTGCTGAATCAATATTCAAAGGTTGTGTAGACTTTATATTAAAATAATTTGCACAAGCCCCTATTAATAAAAAAACTTTTTGCAGCTTGAGTTGTTTAAGTACAGGTTGAAAGTCTGGAGTTGTTTGGTTAATTACAGATATTATAGGTGTTTGTCCGAAGCGATTTATATTATTTGGATTGGCACCACAGAACAAAAGGCTGAGTATTATTATTTTTTGGTCAAATTTATTTGTTTCAACACATGGTTGTTTGGATATTAAGTTTAATGGAGTATTGGCGTCGAGGTTTAGGCTGTTTGTTTTTGCTCCGAGCAATAATAAAAGAAAGATTATTTTCGGGGAGCTTTTTTTTAATATTGCAAAGTGTAAAGGTGGCTGATTATTTAAGATGGGGTTTTGACTATTAATTTGATGACGATGATTCCAAATTTCACTGAAATCATTCTTAGCTATTGCATCAAAAATATCTATACAATCAATGTTCATTTTATCTATCATATGCATAGTATTTATTTGACGATGAATTGTTTCAAGTGCTAACGTTCTATGCCTGTGACTTGTTTTTCCAAAGTTTATTAATGCTTTAAAGCCATCAAAAGTTCTAAAATCAAAAGAACTTAAAATGTGGACAACAACTTCATCAGGAGTCCCGTTTTCAAAAGGTCTAAATTTTGCACTTTCTGGTTGAAGATTAATATCAGTTACTTGCATTCTAGAGCAAGAACTTCCTGCAGAAATTGATGAATTATTTAAAATTCCTAAAATTACTAAAATTGGTAAAAAAATATTTATCTTTTTCATAATAACCTCCATTTTTCGTTAAAAAACTATATTTTTGTAAGAAATGCTTTCAAGTTGTTAATTAGTATTATGGTATCATGTCCGCGTATTAATTCAAATGGAAAAGGTTGACTGAGGGAAAAACGTAGTTTTTGGTAGTTTTTGTTTTGAAAGTGGGGTTTTGATTGTGATATCGCTTAAATTGTATTAATATTTTAATAATTAAGTTGTCTGAATTTAGGGGGAAATCAGACTGTTTTCTTTAATATTTTTAAAAATAAATATAAAAATTATGAATAATAACTTTGATGTAATTGTTGTTGGTGCAGGGCATGCAGGTGTTGAGGCTGCATATGCCGCCGCTAACATGGGTTCAAAAACATTACTTTTAACTCTTGATGAAAACAAAATTGCACTAATGCCATGTAATCCTTCTATTGGTGGATTAGGAAAAGGGCATATTGTTTACGAAATTAGTGCACTTGGCGGTTTAATGCCAAAACTTTGCAGCAAAACATACTTGCAAGCAAGAATGTTGAATACAAGAAAAGGACCTGCCGTTCAGGGATTGCGTCTTCAAATCCATAAATATGAATACTGCAAAGTTGCAAAAGAAATTTTGCAGCAAATCAATAATCTAACAATTGCCCAAGGCATGGTAACTGAAGTTTTAACAGAAAAAAATGGAGAAAGTAAAAAAATAATTGGTGTTAAAACTGAAGATGGAAAAGAATTTTTAGGCAAATCAGTTATTATTACATCAGGAACATTTTTAAATGGAACAATTCATATTGGTTTTGAATCTGAATCGGCAGGAAGAAGAGAAGAGCGAGCCGTTCCGTTTCTTACTCAATCACTCGAAAAAGCAATTGGTGTAAAATTTGCAAGATTAAAAACTGGAACACCTCCTAGAATATTAAAATCAAGTGTTGATTTTTCTAAACTAGAAAAACAAAAAGCAATTCCTGTAGATTATCTTTTTGAATTTGAAGATATTAATAAAATTGAAGAGAAAATGTCTTGTTACATTGCGCATACTAACGAAGAAACAGATAAGATTATAAGGGCTAATTTTGAAAAGTCTGCTCTTTTTGGGGGTAAGATTTCTGGAATTGGTCCAAGGTATTGTCCTTCAATCGAAGATAAATTAAAAAGACATCCCGATAGAAAATCACATCATGTTTTTGTTGAACCGGCTGGAGAAAATTTGGAAGAAATTTATCCTGCAGGACTTTCAACGTCACTTCCTCTTGATGTTCAATATGGTTATATGCAAAGTCTGAAGGGTTTTGAAAATGCAGTTATTTCAAAACCTGGTTATGCCGTTGAATATGATTTTTTGCAACCAAATAATTTAAAACATTCTTTAGAAGTAAAAGGTGTTAACGGTTTATTTTTTGCAGGACAAGTTAACGGAACAACCGGTTACGAAGAAGCCGCAGGGCAAGGAACTGTTGCAGGAATAAATGCGCATCTAAAAAATAACAATCAAGATCCATTTATTTTAAGCAGAACCGAAAGTTATATCGGTGTGATGATTGATGATCTTATAGCTATTGGTGTTGATGAACCATATCGAATGTTTACTTCTCGCGCAGAACGAAGATTGCTTTTGCGTCAGGATAATGTTTTTGCGCGTTTAATGCCTTATGGAAAAAAATATGGATTAATTTCTGATGAGCTTTATAACAAATTTTTAAAAGAAAAAAATATTATCGATAAAAGTGTTAAAGTTATAAAAAAATCTGGCAGACAAAGTGATCTTTTTAAACTATTTAATTCAATCGAATTTACTGATCAAGTCAAAAAAGATGCGACAGAATTCTTACTAAAAGCTCTAGCTTCCCGTCCCGTTCGCCCTGAGGGAGCGAATTTTATTCGCGAGTCGAAGGGTTTCATCTCTAGCAGAGTTTTACTTTCTATTTATGCAGAAATTAGATACGACGGATATTTAGAAAAAGAGCGTAAAGAAGTGGCAAAAGTTTTACGTTTTCAGGACTTAAAAATTCCAGAAAATATAAAGTATTCAAAAATGCCAGGGTTAAGTGTAGAATTACAACAAAAGTTGAAATATCATTTACCCAAAACCATAGCTCAAGCTCAATTAATTCCGGGAATGACACCTGCAGCAATATCAATTTTGATTTTTCAATCTAAGCAAATTTGAAAAAACATTATTGAGTTAGGAGTTATAAAAAGGAGAGAAGTGTTATGATGAATTTTAAGAAAAAAGTTTTCATTGTTTTTTCTTTTTCATTATTGTTTTTAAATAATAACTTTTTAAATTCAGTAACAATACCTAATTTGAAAGAAGTCTATTTAGAGAAAGGCTTCAGTTCTCATCAGGTTGAAACAATTTTAGGAAATATTGGTAAGGCTGTTGGTAATTTTACTTCAAAAAACAGTAAACTTAGTTTTTTAGATATAGAGAAAATTGCTAGATGGGGATTACCTGGTTTTTCTAATAAAGAGATAAAAACATTTTTATTTAGGTCTATGGGTTTTAGAAGTAAAAAACTGTTTAAAAAGAAGATGATATCTGCAACGCAAGCTGTTCTTATTATTTGTATTACGATTTTAGACCTGTTACCTAGAGTTGAAGTATCTGATGAAAAAATTCCGGAATATTCTGGCTCAAAAACTAAACAGGAAGAAAGCAAACGAGGATCTAAAGCTCAAACTTTATTTGCAGAAGATAATGAATATGAAGAAGTTATTATTGGGTCAAAAAGAATTGTAAAAACGGTTGAGCCGTTATGTTTTGTAGTTACTCCTGTAGAATTCTTATATTTTCCTGCAAATCTGGATGATGGCTACGATCCAGATGAAGACAAAGAATCTTTAGATAGCGCTGATGAGCAAGATATTGTATATATGTTAAGACACTGGAGATTATGAAAAAAATAAGTTTACCGGTTGCCATTTTAATTAATATAAATATTATTCTTGGCGCGGGAATATTTGTAAATCCAGGGCCTCTTACTAAGTTTGTAGGAGCCCTTGGTTTTTTAAGTTACATTTTTGCATCACTAATTATTTTTCCGATTGTTTATAGTATTTCAAAACTTGCCAGTTTTTATCCTACAGCTGGTGGAATGTATGTTTATCCAAAAAAATATTTAAATTCTTTTTTAGGTTTTGTTTCTGGATGGGGATACTTTTTAGGAAAAACAGCATCGCCTGCTTTACTTGTTCATACTTTTATTACATTTTTTTATTCACGAATTAATTTTCTGCAAACTGCTCCCATTTTATTTTGGGATTTTTTATTTATCTTTTTTTTAATCGGTTTAAATATTTTTGGTGTTTATGTTGGTGGAAAAATTCAATATTTTTTTACAACTTTAAAAGCGATTCCAATTTTATTTGTAGTTATTTCTGGTTTTATTTTTTTTAATCCAAGCTTTTTTAAAGGTTGGGATTTGATACATTCCTCTGAAATGTTTCGCTCATTGCCAACTGCGATATTTGTTCTTTTAAGTTTTGAAATGGTTTGTTCTATTGGACACATGCTAAAAAATCCAGAAAAGAATTTGAGCCGTGCAATTTTCGCTTCATTTTTTATTGTTGCAATTATTGCAGCAATTTTTCAGTTTTTAATTTTTGGATTAGCGGGAAATTCTTTAGCCAATTTATCTGAACCTACAGGTTGGATATCAAAAATAACGAGTAATCCTTTTTTACCTGCGATTTTGGATATCTTTGTTTTTGGTTCTATTATTGCTGGTAGTTTTGGATCTTTTACAACTAATTGTTGGAATTTATATAAATTGGGTGAAGATAAACATTTGCCATGTTCGAAGTTTTTAATTAAAAAAAACAAACACGATGTTCCTTGGGTTAGTTTAATTTTAGAAGGTGTTCTTGCCTGTTTATTGTTGGCTATTACTGTTGACTTGGTTCCTTTGCAAAACATGACCGTTTTAGGAATTGCTTTTGCCTATTTTTTAAATTCACTTTCTGCTATTAAAATAGAAAAAAGTTATACAAAGCTTTTTTCAGGGATTGCTGTTTTAAGCAGTTTATATATTATTTTTCTTTGTTTTAAAAATTTATTTATTTATGGAATTGATATTCCTTTTTTAATTGTAATGTTACTCGGAATAATTTTTGCAATTTTTAAGAAGCTTAAACCTGAAGTTGCATAAATAAAGTTTTACTAAGATCTACAATAGAACCAGGCATTGGTTTTTGATCAATTATTTTTGTTTTATCAGTTGATTCGGGTTCATTTTCTTTTTTACTATAAAAAACTTCAAGTTTTATATTTTCTTTTTCTAATGCGTTTTTAACTTCAGAAAAAGGTAAACCTTTTAAGTCTGGAACAATATATAAAGTCTGATTTCCAGAAGAAAAATAGGTTATAACTTTTCTACTTTTGTCCAATTCTTGGTTTGATTCGGGATATTGCGCAAAACAAGTGTTGATTGGATAAATACTTTTTAACCAAAATATTTTTGAATTAATTCCTTGTTTAGAAGAAGCAGAAGTAATTATTTTTTGATTTTGTCCAAAAAAATCGGGTGCCAAAATTCCTTTTGGCTTTTTAGAAACAGTAAGTAATAAATATTGATTTGCTCTCATCGCACTTTGTGGTTTTGGAATTTGATCTAAAATTGTGCCTTCTGGAAGATCGGGATCTTCTTGTTGTCGGAGTTGTTTTATGGCAAGGCCTTTTTCTGATGCAATTGTTATACAATTTTGTATGTTTTTTCCAATAACATTTGGAGAATAAATTTGTTGTTTTTGTGTGACCATGTAAATTACACAATAACCAAGAAGAAATGAGAAAAAAGGTAGAATCCAAAGAAAATTAATAAGTTTTTTTATTTTCATGACTCGCCATTTATGACTTGTCATTTATGACTCGTCATTTGTGTAAAAAAAATAAGTTCTATTAGGTTTGCTTGTAAGCCGGATTTTGTACTTTATTTTAATAAAGTGGCAACCATCTATCTTTGCGACATACCCGCAGACAAAAAATAGGTAATTTGTAGTCTACATATTTTGTCTTGCTCCGGATGGGGTTTGCCTCACAATTACATTGCTGCAATTATGCGTGTGCTCTTACCACACGTTTTCACCCTTACCAAATTTATAATGAAACAAATTAGGCGGTTTATTTTCTGTGGCACTATTCCGTAGGTTTACACCTCCCTTACTTGATGTGTTAATAACACGAGTGTTTATCACACGCGAGTGTGAAACTCATCTTGTAAGGCATCCTTCCTATTTGGAGTCCGGACTTTCCTCTCTTTATTTTACTAAAGAGCGATTGCCCCACATACCTAATAGAACTATATATTCTATTAACAGATTAATGGATATTTTAATAAGAGTCGAATAAAAGGTTATATTTTGCCCTAATATTAGCCTTTTTATAACAATATCTTGTGATAATAATACGATAAAAAAAACAATTAAACAGAGGCTTTTTTTAGATATATTAAGGAAAAAGTGAGATTTTTGGCAAAAAACAACTAAAGGAATTAAATAAATTAGTGATATTCCAACTCTTTCATTTAACAATTGATCCTGCAGTAAAAGTAAAAACAGCGGTATATAAAAATATTCAAAGGAGAATCGGTTTTTATTTTTTACATATATTTGCAGAGTTATAAAGTAACCAAGAAGTGAGAATATTATCCATTTTTTTAATAAGTTGAAAAGTATTAGATCGGATATGAAAAATAAAAATAAGGCAATCATTTTGCTCCTTAAATAATTTAAATTTGTATACAATAATTTAACATGAATTAAATAAACTTGTTTTTTGTTCTTTGTTATCCTGAACTTGTTTCAGGATCTATTATTTGCTTTACTTGAAAAAATATAAACAATGTGAAGTTTCATAGTATATTTAAGTTAAGTTGTATAGATCCTGAAACAAGTTCAGGATGACAAAGTCTTGTTTCAAAAATTTTGTTATTAATTATTTTTTATAGAGGATAAAGCAATGCGTGTAGTTTCTGGTATTCAGCCGACGGGAATCCCTCATTTAGGAAATTATTTTGGAGCATTCATAAATTGGATAAAACTTCAAAACGAAGGAAATGAGTGTTTTTATTTTATAGCAAATCAACACGCAATTACACTTCCTCAAGATGGTGAAAAATTAAGACAACATACTTTAGAACTTTCTGCGATTTTATTATCAGTTGGTCTTGATCCAGAAAAAAGTACTATTTTTGTACAATCAGATGTTCCTGCCCATACAGAACTTTTTTGGATTTTAAGTTGCTTAAGTCCTGTCGGCGAGATGGAAAGAATGATTCAGTTTAAGGAAAAAGCTAAAAAAGATCCTGCAAGTGCAAGCTTGGGTCTTCTTGCTTATCCAACGCTACAAGGTGCGGATGTTTTAATTTACAAAGCTGATCTTGTGCCTGTTGGAGTTGATCAGGCTCAACACTTGGAATTAACAAGAACGCTTGCTAGAAAATTTAATAATGCTTATAAATCTATTTTTATTGAACCCAAAACTCTTCATACCAAAATAACAAAAGTTGTTGGTTTAGATGGTTCTGCAAAAATGAGTAAAAGCTTAAATAATTATATTGGACTTACTGAAAGCGAAGAGTCTATCTGGAAAAAACTGTCTGTTGCAATGACTGATCCTGCACGAAAAAGAAAAAGTGATCCAGGTAATCCTGATATCTGTAATATTTATTCTTTGCATAAATTGTTTTCTTCCCGCGAAGATTTAGATTGGGTTGAAGGTGGATGCAGGAATGCAAAAATTGGTTGCATAGAATGTAAAAAAAGATTGTTCGAAAATATGAACAAAGTGTTAAAACCAATAAGAGAAAAATATTTTGAATGGATGAGTAAGCCAGATGAATTAGAAAAAGTTTTAGCCAATGGTGCTAAAAAAGCTAACCTGGTTGCACAAAAAACAATGGAACAAGTTAATGAGCTAGTTGGTTTTAAATATTTTAAATAAGTTATTTTTATTATAGGAGGGTGGTAATGAAAGAAAGTTTATTAACAATATTGAGAGATAAACACACTGGAATTGTTAATTTTAGAAACTCTGCAGAAAAACTAGCTTTAGTTTTAGCTGATGAAGCATCGCAATTCTTAGAAAAAGAAAAAATCAGTATTAATACTCCTATTGAAAAAACAGAAGGAGTTAAATTTAAAAACAATATAGTCTTGGTTCCGATATTGCGTGCTGCATTATCGTTGCTTCCTTCATTTTTAAAATTCTATGAAGATGCAAAAGTAGGTTTTTTAGGTTTAAGAAGAGATGAAAAAACTGCTGTTGCTCAAGTTTATTATAATAATTTACCCAAAATTTCTAATTCAGATGATGTAATAATTTTAGATCCTATGATTGCAACCGGTGGCAGTGGTTCAAAAGCAATTGAGATATTAAAGGCAGCTGGAGTACGCGAAAATAAGATTATCTTTGTTGCGGTTATTTGTGCAAGTGAAGGCGTAGAAAAAATACAAAAACAATATCCTGATGTAAGAATTATTTACGTACATAAGGATAAAGAATTAAATAAAGATAAATTCATAGTTCCTGGTTTGGGAGATTTTGGTGACAGATATTTTGGAACTCTTTAGGCAAATACGTATCTAACTAAAGTTCCAATAAGCTGAGAGGCGATTATTACAAATGTTGCTATCAAGATATGTTCGCCAATAATAAGGATGGGCTTAGCTTTTATTTCTCTTGCGATTATGTAGCTAAATGTTCCAAGCAATAAAATACCTAGCACAAGATCAAGTTTTATTGCAAACGCAAGAGGGAATATAAAAATTGGAATTGCAAAAAGTATTGCCATGAAAAATTTTGATAAAAATGTTGCGATTGTTGATTCCCAAATTTCTCTAGTTGAGGTTTTGTTTTCGAATTCTTTTGCGACGTGAACGCCTAAGGCGTCAGAAAAAGAATCTGCAATAGCAATTGTTAGTATTCCACCAAGTATTGCAAGTCTTGAGTATGTTCCTGCATTTAAACCAACAATTAAACCGAGTATGGTTGTTATTCCTGAAGTTATACCAAATCCTAGGCCTGTTTTTAGAGAGTGTTTCATTGTTTATTGTTCCATCGAGTATATTTGAGTGTTTTATTAGTCTTATAATGAATATTTTATAGCTATGGCTTAGTTTGTAAAGATTTGAGAGGTTTAAACCAAAAAAAGTGATTCTTGATCAAGAATCACTTTTTTTGGTTGTTTTAAGTAATTATATTTAAATAATTATCTTTTTTTTGGTCTTAAAGCCATTCTGATTTTGCCTCTAAGAGTTCTAGCTGCTTTTTTTACTTTTTTAGCAACTTTTTTCTTCTTAGCTACTTTTTTTTTAGCGGCTTTTTTCTTCGCTACCTTTTTCTTAGGAGCGGCTTTTTTCTTCGCTACCTTTTTCTTAGGAGCGGCTTTTTTCTTTGCTACCTTTTTCTTAGGAGCAGCTTTTTTCTTCGCTACCTTTTTTTTGGCAACTTTCTTTTTAGGAGCGGCTTTTTTCTTAGGAGCAGCTTTCTTCTTGGCTACCTTTTTTTTAGGAGCGGCTTTTTTCTTGGTTACTTTCTTTTTAGCTACAGCCTTTTTCTTCACTACTTTTTTCTTAGGAGCAGCTTTTTTCTTAGCTACCTTTTTCTTTACAACCTTTTTAACAGCTTTCTTTACTGTCTTTTTTTTCTTTACTGCCATCTTTTTCTCCTTTTTTATTTTTCTTTGAAATTATCTTAGAAGTTTAATCCTTTTTTTATTCCCAACATACACTACTTTACCTAATCTAATTATAGACAAAGTGGTACCCTGTTTGTCAAATATATGAAGGCAAAATTAAAAAAAAATTTCAGACAAAATTAAAAAAAACTAGTTATTAGAAATTTGATTTTTCAATCGAGGTGTCTAAAGTGATATCTAGAGCGGCGTTTTCGGTTAGAGATGAAGATGGATTATTTGTATTAGAAAGAGATTTTTGATTATAGTTTTCTTCAAGGATTTTGCTATCAATTAAGAATTTATTAAAGAAATTTCTGTATTGATATGGTACTTTTGAATGAATTCGAGCGTGTCGACCTAAATTAGAAAGCAAAAATCGTGTGTTTTTGTTCAGTTCTTTTGCCTTGTTGTAAACTTCAATTGCGCCGTCTAAAACAGCAAAAGGATCGTCTGCGTAGTGTTCAAAAAGACATGGCACATTTATTTTTTCTATCATTTCGATTGGTTTAAGATCAAATAAACTTCCATTTAGTGTTTTGTCTAATAAGTTTACTACTCCAGATCCAAGAATAAATTTATGTGAGAGTTTATTCGCAGCACTGTAGGCTTTTTTAAGCTGTTCTTCGAATGTTGTGAAAATGCTGTTTAAAACAAGCGCATCGGCAACATTGGCACCATTTTTTTGTGCCTGAACGGTTGTTTGCATTACCATTGCTGCACCGGCACAAAAGCCTACTAGTACTAATGGTTTGTCGTTGTCTTTTCTAATAAAATCAATTGCAGCTTGAACGTCTGGGTATGCATTACTTCCAAAATCTTTATTTAAAAAATCATGACGACCTTCGCTAAATCCAAAACCTCTCCAGTCGAAAACTAGCATATTTACTGGAATAGTTTCTGAATTTTCAACTTCGGCATTATGAAGCGGCCAAAAAGGAGCGGCCCATTTGCCTGTTGGTGTTTCGTCTGCAAAATATCCTGTGACGTAAATTATGTTATAAAGTGCGTTTGGATTTTTAAAATACAGGGAAGATAGCCTAAGATCCTCGCTGGGTCTTAAAATAACTTCTTGTGCTCCATAATTATCTATTGCTTTGTTATAAACATCTCTTTCTGATGTACAGGTTATTTCTGGATTTTGAGCATTTAGTACGGGATCTGGCTCAAAAAACAAATCTTTCATGGCTTTTAAAACAGTAAGATCTTCGGGTGTTTGTTCTGTAATTAAATAGTCGGGTTTAAAGTTTTCCCTGAGGTCGTTTGATTCTTCTATGTCTGGTTTGCAGCAGTTAATTGTAGTTAGATTGCAACTTGATTGAATAAGAATAAGTAGGGCTAATATTATTTTTTTAATCATTTATTTATCCTTACTTTTATAAAATGCTTTATTTTGATACTAATGATTGACGATAAATTAACACGAGTTATTTTAAACTAATAATTTATAACTTTATAGATTTTTCGCTTAAAATAAAGCATTTTACATAAATGAGACATTTTATTATCAGTTTGAATTTGAGGGTGATTGGTGAAGAAATTAATTAAAAAGATTAAGAACAGTAGGTTTTTTAATTATTTAATATGTTATTGCATCTATTTTTACGTAAGGCTTTTGTTTTCAACATATCGCCTGGAAGTGCAATTGGATTATGATTACAAGAAAGATTTTAATAAAAACGAGGGAGTTTTTTATTTTTGGCATCAAAATATTGTAGCTGCAACATATTTCTTTTTTAAGAAGAAATGTGTTGGTCATTGCGTGGTGAGTCCAAGTAGGGATGGTAGAATTATGGGCTTTTTGGCCGAAAAGTTTGGATTCAAGGTCATTTATGGTTCTGCATACAAAAGATCTGTTGAGGTAGTGCGGAAGGCTTTGGATGTTATAGATGTTAATAAACGTCTAGCGATTGTTGGTGATGGATCGCGAGGTCCTGCTTTTAAGTTGCAGCGAGGTACAATATATTTAGCTGCAAAATCGAATGTTCCTTTAGTTTATGTTGATTGCAAACCCGAATGGGCGTTTACTTTTACTAAAAGTTGGGATCATTTTCAGATTCCGCTTCCTTTCAGCAAAATTAAAATTAGGGTTCATGCTCCCGTCATGCCTTCCCCTGATGCTTATAAAAGTATTTAGAAGATGTATGTTTTGGTAAGGTTGTTAAAAGGTTTTTCTCGTCCGCTTTTT
>DAOVNS010000023.1 GCA_030630075.1 bacterium | reverse complement strand
GTTTGTAGAGTTGTATCTGAATCTTCGATTTTTTCAAGTATTGGTTTGAAATATATAAATTCTTTTAACCTGTTGTTGTTAAATAAATATAAGTAACTATGAATATCTTTGTGATCAACTTTTAAGTTTTCTCTGTACGCAAGTTGGTCGATAAGTATTTCTTCTTTTAATTGTTTTTCTGAAAGACTTTCGATTTGATCCATAAAATCTGTTTGATTTTTATAAACTTGATAGTCGGGATGTTTGCGCAGTGTGTTTAAGATATCTTCTTGTCGCCTTATAACAAAATGTTTTGGAACTTCGAAGCGATGTTTTGAAAGCAAGAGATGAAATAGTTCTTCGATAATTGATTTGCGTTGAGAAATGTCGTTGCGGTAAGAAAAAACTTCGATTAATTTTGTGTGAACGTCTAGTTTGCTTTTTAATTTAAAAGTATTTTTAAAGTAGTCTAAAGATAAATATTTACCTTTTGTGATGTTCTTAATTGTTATTGAAAAATTACATGAATGTTTTTCTTCTTCGCTTGAGAATTCATTTTTTATAGGAAGAGTATTTGTGATAAACGTGTCACCGATTTTTTTATCAAGTAATAATGAATGAAATGGTTTTGTTATGTATTTATTGTTAATTCTTATCCAGTAACTTTTCTTGTGATCTTCAAAAAGAGGATTCTTTTTTTTATCTAGTGGATCTGCTTCAAAATAAACCCAATCATTTTCTTGGACTGACTGTTGGGGATTTTTTTTAAATAAAGAAACTTCTCTTTTAATGAATAAAGTTACTTGTTTGTCTAAATCTTTATAACGTTTTCTTTTTGGTGGACGAAAAACAAAGTTTTTCCATTCTTTGAGCTCTAGGGGATCGGCAATTGATAAATCAAAAATAAAATTTAGTTCTTTATTTTTATTTTTCTCGATGCTTATAAGTCTAGGATAGTTTGTTAAATAAATTTTTTGTTCAATTATTTCGTTCATCAAAAAATCGAGGACCATGTGTTTGAATAAAAAGTTTTTAAGTTCCCATTCGATTTCTTTTTGATAATTTTCTTTGATGTAGTCAAGCGGAATGGCCTGTTTTTTGAATCCTTGAAGATGAGTGTTTGTTTTGTAAAGTTCTAAAATTTGTTTGTGAATGTGTGATGCAACTTGTGCCGGAACGCAAATGTCAGCTTTTGTTAGATGAGAGGATTGGGGTGTGATTTTTAGAGTTAGACTACTTTTGAAATTTCTTTTGTTGTCAGTCATTAGTTTTTCTCCTTTTTTTGTGATAAAAAAAAGTGGTATAAAAAAATGGTGCAAGAGGGGGGACTCGAACCCCCATCCTCTTTCGAGGGCTGGCTCCTAAGGCCAGTGCGTCTACCAATTTCGCCACTCTTGCATTTTATAGAGCAAATTTTTGAATTTTCATTACCTATTTCAACAATACTTAATATATTGTGAACGAGCAAAAAAAAATAAGAAATTAGAAAAAACTAATGATTTTTGTTTAATGGTGGGTCGCCAGGGACTCGAACCCTGAACCTGCAGATTAAGAGTCTGTTGCTCTACCAATTGAGCTAGCAACCCTACATGGACACATTTTAGCAAATCATAAAAATAAAAGGAAGCTTGAATTTTCTATTTTCATGGAAATGTCTGGTTATTTGAATATACTTACATTAAGGTAGTGAGTATGAAAAGATAATTTTTTTTATTTGGCGAAATAGAAATGTTTGAGAAAAAATTAGAATTATGATTTTTTTGTCATCCTGAACTTGTTTCAGGATCTATTATTTGTTTATTCGAACTGTTGTAAACAACATAAGATTCTCGTAAAATTTTAAAGCCATAGCGTTTAGATCCTGAAACAAGTTCAGGATGACAAAGAGTTTTAAGAGTGGTTGTTTAAATTAATTGTTTTCTTATTCAGAACTCCTCCTATTTAATAATAAGTAATTAACCTTCCATAAAATTAAGGTAATGCAATGAGTCTTGATGTTCCTTTGGAGCTTTTAAATTTACAAGAGACACCTGAAGACCAAGTTTTAAGTTTTGAACCAAATACTTTTGCAGAGTATTTGGGACAGGAAGAAATTAAAGAAAAACTTCAACTTTATGTAAAAGCATCAAAACTAAGAGAAGAACAATTAGATCATTTATTGTTGTTTGGTCCTCCTGGTCTTGGAAAAACAACTTTAGCAAAAGTAATTGCAAAAGAATTAGATGTAAATCTAAAAATTACTAGTGCGCCAATTTTGGAGCGAAGTGGTGATCTGGTTGCAATACTTTCTAATATGCAAGAAAAAGAAGTTCTGTTTATTGATGAAATTCATCGTCTTCCTAAAAATGTTGAAGAAATTTTATACAGCGCAATGGAAAATTTTTGTGTTGATATGATTATTGGACAAGGTGCTGGCGCAAAATCAATAAGACTTCCGTTAAAACCGTTTACTCTTATTGGTGCAACAACAAGAACATCATTAATCTCTGGTCCGTTGCAAACACGTTTTGGAATTGTAGAAAGATTAGATTTTTATGAATCAAAAGCTCTTGCAGATATTGTTACGCAAAGTGCAGAGTTTTGGAAAATTAAAATTTTACCAGAAGCGGCTTTGGCAATTGGTAGCAGAGCAAGAGGAACACCGCGAATTGTTAAAAGAATTTTAAGAAGAGTGCGTGATTTTGCTCAAGTTAATGAGCACCCTGTTATAAATCTTGATATTGTAAACAAAGGTTTAGATTTTTTAGGAATCGATGAAAACGGTTTAAATAAGCTTGATCGCAAAGTTTTGATACACATTATTAAAGATTTTGATGGTGGACCGGTAGGTGTTGAAACAATTGCTGCAATGACAGGCGAAGATTCTCAGACAATTGAAGAAGTTTGTGAGCCTTATTTAATTCGAATGGGTTTATTGCAAAAAACAACACGTGGGCGTCAGATTAATCCTAAAAAGCTTTTGTTTTTGCGACGTAAGTTGCTTGGTGATAAAATTTGTGAGCAATCAAATTTATTCTGATTTTTTTGTTTTAATTGACAAGTTAGGTGAATAAAAATATTTTAAAATGTGTTGAGAAATAGCTTTATTACCAAAAAGGCCAATCAAGGAGTTCTCTTATGCCTTTGTTGCGATATAACATTCTTGTAAATAATATCTTTAGAAGTTCTAAAAAAACTTTAAATATTTCTATTTCTTTGCATCATCATCTATTCCATCATAGCCATTAAGGCTATATCTATTTTTTTATCAAATGGATCACATTTTTTTGTATTTTATTATAGGACTATGTCCTTAGGACTAGTTTTTTGGGACGAGGTTCCCTTGTTTATATTTTTTTATCAAATCAAATTATTTAGGATTGTATTATGAATACAACGCTTTTTTTATCAGTTTTTTTGGGTATGGGTTTGTTTTATTTAATTTTGGGATTGTGGGTTTCTCGCGGAGTTAAGACAATAAAAGATTATTTCTTGGCGGGGAAAAATTTGGGTTTGTTTTATTTAACTTTTACATTGGTTGCAACACAAGTTGGCGGCGGAATGCTTTTGGGAAGTTCTGCAGAAAGTTTTAAGGTCGGATACTTTGGAATTTTTTATACGCTTGGAATAACTTTAGGTTTTTTATTTTTAGGATTAGGTGTTGCTTCAAAGTTAAGATCATTTGATGTTGAAACGACTGCGCAACTTTTTGAATTAAAATACGGATCCGTTTTTTTAAAAAAAGTTGCATCCATTCTCTCAATTATAACCATGTTTGGACTTTTGGGAGGTCAAGTAATTGGTGTTAAGGGAGTTTTACTTGGGTTGGGTGTTTATAACGAAATTATTTTTGTTTCGTTTTGGGTTTTTATAATTATTTACACCGTTATTGGTGGATTAAAAGCTGTTGCTGTTACAGATGCTTTCCAGATGCTTTTTATTGTATTAATTTTTGCAGGTTTGTTTTTTTATTGCATTTATTCTGATCCGTTTTCTTTAATCAAAATTAATAAACTGGATGTGTTTAGTAGCGATGGTTTAACTTTTATGTCTTTATTTCCCGTTATATTTAACCCGATGATGTTTTCTTTTATAGAACAAGATTTGGCACAGCGTTTTTTAGCTGCAAAGACTAGAAAAATGGCAGCAGTTTCTGCGTTATTAGCAAGTGCTTTTATGATTTCGTTCGCTTTTATTCCTGTTTATTTTGGAATGCTGGCAAGAACTTCTGGGCTAGATTTACTTCCGGGAGCAAGTCCGCTTGTTGCAGTTATTGGAAATTTAACAAGCGACTTTGTCTTGGTTTTAGTTGTTTGTGGTCTCGCGGCAGCGTTAATGTCAACGGCCGATTCTTTGCTTTGTGCAATTAGTTCAAATATTTGTCAGGATTTCGATCTGACTTATTTTGGTTTTAAGGATAAACTTAAGACATCACAAATAATCACTTTGCTTGTTGGTTTGATGGCTCTGTTTGTCGCATATTTTTCTAATGATATAATAAGCATGTTAGTGCAGAGTTACGAGCTTTCGATCAGCTGTTTATTTGTGCCGATAACTTTTTGTTATTTTAAAAAGAATCTTAAAAAGAATGCAGCATTACTTTCGATTGTTTTCGGTGGTTTTAGTTTTATTGCATTTAGATTTATTCAATTACCTATTCCAAGAGAACTTATAGCATTAACTCTATCTTTTGGTGGTTATATGTTAGGTGAGTATTTTGAAATATAATTTTATTATTGCTAAGTTTTAAATGCTTTGGATAAGTTTTTTATAAATATTTAGGAGTTTAGATATGTCCGGACATTCAAAATGGTCGACTATTAAGCATAAAAAAGCAAAAGAAGATGCAAAAAGAGGTAAAGTTTTTACTAAGTTAATTAGAGAAATTACAGTTGCCGCAAGAGATGGTGGTGGTGATTTGGGTGCAAATGCAAGATTGCGAGATATTGTTGATAAAGCAAAAGCTGCAAATATGCCACAAGATAATGTTACAAGAGCTATTAAAAAAGGTACCGGAGAACTTGCCGGTGTAAATTATGAAGCTGCAGTTTATGAAGGATATGGTCCTCATGGAATTGCTGTGATTGTTGAAACTTTAAGTGACAATAAAAAAAGAACAGTTTCTGATTTGCGACATCTTTTTATGAAAATGGGTGGAAGTTTAGCTGAAAACGGAGCAGTTGCCTGGATGTTTGAGCACAAAGGTGTTGTCAGGATTTCTGCAAACGGTTTATCTGAAGATGATATTTTAGAAAAAATGATAGATTATAATATTGAAGATGTTTCTGTTCTTGATAATGTTGCATCAATAAGTTGCGATATTGCTGACCTAGAAATGGTCAAAAAAGGAGCTCAAGATCTTGGGTTTCATGTTGAAGATTCAACACTTGAATGGATTGCTAAAGATTCTGTTCCTGTAGAGTCTCAAGAAAAAGAAGAAAAGGTTTATAAATTTTTGGAATCGATCGAAGATTTAGATGATGTACAAAATATTTATGCAAATGTTGCATAATTAATTTATTTATAGGGAGTTTGCATGTTTTTAAGTATGACTGGATATGGCAGTAAAACTGTGGTTTTATCTGTTTTGAAAAATGAAAAAATATCATTTTCGATTGAAATCAAATCTATTAATTCAAGATTTTTTGAAAGCACTTGCAAGCTTCCTTCTTTTTTAAATTCTTTAGAATTAGAAATTATTAAAGATTTAAAACAAAAATTAGTTCGCGGCAGAGTTTATTTAACTTTGCGAACGGTGGACGGAAACGATTCTTTAGAAAAAATTAATCCTTCTTTTAAAGTGATAGAAGAATATTTAAACGCTGCAAAATCTATTAAAAATAAATTTAAGATTTCTGGCGAATTATCTATTTCTGATGTATTAAAATTTCCAAATGTTTTTATTTCTGAAAAAGCAGAAGTAAATGCAAAAGTTAAAAAAGAAATTTTAAAAGTAATACAAGATGTTTCGGATCAGGTTTTAAAAAGCAGAACAATTGAAGGTAAAGTTTTACAAAAAGATTTAGAAAAGCGTTTTGATCTTTGTGCCGCAAGCATGAAAGAAGTTAAATCTCTTTTTAAAAAATTAATTGAAAAACAAAAAAAATTAATTCAAGACGCTTTGGCAAGAAAAGAAGCGGGTGAAGATGTTGAATCTTTAAAATTGGATGATCTTTATTCTACTTTAAATAAAATTGATATTCATGAAGAAGTAACTCGTTTTAATAGTCATCTAGAAGGCGTTAAAAAAGTTATTAAAGATAAGAATCTTGAAAAAGGAAAAAGAGTAGATTTTATTTTGCAAGAATTGGTTCGTGAATCAAACACAATTTTAGCAAAATGTTCTAGTTATGATATAAGCTCAATTGCTGTTGATATTAAAGTTGAATTAGAAAAAGCGCGTGAACAATCTCAAAATATTGTTTAAAAAATGATCCATAAAAGTTTGGACGAAGATCAGTTAATTCCTTTAGAATTACTTCAAAAAGCAGATAAAATTTTATTTGTAACACATTTGGCAATAGGTGATTTTGCTTATATGCAAAATTATTTTAAAGCGCTGCACGAAAAATATCCTCACATAAAAATTGATTTGTGGGTTGATGAGGTGAGAAGAACTTGGAAGTTTTGGAAATGGAATTCATTTAAAAAATATGTTTTGCATGATTGGTTAAATGAATGTTCTTTTTTTAATAAAATTTATCGCAACACCTATACACCAATTTTGTTTAAAAAATCTATAAAAGAAGCACAGCAAGAAAGCTACCCAATAGTTGTTTCTTTTGCCCAGATAAGAACAGCATATTATGCTTCTCTTTCACGTAAGTTAAGCCCAAAAGGTTTTGTGGCGGGCATGGTGAAAGATTTTGAAGCCTATCGATTTTTAAAAAAATATAATTGTCGTAAATTAAATGCGAAAATTATTATTAAATCACAGGCCAGGAATAATGTTGTGCAAATTTCAGATGTTTATGCATTATGGTTTGAGAAGTTGTTTGACGTAATTGTTGAAAAGAAGGAGAGGTTTCCATTTTTAAGTTTTCCAAAGAAATGGTCTTATTATGGAAAGTTAAAGTTTTTGTATTGGGGTATTCATAAAAAAGAAAACGAAATGCAAAAAACTATTTTTCTTAATTCTTTTGCCAAAAATGGAAAGCGTTGTTGGCCTATTGATAATGTTGTTGAGCTTATTCATTTACTTAAAAAAACAGAAGGTTTTTATAATGCAATTTTTATAATCAATGTTATGCCTAATGATTATAAATATTATAAAAATCTTTTTACTTTTGATTCTAAACGAATATTTGTCTTTAGTGCGGATGTTAATTTTTTCCAGTTACCGGCAATTATTTCTTGTTGTGATTTAGTAATTTCTGTAGAAACATCCGTAATTCATTTGGCTGCTGCATTAAAAATTCCGGTAATTGCTTTGATGAGACAAAAAAATCCTGAATGGGCTCCGCCAGGGGATAGAGTTGAATTAATTTATGTGAAAAAGAAAAGAGATTGGATAAATAGAATCTCGGTAGATGATGTATCAAAAAAAACTATATCTTTTTTTGGATAACATTAATAAGTTTAAAACTCTTCTTTTAGGGATTTGGTATTAACGGGATTTGATATATGACGGGTAAAAACGGTTTTTACTGGAAGTTTTGTAGAAACTTTTTTTGCAGCAGCAGTCTCGCTGTGTCCGTTGCAATGAATTATATCAATTTTTTCATCCTCGCATATTTTATATATGGCGCTATATAAACCTGGTTGAATAGGTTTTTTGAATATTGAAAATTTATTATAGGCATAATATGAAATTTTGGATTCGAGTAGTTTTTGTTCTAAAACCGAGTTTTTTGCAACTAATAACTGTACGTTATAGTCATCTTTTGTAAGATTTTTGTACATATTTATACTGTAGAGTTCTCCCCCTCCAAAGCCTTGTGCTGTATTTATAATTAAAATATGTTTGGCTAAGGATCCATCTTTTTTAATATTTTTGTTAATATTGTATTGATTGGGGAAGGTAACTTTTTCAAAATAATAAAGCGATTTAATTGCTTTAAGGCTACTTAACATTATTATAGGAAATATTATAAAGCCCCAAAAGAATAGCGGTTTCATATTTTTTACTTTCAATTAAGTTAAAACGCATTTTGTTAAAATACATTTTGTTGAAATACATTTCGTTGTATTTTAGCTTAAGAAACATTTTTTATAAAGTTTGATCATGACAAATAAAACAAGAGATTTTTTTTCGTTACCAAATCTTTTAACAATTTTAAGAATTATTCTAACTCCGCCAATAATTGTTTTTCTTTTTTTGGGTGAGGGTTATCGAGGTAAAATTTATCTGTTTGCTTCGATTGTACTTTTTACTGTTGCAGCACTGACTGATTTTTTTGACGGATATTTTGCTAGAAAATATTCTGCAAAAACAGAACACGGTAGCTTTTTAGATCCTTTGGCGGATAAAGTTTTGGTAATTTCTACCTTTTTAGCTTTTTATTTTTTAGACATTATAAGTTTTTGGTTAATTGCCGTTATTGTTCTGCGAGATTTAGGAATAACTTTTTTAAGAACATTTATGCTAAAAAGCGGAAGTAGTCTTAATACATCTTATTTTGCAAAAGTTAAAACGACTTTTCAGTTTGTTGCGATCTATTTGTGCTTTCTTTATCTGATTATTAATTCTTATTTAAATATTGATTATTTAAAAATATATTTAGATTCTTTTATGTTTCTTGTTGCAATTGTTACACTCTGGTCTGGAATTGATTATTTAATTAAAAATAAAAAGTTTTGTGAGCGTAATTGTGATTAAAAAAATTGAATATTTTATTTATGAATTTATTGCAACCGTTTGTTTTGTTGGATATTTTCCAAAAGCCCCTGGAACGGCAGGAAGCTTTGTAACTTTATTATTAGTTTATTTTTTGCCAACAATTTCTTTTTTACATTCAATTGTTCTATTGAGTGTAATTTTTTTTGTGGGAATTTTTGTAAGTACGAAAATTGCAAAGTTTTATAAATTGCACGATCCATCAATAGTAGTTGTCGATGAACTGCTTGGAATGTGGATTGGTCTTTTGGCTTTACCTAAAATTTGGTGGCTTTATTTAATTGCATTTATACTATTTCGCTTTTTTGATATCACAAAAATTTACCCTATAAATAAACTTGAAAAAATAAAAGACGGCTGGGGAATAATGTTGGACGATCTACTTGCTGGAATTTTTACATTCTTGGTCGTTCACTTGCTTAAAACTTGGCTTATATAGGGCTAAAACTTGTTTTAGTTGCTAAAGCATAGTATTCTTACGTTACCGATTTTATAATGTATTTACTTACAAAAGTTGTTGTTTGGACAGAGGCAATAACTTTTTTGTTACTGTATTTGTAAAAATTTAATTTTCCAATGTCTTGGAAGGATGTTTAGGTATGCCTGAAGATAAAAAACAAAAAGATATTAATGATTCTTCCCTTTCAATTTCTCCTCTTTCGATTGAGAAGGAATTAAAAACATCGTTTTTAGATTATGCGATGTCGGTTATTATTAGCCGCGCGCTTCCTGATGTTCGAGATGGGTTGAAACCAGTTCATCGTAGAATTTTATATGCGATGCACAAACTTGGATATTATAACGAAAAGCCTCATAGAAAATCTGCAACAGTAGTTGGTGAAGTTATTGGTCATTATCATCCGCATGGTGACTCTGCAATTTATCAATCTATTGTTGGTATGGTTCAAGAATTTTCTAAAAGATATCCATTGCTAAGTGGTCAGGGAAACTGGGGATCGATTGATGGTGATAATGCTGCTGCTATGCGTTATACAGAAGTGCGTATGGCAAAAATTGCAAGAGAACTTTTAACTGATATCGAAAAAGATACAGTTAGGTTTGTTCCAAACTTTGATGAATCAAGACTTGAGCCTACATTGCTACCAAGTAAAGTTCCTAATTTATTAATAAATGGTTCAACTGGTATTGCAGTTGGTATGGCAACATCAATTCCGCCACATAGTTTAGGTGAAGTTGTTGATGCTTGTTTGGAATTACTTGCAAATCCAAATTTAACAGAAGAACGTTTATTTGAATTAGTTCCTGCTCCCGATTTTCCAACAGGTGGAATTATTTGTGGTAGATCTGGTGTTGTAAAAGCATATCGAACTGGTCATGGTAATGTTATTGTTCGTGCCGTTGTTGATATTGAAGAAAATAAAAAACATACAGCGTTAATTATTAAAGAAATACCATTTCAAGTTAACAAAGCTGATTTAATCAAAAAAATTGCAGACTTAGTAAAAAATAAAGTTGTAGAAAGTATTTCTAATATTCGTGATGAATCTGATAAACGTGGAATTCGACTTGTTATTGAATTAAAGCGTGGCGAAATTCCTCAAGTAACTTTAAATCAACTTTATAAACACACAAACTTACAAGTTTCAATCTCTATTTTATTGTTAGCTTTGTATCAAAATAAACCAACAATATTTACATTAAGAGAAATGCTAGAGCATTTTATTATTCACAGAAGAGAAATTATAACAAGAAGAACTCAATTTGATTTAGCAAAAAATCAAGCAAGAGAACATGTTCTTTTGGGATTGATAATTGCTTTAGATAGTATTGATGAAGTTATTGCATTAATTAAAAAATCTGAAGATTCTAAGCAAGCACAAATTGCATTAAATAAAAAGTTCAAATTAACCGAAGCTCAAGGTAAAGCTATTTTGGAAATGCGTTTACAAAGATTGACTGGTCTTGAACGTGAAAAAATTGATGCTGAAGTTGAAGATCTTAAAAAAGTGATTACAGGATTAGAACTTATTTTAAAAGATGAAGAAGTTCTTAAAAAAGTAATTTCTGAAGAATTAGAACATATTAAAAAAACTTATGCAGATAAAAGAAGATCATCTATTCAGGCTCCAATTGATATTATAAGTGAAAGCGACTTGATTCCTGATGAAGAAGTTGTTGTTACGCTAACACGTAAAGGTTATGTAAAACGTGTTCTTTTAGATACTTATGCTGTTCAGCATAGAGGCGGAAAAGGTAAAAAAGGAATGGCTGCTCTTGGAGAAGCCGATGATGTTATTCAAGACATTTTTGTTGCAAAAACTCATGATGACCTTTTCTTCTTTACTAATTTAGGAAGAGTTTATTCGTTAAAAGTTTTCCAAGTTCCTGAAGGTTCTCGAATTGCAAAAGGTCGTGCGATCGTAAATATTTTACAGCTTGGTGAAAATGAAAAAGTTGTAAAACTTCTTTGTGGAAGAGACATGGAAGGTAAGTTCTTGGTAATGATAACCAAGGGTGGAACCATCAAGAAAACAGATGCAAAAGCTTTTGCAAAAATAAGAGTTACAGGAATAAGAGCTATTGGCTTAGACGAAAAAGATGAATTGGCTTTCTGTGATTTAAGTTCCGGAAAAGATTCAATTGTTATTGCAACAGAAAAAGGACAAGGTATTCACTTTAACGAATCCGAAGTAAGATCTATGGGGCGTCAAGCTGGTGGTGTTCGAGGCATTAGGCTTAAAAAAGATGATGCTGTTGTTGGATTAGGAGTTGTTTCTCCTGAAGAAGCAGAAATCTTTGATTTCCTTTTTGCAACATCAAAAGGTTATGGAAAACGAGTAAAAGTTACAGGCTTTAGAGTTGCTCATAGAGGCGGACTTGGTGTTCGTACAATTCCAACCGGTGGACGTAACGGAGAAGTTATTGGACTTGTAAAAGTTTCTAAAGAATCACACATTTTATTAATAGACAGCAACGGAAAAATAATCAGACTTTCACCCAAAGAAGTTAGAACTATGGGAAGACAAGCAAAAGGTGTTCGTTTGGTTCGTTTAGACAAAGGACAACTGCTTTCTTCTGTCGCTGCTTTTGACGAAAGTGAATCTGAAGAAGAAGTTGCAATAGAAGCTACAGAAACTCAAGAAACATTAAAAGAAGTTTCAGAGTAATTAGATTACTCCGTAGTTTAACTAAAGTTTGGGTGGGGATATTTTGTTTGATGATAAAAACAGAGAGGTGCTTTTGCACCTCTCACTTATTAAAAAAGTTGGTCCAAAATCTGTTTTAAAAATTATTAAAAAATTCTTTCAAGATTTTTGTTCAAATTATAAAAATCCAGAAATTAATTCACCGAAAATAGATTTAACTAAAATCTATGAATATAGAATTAATGATTTTGTACAAAAAATTTATTTATCACAAAGTATTGCGCAGACTATATTTGATGGTTTAAAAGATACGCAATCTTTAGAAAAAGAATTAGGTTTAATAGAAAAATATAAAATTGATATTTTAACTTTTTTAGATGATGCGTATCCTGCTGAATTGAAACAGATTTATTCTCCTCCAATTATTTTGTATTGCAAAGGATTATCTTTAACTAGCTATGAATATGCAAAAAGAATTGCAGTTGTTGGTGCGCGCAAAGCAAATTCTTATGCAAGCGCAGTTATTAATGAAATTGTTCCATCTCTTATTCAAAATAATTATTCAATTGTTAGTGGTGGTGCAAGTGGTGTTGATAGCATGGCTCATGCCGCAACAATAAATAATAAAGGTAAAACAATTGTTGTTTTGGGATCAGGTTTAATGTGTCCTTATCCCGAATCGAATAAAGAACTTTTCAGAAAAGTTGCAAGAAATGGTGGAACATTAGTTTCTCCCTTTCCGTTACTTGCAGAACCGTTAAGAGGAAATTTTCCTGCAAGAAATAGAGTGATTGCTGGATTAACTTCGGGTTGTTTGGTTGTTCAGGCTGCAAAAAGAAGTGGAGCATTAATTACTGCACAATTTGCATTAGATGAAGGACGACAAGTTTTTGCAATTCCTGGTGATATTAATGATGAATTAAGTTTGGGATGTCATGAACTTATAAAACAGGGTGCAAAAATTGTAAGTTGCGTTGATGATATCCTGGAAGAATTAGAAGACCGTGATTTTTCTACAAAAGTTGTTGAAGAAGACGCTGAAAAAGAAAAAAAGATTGATCCAATTAAAAATCAAAAAAAAATAATTACTTCCGTTGTTTCAAAAAAGAAATCAAAAGAAATAAAAAAACCGATAGATAAAGAAAAAAGCTTGCAAAATCTGCAAGAAAATCTAATCTTAGGCTCCTTGAAAAATGCATGCTCTCTTGATGAATTAAGTATAAAAACAAAATTAGATTTTAATTTATTGCAAGAAGTACTATTTGAGATGCAAATTGAGGGCAAGGTTAAACAGAATTTTGTTGGTTTTTGGGAAAAAGGGTGATTTATGAAAAAGCTATTTTTATTGTTTTGCTTTTTACAAATTACATCATTGGCTTTTTGTAAGCATGTAATTTTTGATTTTGGAACATTAGTTAATAATTGTTGTTCGCAAAAAATGTCTTTGTTTTTAAATCCTGTAGGAAAAGGTGAATTTGTAGGACATAGGCAAAATTTTATGTGTGATACTAGCGCTGAGGGAGATCCGATTAAGGTTTTAATTAATTTGTGTTCAGAATTAAGCCTTAGATTGTGGGGAGATCAGGGTGATATTATTAGAAGATTTTATATAGGAGAATTGAGTGCTGGAGATGTTTCAGAATTTATATTATCAGCTGAAGGTCTTATATCGCATAAAATAAAAAACGGGATTTGTCGTATTGAGCAAGATTGTTTAGATAGGGTAAAAGCAGTTTTCTTTGGTATAAAAAATAAAACTACTATTGATAGAACAAGCCGAAGGGTTTCACAACTTTATTTTCAGGATTGTTTTGAACAAGATAGTAAAGGTTTTTGCCTTTTAGATTTTATCAAAAAATCGAGAGCAAAAAATAATTTATATTTAATTGGAAATACATCTAGAGAGTGGTTAGACCTTTATAAAAGTAAATTTATTAAAATTTTTCAATACTTTGAAAAAGAACACATTAGATTTTCTTTTCAAGCGAAGTTCGTTATTGAACAAATGGACTTTTTTGTGGATTTTTTTAATACATATAAATTAGATAGGGATGATTGTTTGCTTATTACCAATAATCCAAATAGTTTAAGTAGGGCTAAAGTTTTAGGAATTAAAAGTATTAATATTGATGCTATAAGTAAGCCTAAAATTATTGAAGCCCTTGTAACCCTTGGAGCTTTAGTGATATGAACAACGATATTTTATACCTGGGATCTAAATCTAAACCGCGTCAAAAATTAGTAGAAACCGCGGGGATCACATATAAGGTTTTAAAACACAACAGTGATGAATGTGGAATTGATATAAAACATGGATTTACAAATTATGTTTTAAGTATTGCGCAAGAAAAAATGGATCGTTTAATTTTGCCAGAAAGAAGTGAAATAGAAAGCGATTCAATTTTTGTTTTAACAGCAGATACTCTTGTGCGATCAACTAAAACAAATGAGATTTTAACAAAACCAAAAGATATTGAAGACGGCAAAAAGATGCTGTGTATTTTAAATCAAGAGCCTGTTGAAGTAGTGACTGGTTGTTGTTTGGATAAGAAATTTTGGAATGGTAAAAGTTGGGAAGTTCAAGATAAAATTCATTGGACAACAAAAACAATTGTAGAATTTTGTGTTGATGAGAAATATTTAGATTTATATTTTGAGCAAATGCCTTATGCACTATACGCATGTAGTTCTGGAATTGTAGAAGGTTTTGGAGAAAATTTTTTAAAAAGCGTTTCTGGTTCTTATACTTCCGTTTTGGGTTTGCCTTTGTATGAATTAAGAGAAAATCTAAAAAAACTTGGTTTTAAATCCAAATTTTTATAAAAGTCCAAATTCCTAAAAATATCATTAATAGACTTATTGTTTGGCGTAAGCTTTTGCGATTTATTTTTTTAATTATTAGTGCGCCTAAGGGTGCTGCGATCGATGCACCAATTGTCATTGGAATTAAAAATTCAAGTATTGATCCTTGTGTATGATTTAACAAAATGTATGCAATAAATCCTGTTAAGCATACAGGACCTTCGGCAAGAGTTGTGCATCCGATAGCACTTTTTTCTTTTTGACCGCTAAGCATTTGTCCGCCGGTTAAAATTGGTCCAAAACCTCCGCCCATAAAACCTTTATTAAATGTTGCAAATGTTCCAAAAAATAATATTTTTTTCCAAGAAAAAATAAATTCTTTTTTGGTGAAAATAAGTATTCCAATCCACATTACAGATAAACTTATATATGTTTTTAGAATGATTTTGGGAATTCTAAGAGATAGGTATGCTCCTAATGTTACAAATATCATTCCTAATAATGAAATTAAGAGAACGATTTTTAAATCTTGAGCAAGTCCTTTTTTTATATTTTGTATCCAAGTGTTATTTTTTATTTTAATAGATATGTTTTTGTATCGATTATGAGAAAGACCGGCAATTGTGCCGCTAATTGTTTGTGATAACAAAATGGATGGAATTATTACAGATGGTTCAGAGTTGAAAATTATTATAAAAAGAGGAGAAAGAATTGTTCCGTAACCAAGTCCTAAAGTTGAATCTATTAACTCCATAATAAATGCCAAAGACATTATTAATAATGTTTTATAAATTATCATTATTTTTTCCTAAATAAATAAACATTAAGTTTCCAACTTTCTCAAATTCGAACAGATCTAAAAGATTGTACTCTTAGATTTGTTATAAATTTAAGTATTTAGTTTTTTAAGAATTTTTTAGTTAACAGGTTCGTTATCTTTTGGAGACCAGTTCTTTATAAGTTCAGATAAAAGTGTTTTTTTGAGATCTTTTTTTGGCTTATTTTTTATTTTAGCTTGTTGAATACTTAGCCATAAAGTTTTGAGATCGATTTTTTGAGGATTGATTTTTTGCAATGTTGGTTTAAGTCTTTCCTTTGCAATAAAATCAAAATCTTTTGTTTCCAAGCTTTCTAATAAATTATCTTCGAGAAAAAAAAGAAAATCTAAAATTGAATTGTGAAGATAGTCAATGTCACCAGTTTCTTCTTCCAAGTCATCGATTGCATCAATTTCTTGTCCAAGACCAGCTTTTATACTTTCGTCGATAATTTGTTTTAATTTAGGCTGTTCATTTTTAAGCAGCCAATTCATTAGATATATAAGTTCAAGCGATAATGAAAAAGAAGTGGACATTAAATAATCCTTTATCCCGTCTGGCTCCCGCTTTAGCCTTTTAAGTAGCTTTTTCGGGTTGTTGTGTTATTAATACTTTTCACTCCAAGTATAAGGCTTTTTTATTTAAATTAAAACAAGAGTGGTAATTTAACCTTTGGGTTGAATCGTAAATACCCTAACGCTTACGCATTAGGCTAAATACTTGGTGTCGCCTCCACACGGAGGCTTAAGAATTTATGAAATATATTCCGTTTTTCAATCTTTTATGCTTAAAC
>DAOVNS010000031.1 GCA_030630075.1 bacterium | reverse complement strand
GTGTTACCTTAATATCTAAATTCTTTATTTTTGCATGAATTTTTTTGTAATATCAACTTGAAAAAAGATGATAAAAATCTATGATAGGGGGGAGAAGGTCATGAGAAAGATAGAGGACATAATGATTGGTATTGATCGAAAAATAGATCAAAAAGTAAAACCTTTAGCGGGTTTTTTTCAAAAGTATTTCCCTGTTTTTAGTATTACTTTATTAACTCTTTTATTATTAGCTTTTGTTGCAAGAGTTTTTCACAACAAACCGTATTTTACGGCAATTCTTATTAAAACCGACATTAAACAAATTGTTTGTGCGCTAAACAGAATAGATCACGATTGTAGTATTTTAAAAATAGAAAACAAAAATAATTATGTGGATTTTTTAAATGTCGAAAAATTCACGGGTTCCGAAGTTGGTCCACTAAATCTTGCATATCCCAAAAATTGGAGAGGACCTTATATTTCTGATAATCCAACAATGCAAGGCAAACCTTATAGAATTGTTAAAACAAAAAATGGTGTTTTTGTTGTCCCTGGAGACTTTGTAAAACTTCCTAACGGATTGCGTGTTGGAAAAGATTTTAAAATTGATTACAATTCTGATGTTGCAAAAATGATAGGAAACGGTGGCCAGCTAAATTATAAGGGTCGCGTTTTGGGTGCAAAGCTTGAATTTAAAATTGGCGATTGGCCCAAGCCTGTAATGAAAAAAGAAGAGATTGCAGAAATTAATTCTGTTTTAGAAGAATTTAATGCTGCAATGCCTTTTACCCAAAATCAAACTGCACCTTATCAGTGCTAAAAAAATTAAAATCTACGATTTATATAATAAAAGCCCGGTTGAAAAATCGGGCTTTTTCTATTTTTGAGGGACTCTTCTTCTTTCTTTCTTTCTTTCTTTCTTTCTTTCGTAGCACGAAATTTGGTAAAAATACTTTTAGTGTTTTTAATAAGTTTTTTTATGGAGAGATTGAGATGTTTAGAATAAAATTAAAATTAATTATTTATATTTTTTCAATTTTATTTTGTTTTTTGAGCAATATTCAGGCAGCAACGTTATCATTTAGTGAAACGAGATTAAAAGAAAATGCTGAAGGTAAAGGGTTTGGTTATAAAACTGCCAACTTGATGGAGTTGGAAAATGTTGTTGAAAATATGCAAGGAAAAATGTCTGGTGGGATTAGGGTTGCGGTTCCAGAATTTTTGGGTGAAACAAGCGCTTCTATAAAAAGATTGTTTTTAGAAAACGGAGTAAATATTGCAAGGCGGTGGGATGAGATTGTTCAAAGTTTGCAGGAATCAAAAAGTTTGTTGGAGGGTGGAAAAGATCCAATAACCATTTTAGAAAATCCAGAAAGAAAAAGTTTATTTATTTCGAAATCAGAAAAGTTGGCCAGAGATATAGAAGATGCGGAAATAAAAAATAAAGAAGAACTCGGAAAAACTTTACAAGGTTTTTTAGGTAAAGCAAGAAGTGAATCGTGGAAGTTGATGGTTAGAAGTACGGGAAGAGAAGATACAAAAGAACTTCCAAATGCAGGTGGAAATTATAGTGAATCAAATGTTGCACCGGATTTAGATTTAATAATAAATGCAATAAAAAAAGTAGTTGCATCATATTTTGAAGAAAAATCATTAATGCAAAGAATAGATGGAAAAGATAAAAAAATATTTGATCAGCCTTTAACTCCAGTTTTTTTGCAACGTATGATAGGAGAAAAAGATGTTATTCCTGTAGGTTGCGTTGTTTATACAAGAAATCCAGAAAATAATGATCCGTTGACAATCATTCAAGCGGCGTTTGGGCATAACGAAGGTGTGGTAACAAGTAGTGTTAATGTTGATACATTTTATGTAAAAGGTTATGAATCAGGAAAAGTATCATTGCCAGCAGAGGCTGGTCCACCAGAAGAAAAAGTTGAATCAAAAAGTTTTGCACCAGAAGTTACGATCAAAAAGATTTTGCAGGTAAAAAAGCAGAGAATAATACCTATCGAAACCGGAGATGGTTTTGGATTAAAATTAATAGAAAATACTGAAGAAATAAAAAATATTCCGGCACTAAGTGATGATGTAATAAAAGAAATAGATAAAGTAGCAAGAGCGATAGATAAATATTATAACGAAGCGATGGATATAGAATTAGTTTATGATCCTGGTCAAAAAATAATTTATTTAGTTCAAGCAAGACCGTTACAAATAAGAGATTTGGTATCTGTAAGTTATATAGAAAATCCCGAAACAGTAACAGAAGAAAATAAAGTTTTGTGCAACGTTGTAAGTGCTTCTGGTAGCGGCGTAAAGCATATAACAAGCAAAGAACAAGTTGTTTTGGCTTCAACTTTAGAAGAAGCGTTACGTTTGTATGATGCGATAAGTAAGAAAGATGCAGGGCAGGCAAGGGGGATTATAGCAATAATAGTTAAAGGAAGTGCAGAAGCAACATCGCATGCGGCAGCAATTTTTAGAGGTTTGGGTAAGATAATTTTAGTAGTTCCGGATTTTGAAAAAATTACTCAATGGTTAGAAAAAGATTCTGTAAATTTATATATCGATACTCAACGCGAAATGATTTTTAAAGTTGAACTTGGTCAAGAAGTTTCACTTAAAGCTGGTTGGTTAAAATATCCAATACCAAGGATGATTTCTATAACGGAAGAAGAAGCATATATTGGACCTCGTCAGCAAATAGCTCCAGAAAGAAGTATAGAAGAATTACTTGAAATGTTGAAAGCGGAAGAATTAACTGAACAATTATACAAAGAAGTTGTGGCTTCTGTTTTAGATAAAATCCATACTTTGATGTTTGAAGAAAAAGATCCAGAAAGATTGGAGCAATTAAAAAGAATTTATGCGATAGCCACACGTTTAGAACGAGAGATTAAAATAAATTTAGCGGCAAAGGGTTTAAAGAGTTTAGAACTTTTATATCCGGTTAATTTTTTAGAAGCAATTTTATTACAACTTAAAGATCCAAAGTTTGTTGATATTTATTCTGTAAAAACAATTTTAGAAGAACGTTTAAAACAAAATAAAATAAAAGAAAAGCTTAATGAGTTGTTTCCAGATAAAGAATCTGAGATAGATGGATTAAGTAAAGAAATATTATTAATAATGAGCGATGGAAATAGTGCAGCATTAACAGAAGAAGTCGGCATCAGTTGGATAAAATTTGTTGCCGCTATTGCAGGATTAAGCGGTGAATCTGATCCAAATGATTTGGACAAATTAAAATCACTTTTTGAATTGATTAGAAAGTTTGGTATCGAAATGATGTGGATTAATACATCTTTTGCGTTGCAATACAAAAATAACCCACAAGAATTTTTAGCCACATCACATCAAGAGCTAGTTGATTCTGCTTCTTTATTAAAAGTGTTATCTGAAAAAAGAGACTGGTTATTAAATATTTTTAAGATGGAAAAGTTTAGAGATCCAAAAACATTTCAACAGCAATTTGAAGCTTTTAAAAGAGAGATAGGAGATTTCTTTATTGGCGAAGAATTTATTGAGGGTTTTAAGATTGGAACGAGTCTTTATAAAAAATCAGTTTTATCTTTTATGGAACAATTGGTTGATTTATGGGATAGATCAATAAAAGAATTAAAGGGAAGCACGGAGTTTGAAGTTAAAGATAAAGTTGAAAAATTTCAAGCAATGTTAAAGATTTATTTTGCCTTTTTAAGTTGTTGGTTTGATTTAACAAATTTGAATCCGGGTCAAAGACGAGATTTAGATTTTGTAAAAAATATTATCAGCAAGATGATTACTGGTAATTATGAGCAACAATTAGTTAATTCGCTTGATTTTAATGTTGAGTTAACAGCGGTGGGTAATCAAAACAGGAATTTTGATAGATATAAACCAAATACTTTAGAAGATGCTTTTACATTTATTCACCAAAGTTTAATAAATGTAATTTCATCAATTTATAAAGATGTTTTTCCTGCGGTTGAAGTTTTGAAATTGCCGGTATTGCTGCATCAATTGATTGAAGAAGTTGTAGGAAAACCTCGAAAAGTTTTTGATATTGCTCATGCTATAGAATCTGTAAAATTTACATCATATAAATTTATAAAAAATAGCATAGTTTTTACATATAATATTCCACTAAGAACTCATAGTATTATATTGCAGATTAAATATGATAATTTACAAAAATCCACTTTTATTAAAGTGATTTGTTATGGAGATGACGAAGAAGGCCGATGGGAGAGAATATCAGATTATGTAGAGATATCGAGCTACTTGTTGGGGTTAACTCTTAGTGAGAATATTGCAGAACATATGACATCTAAATTCGAGTGGAAATTTACTGAAAGTGATTATCAAAGTTCTATTGAAAAAATAATTGAAATTATTGCTGTATGTGTAGACATTACTTTTGATACTGATCATCATGCGATGAGACGGGGACGGAGCGGCAAGGTTTATTTGGAAAAACTTTATAATTTACTTGACGGTAGAGCTGATGCTGACTTATTGATTAATCATGCAATAGTGGATTTATCTTTACGCAATGATAGAATTCATTGGTTTTTACCTTTTTTGGAATTAGATAAAATAAAAGATAAAAAGGAGATGTTTGAATTTAAATTAAACTTGCTTTTTCGAAAACTTTCAGATGAATCATCAGATTATTATAAATCTTCTATGGTTTATCTTTATAAAATCTTAAATGATCCTCGATACGGAAATAGTATTTATTATTTAATTAATAAAGAAAATTATGATAAAGAAGTTTTACATATATATAAGATTAAAGTGTTTACTTATTATGTGGATAGAGTTTTGCCTGTTATATTTTACTTTGATGAGTTATTAAAAAGCCAAGAATATAAAAGTGAATTGATAGAAAAAGAGTTAATTAATATAGGTCGAAAGCAAGCATTAAGTTTATTTGCAGCGTTAATTGAAAAAGGAGAAGGTTTTGCAGAGGCGGCAGCAGCTGGAACAAAAGGAATTAATGGCTCAGATATAGGCGTTCAAGTTAATGCATTAGATTTATTTATATTGTTAGTTCGCAAGGGGCGAGCTTTTGACGAAGCAGCAAGAGCTGCAACAGTTGGAATTAATGGCTCAGATCAAAGTGTTCAAATGAATGCGTTGTTTCTATTTAAAGCTTTAGTTGAAAAAGGACGCGGTTTTGACGCGGCGGCAGCAGCTGCAACAACTGGAATGAATAGTTCAGATAAGATGGTTCAATTGCGTGCGTTATTTTTATTTAAAGCTTTAGTTGAAAAAGGACGCGGTTTTGACGCGGCGGCAGCAGCTGGAACAAAAGGAATTAATAGCTCAGATCAAAGTGTTCAAGCTTATGCGTTAGATTTATTTGAAGCTTTGTTTGAAAAAGGACAAAGTTTTGACGCGGCAGAAAAAATTGAAAATGAAAAACTGCATGAACTTTTAAGTAAATATAAGCAACAGAGAGGAATTAAGAGCTCAGATCAAAGTGTTCAAGTTCAAGCATTAGATTTATTTAAAGCTTTAGTTGAAAAAGGGCAGAGTTTTGTAGAAGCAGAAGTAGCTGCAACAACTAGAATGAATAGTTCAGATAAGTTGGTTCAAGGTCGTGCGTTACTTTTATTTAAAGCTTTAGTTGAAAAAGGGCAGAGTTTTGTAGCGGCAGAAGTAGCTGCAACAACTGGAATGAATAGTTCAGATAAGATGGTTCAATTGCGTGCATTATTTTTATTTAAAGCTTTGTTTGTAAAAGGACACGGTTTTGATGCGGCAGAAAAAATTGAAAATGAAAAACTGCATGAACTTTTAAGTAAATATAAGCAACAGAGAGGATCTGAAGTAGGCGTTGCTGCACAAGAAGCTTTAGCAAATTGAAAAGCGATTGTTAATAAGTAAAATTTTTAGATTATTAAATAAATAAAAGCCCGGTTGAAAAATCGGGCTTTCGGTATTTTTGAGTTACTCTTTTTTCTAACTTCTTTATCGAATATGATTTTTACTTTTAACTCTTTTGGCACCAAAAAAATCTTTAGTAAACTTTTCGGCAACTTCTGGATCAAACGACTTACACGAAAAAATATTAATGTAAGCACTGTTAGTTACTGGTGCAAAGTGACCACTTACCAAACTAGTTTCTATCATTTGTGCAAGAGAATATCCTTCTGCGTCTGTGCCATCAGCAAAGCGTTCGATAAACGGTTTGCCATACCTTTTCATATCAATTAAATCGCAAAGTTTTTCGCTAAATTCTAAAATCTTTTCTTTTGAATCAATAATTTCTTTATCGCAATCAAATAAATCAAGTGTTAATTCTAAACCAAAAGTTTGTGTTGGTTCTTCTTCTTCGTCTGGTGATACTTCTTTAATTTCAACTTTTTCTGCATTGAATTCTTTTTTTAAAATTTCTTCAAGCTCTTTTGGGTTTGGTGTAACAGTGCAATTTAACAATTTTACAAGTAGATGAGTTTCTAAGTTAGCGGGCTTGTTTTTTGTTGGACTTAAAATGTTTTGAGTTGGTAGTACTTTTTTATCTTCTTCACAAGTTTTACTTTTAATCGGAAAGATTAATAAAAAAGTTAATAAAATTGCTGCTAAATGTTTTTGTACCAAATATTTTTGACTAAAACGAGCTTCACCCATTAGATTCTCCTTGGGTTATGGGTTTTGTGAATAAAATAGCTTAAAAAATAGATATTATATTAGTGAGAGGAAATTTGACAAGATCTTTTTTTCTCCGGATCGGAATGCTGCTGTAATGTAAAATGTATTTTCATCTTTTGTTTCAACCTTTTTAATCATACCAACACCAAATTTTTTATGACTTACAAATTGATTTTTTTTCCATTTAAGTCCAACCGTTTTAGGTTTTGTTGCCACTGGTTTTTTAAGAGAAGGTTTTGATTTAGTTACAGATTTTATTGTTGTAGGTTTTGCAAAATTGGAAAATGTTAAAACAGATTTTTTATGATTATCTCCAAGCCAGTCGTTAAACATGCTGGTAATTTGAAACGTACTTTTTTCGTTAATATTTTCATGGGAAACAAATTTTCCTGGAACTTCTGTTAAAAAACGCGAAATTACTTGATCACTAATTTGTCCAAAATTATTTCTGCTGTTTGCTCTTGCAAGTAAAAGTCTTTCTTTTGCTCTAGTCATTCCAACATAAAAGAGTCGTCTTTCTTCTTCGAGTTCTTTTTTTGTGTTTAGTGATTTATAACTTGGAAGTAATCCTTCTTCGAGTCCAGAAATAATTACATTATTAAATTCTAGTCCTTTTGCTGCGTGCAAAGTCATGCATTGAATTTGATTATCGGTTGATTCTTTATCGTTAGTTTTTTCTTGCAGCAATGCAATTTCTTGCAAAAATATATCAAGACTATTATTTGATTCTTTTTCTTCGTAATCATATGCCGAACGTACAAATTCTTTTACATTTTCTATTTTTGTATCAGCTTCTTGCTCATCATATTTTTTTTGTAAATAACTAAAATATTCAACTTTTTTAATTATAAAATCTAAGGCTTCGCCGGGTTTTTGTTTTTCTGAAAAGTTTTTATAAATATCTAAAAAGTTGAGAAGAGATATTTTTTTTGCTGGTGCAATTTTTAGATTTTCATTATTTAAAATAAGATGTAAAAGCTGTTTGAAATCTAAAAGTGAATGTTGACTCCATTCTTGATGTAAAGTTTCTTCAAATTTAGTTCCAAGGCCTCTTGTGGGGCAATTTATAACTCTTGTAAAACTGTTTCTATCAAATGGATTTACAACAAGACGCAGGTAAGCGAGCAAATCTTTTATTTCTTTTCTTTCATAAAAACGAATTCCGCCAACTATTTTATATGGAATGCCATTTCTAATTAGTGATTCTTCTATGCTTCTTGATTGAAAGTGAGTTCTATAAAGAATTGCGGTTTCTTTTAAATTTTCATTATCTTCGGGCAAACACGAAATAAATGATGCTATTGCATATGCTTCTTGGTGTTCTGTTCTGCACGTTAATGCTAAAATTCTATCTTTTGCTTTTTTATCTGACCAAAGATTTTTAGGAGTTCTTTTGCTGTTGTTTTTTATAACTTCGTTTGCTGCTTGAAGTATTGGTTGCACCGAACGATAATTTTGTTCGATTTTAATTTTAGTTACAGGTTTATATTCTTTTTCGAACTCTAGCATGTTTGTGACCATCGCGCCGCGCCAAGAATAAATTGACTGATCTTCGTCACCAACAATACAAATTGAGTCTGCATTAATTTTTAATTTCTCATCAAGTGACATTTGTTTTAAAAGTTCATGTTGGACTAAGTTTGTATCTTGATATTCATCAACCAAAATATGTTTTACTCTATTTCCAAAATTCTTTTTAAACTCTTGATTGCTTCTAAAAACTTTTAAAATTTCTAACAAAAGATCATCAAAATCAAAACAATGTGCAAGATTTTTTTCTGATTCGTATGCAAAATATATTTCTTTAAACAACTTATTTGCAAGTTCTTCTTCGTAAAAATCTGGATCGAATTTATTTTTTATGTTTGATATTTGATAACTAATTGAATTTGCAGAAAATTGTTTGTCTAATCCATTCTTTTTTAGGATTTTTTTAATTAATGAAATGCGATCTTCTGCGTCCATAATAGTAAATTGAGGATATGGTAATAAAGTTGGGTTTTTACGTAAAAGCAATAAACAATAAGAGTGATATGTTCCAACAAAAGGTAAATTGTTTTTTGTTCCCAGAAATTTTATTAAACGTTCTTTCATTTCGTTTGCTGCTTTGTTTGTAAATGTTAAAGCAATGATAGAACTTGGGTCTGCATTTTCATTTAAAATTAAATTTGCAATTCGTGCAGTTATAACTCTGGTTTTTCCCGAACCTGCTCCTGCAATTACAACTACGGCACCTTTTTTATGAGTTACCGCTTTTCGTTGGGGTGTATTTAGTTCTTTTTTTATAAATTGATTAAATTCTTTCACACCTTTATCCTCTATCAATAAATATCTCGATATTTAATATCTAGATGTTTTAAATTGTTTTTTGCTTAAGCGTAAGTATAAAGTATCAAATCAAATCAAATAGTGAAAGGATTTTAATGAGTATTCAGTCAGATAAGTGGATTAGTCTTATGGCAAAAAGCCAGGGAATGATTGAACCGTTTGTTGAAAACCAAGTTCGTTATTCAGGACCTGATCAACAAAGAGTTGTAAGTTATGGTTTGAGTAGTTATGGATACGATTTAAGAGTTGCAGATGAATTTAAAATTTTTACAAACGTTTTAAGTTCTGTTGTTGATCCAAAAAAATTTGATGAAAATTCTTTTGTTAATATTAAAAATGATGTTTGTATTGTTCCGCCAAATTCTTTTGCTTTAGCAAGAAGTGTTGAATACTTTAGAATTCCAAAAAATGTTTTAACAATTTGTTTAGGAAAATCAACTTATGCTCGTTGTGGAATTATTGTAAACGTTACGCCTTTTGAACCGGAATGGGAAGGTTATGTTACTTTAGAAATTTCTAACACAACACCGCTTCCTGCAAAAATTTATGCAAATGAAGGTCTTGCGCAGGTTATATTTTTTAAGGGCGAAGAAGATTGCGCGGTTTCTTATGCACAACGTGGTGGAAAATATATGAAGCAAAAAGGAATTACACTTCCTTCTGTTTAAAGGATATAAAATGGAAATAGCAAAAGATTCCAAAAAAACAAACCCAAATTTTAATACATCCGTTAAGTATCCGTATGGTGAAAAAGATCCATATGCATTAATTGAGCTTGTTGCAAGTACACAGCTTTACGGCGGAAAATATACTCCGGATCAAATGCCGGTACTTTCTGCAAGAGTCTCGCACGCAGGAAGTGGAAAAACGGGAAATAATCCTGATGCAGATTTAAAATTAATGAATTACTTAGCAGAGCATGAACATTTAAGTCCGTTTGAGCATCAAAGTATCACTTTTAAAGTTGTTTTACCTCTTTTTGTTGCAAGAGAATGGATGAGACATAGAACGCAATCTTACAACGAAGTTTCGATGCGTTATTCTTCTGATCCTATTGGAAAATTTTATTATCCTCAGTTTTGGAGAAAACAAGCAGCAACTAATAAACAATCCAGTGTTGGTGAAGTTGAAAATCAAAAAGAGTGCACAAAAGTTTTGCAAGAAACTTATCAAAATTGCGTTGATTCATATAAAAAACTTTTAGATCTTGGTGCCTGCAGAGAACAAGCCAGGTTTGTTGTTCCTGTTGGAAATTACACGCAATATTATGCAACAGCAAACCTTCGCAACTGGTTTAATTTTTACAGGTTAAGAATTGATTCTGGTGCGCAATGGGAAATTAGACAATACGCTAAATGCATTGACGAAATGATTAGCAACTTATGGCCAAATGCCTGGGCTGCCTTAAAAAAAGGGTTATAAACCCACGGTTTGTAAACCCAAGGCTTGTAAAACCTCGGTTTATAAGAATTAATAATTCAAAACAAAAAAGGACCGTTCAGAAGAGAGCGGCCCTTTTTTTCAAGAATTAAAATTCTAGATGTTAAATTTGTGCAATTGTATTTATAGTATCGGTGTAAAAATTTTGTGCGGAATCAATTAATTCTTGAATTTTTTTAGGAATAGATGTTTCTAATTCTTTTTTAATTTCACACAATTTATTATATGTAGTTGCATTTTTAATATTGTTAAATGTTTTTCCATTAACAAATGTGTTTATAAATGTTTGTTCTTTTGCATCAGCAGATAAATTAAGATTGTTTGTCATGTTGTTTATTATTGTTTCAATTTGTTGAATATAAATATCAATTTGATTGTTATAAGTGACTTCCATTCCGTTTGGGATAGAAGAATGTAGTTTTTTAGCACTTAAAATAATTGTAAAAGTTTTTGAAAGAATTTCTGCAGCTGCATATCCACCTAATTGTGCAATTTTTTCTGTAGTTAGATTTGCTTTTCTTAATGCAAAAACTTCATTCCAATCAAGGCAACTTGCATAATGCTTGAATAATGTTGTTTTAAGTTGTGATGTAGGAATATTGTTTGAAACACTGTTAAAGTCTATTGCATTAATTGTTGTTTCTATATTTTGTAAAAGACCAACTAATTTTTCACCCAAATCTTTAATATTTTGAAAAGATTCATTTGTTAATTGTATATTATTTGATGCATTAAGTTGTGCTGTTTTTGGCATTGTTGTAAATAAACCAAATGCTAAAAATAAATAACTAATTTTTCTTAATCTAAACATATGGATAACCTTCTATTTCCCAACTGAACTTTTTACGACACAATTTAACGTTTATACTTGTTGGGGAAAGTAAAATCTTATTTCATAGTTACAGATTACCTTCTATGAGTTTTGGGGTCAAAAGCATAGGGTGAATATGCTTCTAGAAGGGGTAAAAAAGTTGGTTTTGCATTAAAAAACGACTTTTTTGAGCATAAACAGATAGGAATGTTTTTTTGTGGTTTTCTTCAGTTATTTCGGGTTGAAATGAAGTTTTTTGTATTTTTCATTGAATGTTTTCGGTGGGTGTTGGAAATTTGTTATCCCAATGTGTAAACGTTGGGATAATGATGATTTGTTCCTGTACATTTTGATTGCTGTGTTCAAAGCCACCCTTTAACTTTATCCAATACTTCTTTGTTTTCTTCCAAACTAAGCGGAGGAGCTTCGATTATGACGGGAATATCTTTTAGTTTTGGGTGATTAATTATATCAATTAAATGCTTTTCGGGGATAAAGCCTTTTCCGGGAACCTCATGTTTATCAAGCTTACTTCCTTGTTTTTCTGCAGAATCATGAATATGAATAAGCTTTATTTTGTCTATTTCCATGTTTTTATCTATTAAATTAATAAAAGCATCGGTTTTTTCTAGGTCATATCCATAGGCAAAAGCATGTCCAAGGTCTAAGCAATAGTTAATTTTTTCAGGAAATTCGAACATTTTTTGTAGAATTGCGAAATCTTCGATGTTGCTACCAATTGTTCTATTTCCGTGTGCCGTGTTTTCTAATAAAATTTCTACTTCGGTTTCTTCCTTTAGTATACGATTCAGTCTTCTTGCTAAAGCTTTTAATCCTGCTTTTTTACTGAGAGGATCGGCATTTGTTCTTCTATGCCCGGTTGCAGATCCTGGATGTAGAACCAAATATTTAATATTTAGTTTTTTTGCTATATCGAGTTCTTTTTTTGTTATTTCTTGCGATGCTTTTGCTCCGCTAGGTTTTCCTGTGCAAAGATTTATCCAATAAGAAGAGTGAATATAGAAATCAAAATCATGTTCTTTTTTTATTTTTAAAAAATTTTCCAATTCTTCGGGTGTTATTTTTATGTATTTATCATTCTTTGGTTGGACCAAAAAGAATTGGAAAATTTGAGTATCATAATTTTGAGCTGTATCTGTAAGTGATGCAAGATTTGAATCTAAACGTACATGAAGTCCGATTCTATTTTTACAACTCAATTTCTTGCCTTAAAGTTGTTTCGTCAAAATAAACTTTAAGGGCGTTATGAAAATCTTGTTTTATTTGTTTTAATCCGTCAGAAGAATCGGATTCAAATCTTAGGCAAATTACTGGTTGTGTGTTTGATGCTCTAATTAATCCCCATCCATAATTGGCTTGAGCTCTGATTCCATCTATTGTTATTGTTTTTGTATCTGTTCTAGATGCAAAAATATTTTTTACATGATCAACTATTTCTTTTTTATTTTCTTCTGTGCATGCAATGCGAATTTCTGGTGAACGATGTTTTTCTGGAAATATTTTTACCAATTCATCGAGATCTTGTTTGGTTTCTAGAAGAATTTCGAACAATCTTAATGCTGCATAAATTCCATCATCATAACCAAAATATCTATCGTTAAAGAAAAAGTGACAACTAAGTTCGCCAGCTAATTTTGCATTATTTTTTAGCATTGCTTCTTTAACTAATGAATGACCGGAGGGACAAATGCAATCGTTTGCGCCCCATTTCTTTAATATTTCAATTAAACTAGATGATGCTTTTATATCAAAAACAATTGAAGCACCTGGAAAGTCTTTTAAAACTTTTTGAGAAAAAAGTGCTAAAAGTTGATCGCCTGGAACCAGAAAACCAGATTTTGTAATTGGATTCATACGATCACAATCGCCATCTAAGCCGATTCCAACTTTAAATGAAGAGTTGTTTTTTAATTCTTTTAAGACATCTTGCATATTTTTTATTACGGTTGGATCTGCTGGATGATTTGGAAATGTACCATCAACTTCTGGATATAAAAGTTTTACATTTTTCCAATTCATTTTTTCTACTAATTCAGGAAGCATTGTTCCTGCGGCTCCGTTTCCGCAATCAATTACGGCATCAATATCTTGATTTTTTAAATGAGAAAAATGATTACACAAAAAATTAATATAATCT
>DAOVNS010000043.1 GCA_030630075.1 bacterium | reverse complement strand
CGAAGAAGTTAAAACCGGAAAGTTTGTTACTGTTTTAGGAAATCAATATACATTTTTTTCGTTAATTACAGATTTAGAACTAGAAGTTACAAATCCTGATATTTTACTTTTTCCGCCAGAAGAAGATGAATTACTTTTATCTGATATTATAAAAAAGCGTGATATTTATGCAAAAGTCAGTTTAAGACCAATGTTGATGATCGATAAAAATAAACACAAGATGCCGGTAAAAACAATTCCTTCTCATTTTGCAAATATTTATGAAGCAAGTTCGCAGGACGTTGCACAAATTTTTGGTTCAGAAGAACAAGGCGAAAAATATTTAAATATTGGTGTTCCTCTGGATATGGAAACTCCCGTTTGTATAAATCTTGATAGTTTTACAGAACGTAGTAACGGAATTTTTGGCAAAAGTGGAACGGGAAAAACTTTTATTACACGTTTGATTTTGGCAGGACTTGTTAAAAGTCAGAAAGCGGTAAACTTAATTTTTGATATGCACAGTGAATATGGCTTTCAGGCACGAAAAGAGGGTGGTGGGCAATCTTTTGTAAAAGGTTTAAAAAGTTTGTTTCCATCTCAGGTTGTTATTTTTTCTTTGGATCCAGAAGCAACTCGGAAAAGAGGATGTGCACCAGATGTTGAAGTTGCTATTGGGTATTCAGATATTCATGTTGAAGATATTATTTCTTTGCAAGATGAACTTAATTTGCATCCAACTGCGTTAGAGGCGGCATATTTGGTTGCATGTAAATTTAAAAGAGATTGGTTAAAAGTTTTACTTGATCAGGGAGAAAATTTAAAAGAGTTTTCACAGGAAATTGGCGCGCATACAGAATCTATTAGTGCACTTTATAGAAAACTTAAAAGAATAGAGAGGTTTTCTTTTTTGCAAAAATCTGTTCAAGGTAAACCCGTAATAGAACAGATGGTTAATTATTTAGATAAAGGCATTAATGTTGTTTTAGAATTTGGAAATAATACTTCGATGCTTTGTTATCTTTTAGTTGCAAATATTATTACAAGACGATTACATAATGTTTATATTTCAAAAACAGAAAAATTTTTGGCTTCACAAAAAAAAGAAGATGAACCCCGAAAGTTAATGATTACAATTGAAGAAGCGCACAAATTTTTAAATCCAACGGCGGCGAGACAAACTATTTTTGGGATTATTGCACGCGAAATGCGTAAATATTTTGTTTCTTTACTTGTTGTTGATCAAAGACCGTCTGGAATTGATTCAGAAGTTCTCTCGCAAATTGGCACAAAAATTGTTGCATTACTTAATGACGAAAAAGATATTCAAGCAGTTTTGACTGGAGTTAGTAATTCTTCTGGATTACGTTCAATTTTGGCAACGCCTGATACAAAAAAACAGGCACTTGTTATGGGGCATGCTGTTGCAATGCCTGTTGTAATTAAAACTCGTGAATATGATGATGCATTTTATGCTGCGATGGGTGCCTTTATAAAAACTGAAGATATCAAGAAAGTAATAGATCAGATTTTTTGATTAACTACTTTTTTCTGTGATGCTTTTGTCCTGTTGACGATATTGGTTAAAAGAGCTAACTTTTCTTATGTTGTTATTCTTATTTTTAGTGTGATTTATTTGAAGGGATAGTTTATGAAAAAGATGTTAGCTTGTGCGTCACTTTTAGTTTTTTGTAATTCTCTTGCAGCTGAAGCAGATGTAAAAACAAAAATAAATAAAGAAGATGTAAAAACTAAAGTTGCAACAGTAAATAAGTCTAAAGTTGCCGATGTTAAAACAAGTAAAAAGAATCCTAAATTAGTATCGATAGACAGTATTCTTTTGATGCAAAAATCTAAAGAAGGTCAATTACTTACTCAAAGACTTCAAAAAGATATTGAAGAGTTTCAAAATTATGCAAAAAATGCACAACAAGAAATTGTTGAGTTCCAAGAAACCGTTCAAAAACAAGCTAAAGTTTTAAGCAAAGAAGCGTTGATTGAAAAAGGTGAACGTTTAGAAAAAATGAGAAAAACTGCTGAAAGAGGATTGGGAGATAAAGAAGCAGAGCTTAAACGTAAAATACAAAGAGAACAAGGCATGTTGCGTGAAAGACAAATGATAAACGTAAGCAATGTTTTTGAAAATAAAAATTGGGGAATGGTTATTGATAGAAACACTCCAGGTGTTTTATTTGTTAAAAATGCAATAGATAAAACAGATGAGCTATTAAAAATAGTTGATGAAGACTTTGATAAAGCAATTGCAAAAAAAGTTGTAGAAAACGAACAAGATTCAAAAAGCTTGTCCGTAACAAAAAAGAGTGCTTAAGGAAAGTTTGAATGCAAATTAATTTAAGCATTGGTGAAATTAAAAGAATCATCAAGACCGATTGTGGTCTTGATGATTCTTTTTTAATTAATAAAATATCGTCACTAGAAAATGCAAATCAAAACGATATTGCAGTTATTTTAGATAGAGGCGAAAATTCTGTTTTTACAGCTGTTTCCGAAGAAAAAATAAAAAATAGCAAAGCATCAATAATTTTAACAAAAGATAAAGTTGTTGATGGTAAAAACTATTTATTGGTTGATGATCCTTTGGATGCATTTTGCAAAATTATTAATTTTGTAGAAAGCAAAAGTATTAGTGTAGAAAAAAACATACACGAAGCTGCAGTTATTGGTTTAAATGTTGTAGTGAGTGATGGTGTAGTTATTGGATCAGAATCTAGTGTTGGTGCAAATTCTTATATTGGAAAAAATGTAAAAATTGGTTCTAATGTAAAAATTTATCCAGGTGTTAATATTTTAGCTGATTCAATTGTTGGTGATAATTCTATAATCCATTCTGGAACAGTTATCGGTTCTGATGGTTTTGGTTATAGCGTTACAAAAACAGGACTAAATAAAATTCCTCAAATCGGAGTTGTGAAAATTGGCTGCAATGTTGAAATTGGTGCTAATTGTTCTATTGATCGTGCAAGTTTTGATCAAACAATAATTGGTAATGGCGTAAAGTTAGATAATCAGATTCATATTGCTCATAATGTAATAATTGGTGATCATACTGTGATTTTGGCACACACCGGCATAGCTGGAGGTGCAGTGATTGGTTTTGGTTGTCAGATTGGCGGTCAAGTTGCAATAAGAGATCATATTAAAATTGGTAACAATGTTAAAATTGTTTCTAAAAGTGCAGTACTAAAAAACATTAATGATGGAGAGGTTATTGCAGGACTGCCAGCAATACCTTTTTCGCAATGGAAAAGAATGACAGTTCTTGTTACAAAATTACCTGAATTTTTAAAAGATTTTAAAAAAATAAAAGCATTGGCTGAAAACTTACAAAACAAAAAAAGCTTCTTTAAACGATTTTGGGGATAAAATTTATAAGGAGGGTGCGAGTAATGTTTGAAATTATTGCAGATGAAAAATCAGTTTTGGCCGATTTTGTTGCATCTGAATTTGATAAAAAAATAATTAGACCTAGAGTTGGAATTTTTGCAGATTCAGAAACTTTTGTTCGAATTAGGCAGTTTGGGGAAATACTAAATAAAACTGTTTTTATTATTCAGCAATTTGATTTTCCTCGTGAGGGCGATTCTTTTGTAGATCCATTAAATGATCAATTATTTAAATTTTTTTTGTTGTGTGATTTTGTTAAAAAATTAGGTGCAAAAAAAATTATCGCCTGTCTTCCCTATCTTCCATACAGCAGGCAAGATAAAGTTTTTAATGGAAAAATGGATGGAACTATTGGTTTGATAGGTAAGTTTTTTCAGTCAGCACAAGTTGATAAAGTTTTATCTTTTGATTTACATGAACCTGCAATCAAAAAGAAATTTGCTGTTCCTCTTGAAGAAATGTCTGTGGATGGGTTTTGGTATGATTTTTTAAAAGAACTCCGAATGGAATTTTCTCTTGATGATAAAACTCAATGGTGTTTAGTTGCTCCCGATAAGGGAAGATGTCCTTTTGGTATAAAAATTGCAGATATGCTTGGTATGGGCTTTGCATATGTCGAAAAAGAAAGAGTCGCAAAGGACGAGGTTGTTGCAATTGAGTTGGTGGGCGACGTGAAAGATAAAATAGTTGTTGTAATCGATGATATAATTGATACGGCTAAAACGGCTTGTAATGCAAGTGACTTATTATCCAAGAATGGTGCAAAAAAGATTTTTGGATGTTTTACTCATTCTGTTATGACGCCGGGAGCCGTACAAAAAATTGAACAAAGTAGTTATGAAAAAGTTTTTATAACAGATACCACTGTGCTCAATAATGAGACCGTTAGTTGTGAAAAAGTTACTGTATTAAATGTACAAAATTTATTATATCAATGTATCGAGACTGTATGGAAAAATTTGAAATAAAAAGTATAAGAGCAATTATTGGTTTGGGTAATCCTGGACAAAAATATTACAAAACCAGGCACAGTATTGGTTTTAGAGTGGTTGATGAATTTGCGAATCGATTTTTTGGTTCATGGAAAGAATCAGCAAATATGGAAGTTGCGCAAGTTAACATAAGCTCAATTTTTGAAGATCAAAAAAATCATGAAATTTATTTGCTAAAGCCTACAACCTTTATGAATTCTTCGGGGAAAGTGATTTCATTTTTAACAAAGAAAGGAATTAAGCCCGGAGAAATTTTGGTTATTCATGATGAGCTGGAAAAGAAATTTGGAAATTTGAGTATTCGATTAGGTGGTAGTGCTCGAGGCCACAACGGTCTGCGTTCAATAATGGGAGTTATAGGTGCAGAGTTTTGGAGATTTCGGTTTGGAATAGGTCGACCAGAGGATAAATCTGAAGTTGGTGATTATGTGCTTTCTAATTTTTCTAAAAAAGAGGAAGTAGAACTTGAGGTTTTAATTTCAGAGGCCGTTGATTTGATTTCAAAAGAGTAATTTTTATTGAAAATAGATTTTATATTTCGGCCAAAAAAATATAAAAATATAATTGTGATTTGAGAAAATGTTTTATGTAAAACACTTTCTCTTTTTTTGTGCCAAAATTTTATTCAAAATAAAAATACAAAAGCAAGATAATTTTTAGTAGCATGTTTTTTTTTAGTCCTTGACTTTATTCCAGACAGAATAATTTTTTTTTTGGTTTCAAACTTCTCTTTTTTTACTTTACAATAACATTTCGCAAAATAGTCCCTATCAAAATTTGATGAATGGGGGGATTGGATTTAAGTTAAAATTATTAGTTAAAGAAAGGACCTTATGAAAGGATACATAGCACGGATATTCACTTCTTTTGTCGATGTACCAGATAAAGTTTCAATAGCGGTTTATTTTTCCGGTTGTTCGCTTCGATGTAAAGGATGTCAAAACAAGGAATTTTGGAATATTAAAAGTGGTACAGAAATGACGGCGGATGAGATTTTTGAAAAAATAAAAAACAATTCTTTAGCTGATTATGTAGCTTTTTTGGGTGGAGAACCAACTGATCAGATGGATTTGCTTATTCATCTTTGTAAAAGAGTTGTAAAAGAAGTCAAAAAACCTATCGCTATTTACACTGGAAGAGAAATTGAGGTTTTACCTCAAGAATTGTTGGATAACCTTGATTTTATTGTTTGTGGGCCTTTTCGTGAAGACTTGTATGAAAAAGATCGATGGCCTGCGTCAAAAAATCAAAGAGTTTTTGTTAAAGAGGGTACACATTTTAAGGAAGGCACACAATGGAAATGTTAAATCGATTTAAAAATTTTTCACAAAGTTTTAAAGATCTTTATGAAAAAATGGATAAAAGAATTCTTGAGTTAGAGGGAATTGCGCCCGAGCAATTAGACGTTTCTTGTATGCATGATAGATATTTTAGCGAGCGAGTGACTGATATGTCTATTGATGATAATGCAAATCATTTGCAAGATGGACGATCTTACGGAAATTTCTTGTCAGAGATGAGCAAAAGTAATTTAAAACTTTTGGGATATCATGATTTATACCAAATAATTACCAAAAAAGTAGGAAAAGAAAAAGCAGATACAATTTTTGAATCATTATTAAATGGAGATCTTTATTTCCATGATAGTACTGCTATTCAAATTCCTTATTGTTGGGCAAGCTCAATGGAGTTTTTGCTTCAAAAAGGAAATTACTGGGGACAATTGCAATCTCTTCCTCCAAAAAGAGCAAGATCTTTTATTGATCAAGTTAAAGAAGTAACTATTGAATTGGCACAAGAAATTGCAGGAGCTGTTGCAATTGGCGATCTTTTTGTTTGTTATGCTTACTTTGTAAAAAAAGATAATTTAGATTTAGCTGATTCCAAAGTTAGAAAAGAAATTGAAAATGATTTTCAGTCTTTGGTTCATACTTTGAATAAAAAATTAAGACCATCTCATCAGTCTCCATTTTCTAATCTTTCAATTTTTGACCGTCCAAACTTGGAAAAATTATTTGATGAAGTTGTTTTTCCCGATGGATCAAAACCTGATTTTGATATTGTTGAAGATGTTCAAAAAATATTCTGCGATTGGTTTGCTTTGGGAGATCCATCTTCGGGGCTTCCATATCGTTTTCCTGTTGTAACTTTAAATTTAAGAGTTGATGATAATGGAAATGTTTTAGATCAAAAAGCTCTTGAGTATTATTCAAAAATTAATTTAGAAAAAGGTTGTTTTAATATCTATATTTCTTCGGGAAATAAAGTTGCAAGCTGTTGTAGATTAACAAATGATCTTGATATGGCAGGAACAGATAGTTTTGGTAATGGTGGAATTTCTTTAGGATCTCACAGGGTTGTTACTATAAATATTGCTCGATTGGGTAGAATTGCAAAGTCTTATGAAGAATTAATGAATTTACTTAATGATCAATTGGAAATGGCAAAAGAAACTCTTTTGGCTCACAGAAGATTGTTAGAAGAAAGAGTTGATCAAGGATTTTTGCCTTTTTTTAGACATGGAATTATGTCTATGACTAGATTGTTTAGTACTTTTGGTCTTGTTGGAATTTATGAATGTCTAGAAGAACTTGGATATTCAATGACAACAGAACAAGGTAAAAGATTGGCTTTAGATTTGCTTGAACAAATGAAAGCTTTTTCAACTGAATGTAGCAAGAAATATAAAGTTTCGTTTAATATTGAACAAGTTCCTGCAGAAAGTTTAGCGGTTAAATTTGCGGCAAAAGATGAAATTTTATACGGTATGAAATATCCAATGTATTCAAATCAATTTATTCCTCTTTGGGTAAATTGTGATATTGCAGATCGTATTGAATTAGATGGTATATTTTCTAAGGCTTTAACGGGTGGTGGTATATCGCACCTTAATATTGGTGAAAAATTAAATCATCAAAATCAGATGGAAAAATTGATTGCGCATGCAATTAAATCTGGATGCGAACACTTTGCAATTAATTATAACTATTGTCAGTGTAAAAATGATCATATAACAATTTCTGGACCATCAGAAAAATGTCCAATTTGTGGTGATCCAATTGTTGAGCAGTATACAAGAGTTGTTGGATATTTAACTCCCGTTTCTTCTTGGAATAAACCAAGACAAACCGAACATACAAAACGCGTGTTTAAAGATGAAACTTTCCAAGATAATTTTGCTGTTTCGCAAGATAAGGAAATAGAAAAAGAAGTTTAAAAATCAAGCTTAAAAAAGAGCTGCGGTTTTGTGCCGCAGCTCTTTTTTAATGTAATTTAAATTTACGTTATTAATTTATGCATGAAAAACATAATTTTCTAAAATTTGATAATTAGATAAATAATTAGGTTTTTCTGGTTTGTGCATTAAGATTGGTAGATATTCAAGTAATTTTGGGTAATCTATTTCTTGCATTGGTTCATCTTCTTTTCTAAGAATCGAAATTACATTTATTTTTTGTTCTCCGTCAGATTTGATTTCTTCACAATCAATATTTTCGGTATCAAAGCATAAAAACACTAAACCATTAACGTTTAATTTATCTGACATATAAAAATAAACTAAATTTTCAATTATTTTTTCTGTTGAATCGCCTTCAATTGTATCAATACTTAAAAAAATATCGGTTTTAATTTCGGGACGATTTTCTGATTCTTCTATGTAAGTTGACATGTCTTCAAAAATGTTTGTTTGTATTTGTGCAAAGTGGAAATTTTGTGATAAGTAATTACGGTATTGTCTGAACATATGTTGGTTAAAGATGGCAGAATGTATTCCCTCGAAGTTCTGCGTGTTTTTAAGTGTTTGTATATAATCAGGAATTTCTTTGTGATAACAATAATCTGTATAACATGAATCAATTAAATTTATTGTTAAATTATTGTAACCTTCGTTTAGTAATTTTGTAATTATTATCAAATTTTGCAATAAACCGCCAGAGCCAAAATCTGTTATTACAATATTTTGACTTTTATTTGAAAATTGTTTTTTTGTATATTCCAAAATTCTATTTTCTAGGATAAATCTAGTGTATTCGCCTTCGTGTGTTCTTGTTAATTTGCAAATATCGGCATTACATTCTGTTAATAAGCAAATAGGACTAGTTTTTTCTTGCTCTGCTAATTGTTGTAACTTTTGTCTGAAAATAGGGTAGAACTGTTGAGGTGACATGTTATCTGGATAAAAATTTTCTGTACGAAAAAAATCTTCATAACCTGTATTTTGTGCCAAGAATACTTTAGCCCCATCATTTGTTGATAACAAATTTTTTGCTTCATTATAAGGATTTGCTTGCAATAAAATTGGCAAAGATAAAAATAATATTGTTTTAAATAATTTTTTGATACTTAACATGTTTATAACCTCCGTATAACTGCCATTTATGTATTGGTTTTTCTATTTGTTATTTAATACTATTTTACCCTTTATATATATTTCAAACAAAAGGGGTAGGTGCTTTTTCTATTTTAATTATAAAAAGCTCAATATATTCTAAAAAACCTTGTTTTTTACACTTTTTTAACCCGATTGAGTAAACCTCATTTTTTGTTTAAATTGAATACATGAAGACAAAAAACAGCGTTTTTAAACTACATTCTCCGTTTAAGCCTTCTGGTGATCAGCCCGAAGCAATAAAAAAGCTTAATTCTGGAAGGCCCGGAAAATCTGTGCTTTTGGGAGTTACAGGGTCGGGTAAAACTTTTACTTTGGCAAATATTATTGCAAAGCAAAATAAGCCTGTAATTATTATGTCGCCAAACAAAACTTTGGCTGCGCAGCTTTACGAAGAGTTTTCTTTGTTTTTTCCTGAAAATAAGGTTTGTTATTTTGTTAGTTATTACGACTATTATCAACCAGAATCTTATTTACCTGCGCAAGATATTTACATTCCAAAAGAAACTAAAATTAATACCGAGATTGAAAGATTAAGAGTTGAAGCAACTGCATCGATTATAAATAGACCGGATACAATAATTATTGCATCGGTTTCTGCAATTTATTCTTTAGGAAATCCTACAGATTATAGAGATTTAACTTTTAGCTTAAAAATTGGTGATAAAATTTCTCGAAAAGATCTTATTAATAAACTTGTTTATTTGCAGTACAAAAGAAATGACGTTGAGCGAATTTCTGGAACGTTTCAGGTTTTGGGAAATTCGATAACAATTGTTTTGCCATACATGGCGAGTAATTTGCGCATCGAACTTTTTGGTAATGAAATAGAATTGTTAGAACTTATAGATAAAAGAAATAATAAAGTTTTATCAAATGTAGATAATATTTTGGTTTTTCCTGCAAAACACTTTGTTACAACTAAAGAAAAAATAAATGCAGCTATTGAGTTTATAAAAAAAGATTTAGATATTGAGAGTGCAAAAATACAGAATCCATTGTATCGCGAAAGATTAATAACAAGAGTTAATCATGATATAGAATTGCTAAAAGAAACGGGTTATTGTTCTGGAATAGAAAATTATTCAAGATATTTTGACGGACGCCTGACCGGACAAGCTCCGTATTGCTTATTTGATTTCTTTGAAGATGATTATCTTTTTATTTTAGATGAATCGCATATTGCCGTTCCGCAATTGCATGGAATGTACAAAGGTGATAAAGCTCGAAAAAAATCACTAATCGAATATGGCTTTAGACTTCCTGCAAGTTATGACAACAGGCCATTAAAATTTGAAGAAATAGAAGATTTTTTTAAAGATGCAATTTTTGTTTCTGCAACACCAGGCATTTATGAACAGGAAAATAGTAATCAAATTGTAGAACAAGTTATCCGGCCAACGGGTATTTTGGATCCTGAAATTGAAATTGTAAAAAAAGAAGGACAAGTTG
>DAOVNS010000044.1 GCA_030630075.1 bacterium | reverse complement strand
CAGAATTAAGATTTGCTGGTGTATCGATAAGTTTAATTTTACCTTTATCCAAAATGCATATTCTATCAGAAAGTATTTCTGCTTCATCAAGATAGTGAGTTGTTAAAATTACAGTAACACCCTCTTTTTTAAGATCTCGAATTGTTTCCCAAAGTTGACGTCTTATGTGTGGATCAAGACCAACTGTTGGTTCATCAAGAATTAACAGTCTTGGATTATGCATTAACGATCTTGCAATTAAAACTCGTTGTTTATAACCACCAGATAAAACATCTGGTTTTGAATCAAGATAGTCTTGAAGTTCATATTTTTTTGCAAAATCATTAATTTTTTTATTAATTTCTTCTTCCGGTAGATCGAAAAATTTACCTGCAAAATACAAGTTTTGTTTAACGGTTAAATCGTTAAACAGGTTTGGTTTTTGAGGGCAATAACCAATTTTACGTCGATAATTATTTATATCTTTATAAATTGATTTATCGTTAAATAAAATTTGGCCATCTGTTGATGGATGCAATGTTGCAAGAATTGCAGAAAGGGTTGTTTTTCCTGCACCGTTAGCACCAAGAAGACCAATAATTTCGCCTTTATAAATATCAATAGATATTCCATTTAACGCTTTTGTTGTTTTATGTTTTTCGACATAGTATTTTTTTAAGTCGATAATTTTTATCAAAATATTATTCATAGTTCACCCACGATTTTTGGCGCATTTTTGTTCGAAAAATAATTAAAAATTAAAAAAGAGCCTCAGAAAAACTTTTGAGATTTTCTGAGGCTCTTTTTTAATTTAACTTTTAAACTATTTCGACTAGTTCAAGTTCGAAAGTTAAATCTTTTCCTGCTAATGGATGGTTTCCATCAAGAGTGATCTTGTCTTCGTTAACTTCTTTAATTGTAACAATAACAACTTGATCGTTTTCTTGTTTAATTTGAAGATTTAAACCAACTTTAGGTTCGATATTTTCTGGTAAATGTTTTCTATCAACTGTTATTACCATATCTTCGCGTGGTTGACCGTATGCATTTTCGGCTTCAATTTTGATAGTTTTTTTGTCACCAGGTTTCATATCAAGAATTGCTTTTTCGAAATCAGGAAGAATTTTTCCATCACCGATTTTGAATTCTAATGGTTGTTTTCCGACTGATGTATCAAAAACTGATCCATCATCTAATTTGCCTGTGTAATTTACTTTAACTGTATCGCCTTGCTTAGCTTGTTTCATTTTAGCCCTTGTATTTCAAGAAAAAAACGTTTTTAACTCTGATATTACCTTAACATAAATTCTTCATTTTTTCATAATACTGTTTTGAAGTTTGGAATAAGTAGAATAAATAGATAAAAAGATGGCCTGCCATCCGTCCTGTCCTCCGAAGCGCTCCCGCCGACGCCAAGGCTATGGCGGACACGCAGGATGAGCGGAACAGCGAAGGCTTTGAATGATATTTTATTAAAAATGTTTTTTAGAAAACGTTCTCCCTGATCCTGATTTTAAATATTTTTCAAATTTTACAGCTTTAGATTTTTCGCTAAAGGCAAAATATGCTTCTAATTTCCAAGGTTTATATTTTATTGTATGAATGGATTTACCATAATTATGATCAACAAAACGCTGTTTTAAATCTATGGTATAACCAGTGTATGTTTTATTTGGATAAGGAATTGATCTAAGAATATAAACGTAATACATAAATTATTTTTTATTTTATTTAAGTAAGTCCGCCTTCGCTGCGATGCAACTACGGCGGGACAGCCTTCGCTCAAATTTTCTATAAATATTTATCCTCTTAAAAAGCTGGCCTGCCCAGCCGTAGCTGCATCGCAGCGAAGGCTGGTGGAGAGAGTGGGATTCGAACCCACGATTCCAGTTTCCCGGAATAATCGCTTTCGAGGCGACCGCTTTTGACCACTCAGCCATCTCTCCCACACATTTTTTTGAAAAAATATATAATAATCTTTATTTTTTCATTTTATTGTTTGTATTATAAGGTCTATTTTGGGACAAACAATTTGATTTATTTTTATTTTAACACATATTCTTATGAAGGTCTTTATGCGATATAATTACAAGTTGATTGAAATTAAACAAGCTGAATTAGAGCTCAGTTTGTTGTTAATAAATTTAATAGTATGATTTTTAAAAATATTTACTTCTTTTAAAAGGAAGGAGATTTAAGATGGCAACAATAAAAAAAACACGCGCTATTGTTTTAGCTGCAGGAAGGTCTATCAGATTTAATACCAAAAAATGCAAATTGTTGCATACGGTTTGTGGGCGAGAAATGATCTTGTATCCATTACAAATGTTGAACAACCTAAAAATTCCTACAACGCTAATTGTTGGATATCAAGAAGATCAAATAAAAGAAACTATAAAAGATTCTAATATTAAAAATGTAAATTTCGTAACACAAAAAGAACGACTTGGAACGGGTCATGCTATTTCTTTGTCGAAAAAGAAATGGGATAGCGAAAACATTTTAATTTTGAATGGTGATTCTCCTTTATTAAAAAAAGAAATGATTCAAAACTTATTAGATGAACATGAAAATAAAAAAGCGGATATTACATTTTTATCTGCTCATGCTTTAAATCCATTTGGTTATGGACGAGTAATCAGAGAAAATGGAAAAGTATCAATTGTTGAAGATAAAGATTGTATTGATGAACAAAGATTTACAACTTTAGTTAATGCTGGTGTTTATTTGATCTCTAAAAAAGTTTTAGAAGATAATATAGATAAGATTCAAAAAAGTTCAGTTTCTGGTGAATTTTATATAACTGATTTGGTAAATCTTGCTAGTTCTCAAGACCTGAATGTTCAAACAATTCCTGTTGCATACGATGATATTCGTGGTGTAAATACACTTGAAGAGTTGTGGGCTGTTGAACAAATAAAACGTTCCGAATTAATGAAGTATTGGATGTCGCAAGGTGTTAAATTTGATTTAGCACAAAGTATACATATCGATTACGATGTTGAAATTGGAGCGGGTTCTTTTATTGGTGCGGGCACTTTGATTTTAAAAGGTACTAAAATTGGTAAAAATTGTTGCATCAGCGCTCTTTCGATCATTGAAAAGTCTACAATTGGAGATAACAGCGATATTCGTTCGCATTCCGTTATTCAAGAAAGCCAAGTTGGTAGTAATTCAGAAATTGGTCCTTTTGCAAGGTTGCGTAATAATGTTTTAATCGGAAACAATGTTGCCATTGGAAATTTTGTAGAACTTAAAAATAGCAAAATTGATGATGGAGCAAAAATAAAACATCTTACATATGTTGGTGATTCACAAGTTGGAAAATCTGTGAATATCGGTGCTGGAACAATAACTTGTAACTACGATGGTTCAAAAAAACACGAAACAATAATTGAAGATAATGTTTTTGTTGGAAGTAATAATACAATAGTTGCACCAGTGAAAATTGAAACAGGTGCTTATACTGCTGCTGGTTCTACAATTACAAAAAATGTTCCTGCTGGAAGTTTGGCAATTGCAAGATCCAAACAAGAAAATAAAAAAGATTATGTTGCAAGACTTGGAAAAAAAAGTTGCACTAAAAAAAGTAAAAAAGATAAGGCCGATAAAAAGAATTTAACTATGAATTTTATTGGAGCTGTTAAAGATAACGATATTCAAGAAAATATATAATAAATATGATTAAATTTTTTCATACAGCAGATATTCATCTTGGGGTAGAAAACTACGGTAAACTTGATTCAAAAACGGGAATACATTCTCGGTTGTTGGATTTTAAAAAAAGTTTTCAAAAATGTGTTGATCTTGCGATAAAAGAAGATGTAGATTTTTTTATATTTTGTGGGGATGCATATAAAACTGCGTTCCCCACACCCACTCATCAAAAAATATTGATGAATCTTTTTTTTAAATTAAAAGAAGCAGGAATTCCTGTTGTTTCTGTTGTGGGAAATCACGATCACCCTTTAAGTTTTGGAAAAGCAAATTCACTTGATATTTTAAGTGAACTTCCAATTAATGGTTTTCATGTTTTTTCTAAACCAGATATTTTAAAATTTGAAACAAAAAATGGACCAATCCAAATTGTTGGAATTCCTTGGCCAACAAGAAATAACATAATTGCTGACAAACAATTTCACCTAAAGGATAATGCACAAATAACTGCTTTTCTTTCTCAAGCTGTTAGTAATATTATTCAAACTTTAGCAGAACAACTTGATGATTCGATTCCTGCAGTTTTAGCAGGACACTTAACTGTTGGAACAGGAATATTTTCTGGGTCAGAAAAGTGTGCAGTTTTTGGAAATGATCCAATTTTTTTACCATCGCAACTGGCTATAAAACCTTTTGATTATGTTGCACTTGGACACTTACATAGATATCAAAATTTAAATCCAAATGGTTATCCTGCGGTTGTTTATCCTGGTTCGATTGAAAGAATTGATTTTGGAGAAAGAAAAGAACAAAAAGGTTTTTGCAAAGTTGAAATTGATTTAAAAAAAGAAAAAAGATGTTCTTTTGAATTTGTTCAACTAAAAACTCGACCTATGATTCAAATTGAGGTTTTTTTAGAACATGGAAAAGATCATACAGAACAACTTTTGAATGAATTAGAAAAACATGATATTAAAGATTCTATTTTAAAAATTATTTATCATGTTCCTGATGGCAAAAAAGATAAAGTGGATCTGCAAAAAATTCAAAATGTTTGTTCTTGCGCAATGCATCTTGTTTCAATTTGTCCTGTTCGCAAACAAGAGACGAGAGAAAGAAGAGCTTCGTTGAAAATTGATATGAATATTAGTTCTTTATTAGAAAAATACTTAGATACTAAATATCTTGATACTAAGCATCAAGATAATAAAGATTTTTCTGAAGCCAAAAAGAAAAAATTATTAGAAAAGGCAAATGAGTTATTTACCCTTTCTAAGTCTTGATATTTATTCTGTCACAGCCCATTGAATTAACCCTTTATCTTTTAATTGTTCAATAAGATTTTCAGATGCAGAATTAAAGTCGCCAAATTTGATTGTATTTCCATCAAAACTTATTTCTTTTGGTGGTGCAGATTTTTCTTGTAATGATGCCTTTATTTTAGCAGCAATTTCATCAATTCTTATTTGTACCTGCTCCGTTCTTTTAATCAGAGACATCATTTTTAAGCTTGTTAGTAGCGTTTCTATATAATCATTAATACCAATATCAAAAGCTGTATCAAATAATTCTGTAAACCCTTCTTTTCTTAATTTTTCTATTAATTCTGCTGATGAAAATTTAAAAAGGCCAAACGTAAATTCTTTAGAACTCCCATCAAGTGATATTTCAAAAGAGATTTGTTCTGATGATTTAGGTAATAAAAGTTTAATTTTATTAATTAAAGAATTTATAAAATTTTCTGAAAGTTGGTTTTTTAATGAAAGATCTAATAACGAAAATAAATTTTCTAAAGTTTCATTAACTAATTTTGTAGTAGTTATTATATCGCAAACATTTAAAATTTTGTCTAAAAGATTTTCTAGCAAAGAAAGATAAATAAATTCTTCTACCCTGAGTTGATTATATATTTCTTTTATTACTAAATTTGCTGCATTTTCTTTTTTTTCTTTAATAATAAAATTTGATATTCGTTCCGCTGTCAATTCTATAGGATTAGGTTTTTTTGCGGCTTTATAAGGCAATTGGCTATATAAAGATGCAATAAGCATATTTGCAAGAGCTGGATCACCATTAAATAAATTTTGTAAAAATAATTTATATGGGAATGCGCAATAATAAGTTTCTGATTCTGGTTCTAGTTGAGTAACAATGTGTTGTTCTGGATTGTTATAGTATGGTTTTGCAATGTTTTTTATAAAAAAATTTATATCTTCAAATACTCCTTGTGGAGCTAAAGCAAATATGTTTTGTTTTACATAATCATTAACACCAAAATTACCAGCATATGATATGATATCGGGCATGTTTGTTGTAACTGCAGATGGTTTGAGTGTGAAATCATTATGGCCTGCCGATATATTGAAGCTTATAGTTGTTCCTTGAGATTTGAATTCAGGTTTTAAAATAATTTGTTCTTTATATATATAGTCATCATTAAGATTTTGTAGGTTAGTATTTATAGGAGTTAAATTAAAAAGCCGACATAGTTCTTGAAAATTTTGATTATTAAATCCTAAAAAATAATTTGTTAAATTAATTAAATTGCTTGGTAATCCAGCTAATTCGAAGAGATAATATGAAGAATCAGTCTGTGTTGAATTTTTTCCATATGTAGATTTTACATCTTCATCTTTTATTGGATGAATAAAATTTTCTGTATGTTTTGGAATTCCTCTAACTTTCTCAAAATTTACTTTTTGTGATGACTCGGTTTCTTTTTTGCGCATTAGATATTTAATGCCTGAAATATTTGATACAAGTTTTAGCCATTCCACAATTGCTTCTTTGGTATCTAATTTTTGAAATTTTCTAAAAAAATTGGTTATTAATAAAAGTTGTTGATCCAACTTTTTTTCATCAAAAGATTTACCCTTGCTTTTTAAGAATTCTTTAATTGCATTAGGAATTTCTTCGGTATTAAATATTTGAGGTGTAGGATCAAATAATCCTAATTTAAATAATAAAAATTGGATGAAATCAAAAATTGTGAATTCTACGCAGGGTCGAAAATTACCATTTGATACATTCAACATAAATCTATCTTCAGGATTATCAGTTACTGTAAATTTCCATTTACTCCAATCAAATTGAGGAGGGTAATTTAAAACTGATTGGTATAAGCTTGCAATGCATATTTTTTCATAATTATTATTTAAGAATTGATCTTTTCTTTCTTTTGTTTCATCAAATTCAGTGTTTAATGCTATGTCTGAAATTTCTTTTGGATTAAATCGTGTTTGAATTATTTGTCGCCATTCTTCTTTAAGTGTTGTTTGCGGTAATTGATTAAGATATGCAACAAGATCTCCTATATTGTTAGCTTTTTCATAAAGGAAACAAATTAATAAAAAAAATGTTACATAGTTTGGATATTTTTGGAGTAAGTTTTCTGAAGTTTTAAGGTCACCGCACTCTTTTAGTGACTCAATTATTAATCGTGCAAATTGAGTTGAATTCTGAGTTGCTTTTTTTGTGTGTGCGGTTTTATCTTTAGGTATAGATTGTTTAATTAACTCTGCAAGAGAATTAGTAAGTTCTTCTGTTGCAAATTTTTTTAATTGATCAGATATTTTTTTTATTTGTTTAATCATACCTTTTATTTCTGTAATTTTTTGCGCGATATCGGTATTTTCTTTTATGATCTTCATGTTTGTACTTAAACGAATAACTTGCTCCATCCAAAAGAAAATATCTTTTTGATCGAAGCCTATATGTTTTTCAAGTTTTTCGAATTCGGGTTTGCCATCTTTTTTTTGGTTAATAATATCTCTTAGTTGCTCAAATTTTTGTATTAATGGAGTAAAAATTTCTTTTTCATGAGCAAAATCTCTTTGTTTGTTTGCTATAATAAGTTCATGCATGAATCCAACAATTTTTCCAATAGTTTCTGGTGTTAGATATGTAGCAGGATTGGTGGGTTCTGTTGTTGGATTAAATTCATTACCTAAAGCATAAAATAATTGTAATGTTAATATTGTTGTGTTATCACCGCCCTTAATGTTTTTGACAACAGGCATCATTCTTCCTAGCGATTGTGTTGCTCCCAATTCAACAACTGCATTTCCAAAAAAATAAAAACTTGAAGGTAACCTTTTTAGCGGTATTGCATGAAAAGGTGAAAGATATGAGGCTTCTTCATTAAAGCAGTTATAAAATCCTGCCATATCAAAAATATCTGTAATTTTTGCATATGAAGTTGATATTGAAAAACAAATGATTAAGATTTTTATTAAAAACTTTTTAATAGTTTGATTTAGCATGTGTTTTACCCTTTTTAATTTATTAAATAATCTATTTTTTTAAAAATATCTATTTGGGTATTTTAATAGCAAGGTATTAGTTAATTAGAGTTTTTTAAGAAATTAGATACTGAAAATTCTTAAAAAATAACGCACCATTTTGTTCATCGGTGCCCTTCTTTGATTACGTTTTCATGTTTTATAACAAATTATTGGTAATAAAGGTAATATTGCCCTGCAAGTATTTGTTTTTACATAAAACATGATACAATTATTTGTGTAAGAATAAATTTAACGTAAGGAAGGGACAATGCAAGAATTTAGACGCTCTGTTTACTGTGGCCAGGTTACTGAAATGTTTTTAGACAAAGAAGTTTTTTTATCTGGTTGGGTTGATAATATTCGCGATCACGGCGGGCTTATTTTTATTGATCTGCGTGATAGAACTGGAATTATGCAACTTGTTATTAATCCAGAAAAAAATAAAGATATTGCAGAAAATGCAAAAACAATTCGTGCAGAATTTGTAATTTCTGTTCATGGAAAAGTTATAAATAGAGCCGATGGAAATATTAATCCAGATTTAAAAACAGGAAAATTTGAATTAATAGTTCAGGATTTATCCATTGTAAACAAGTCAAAACCCCTTCCATACCAATTAGAAGATGCAGATAATGTTGATGACGAATTAAGACTTAAATATCGTTATTTAGATTTACGACGCGAAAAAATGCAAAGCATAATTAAAACGCGACGCGATGCTATTTTTGCAATTCGTGAATATTTAAATAAAGAAGAATTTTACGAAATAGAAACTCCAATTCTTTCCAAAAGTACTCCAGAAGGTGCACGAGATTTTTTAGTTCCGTCTCGTTTGCAACCGGGAGAATTTTATGCACTTCCGCAATCGCCGCAAATTTATAAACAACTTTTGATGGCATCTGGAGTTGATAAATATTTTCAAGTCGCGAAATGTTTTCGCGATGAAGATTTTAGAGCAAACCGCCAACCGGAGTTCACACAGCTTGATTTGGAGATGTCGTTTGTTCAAGAGTCCGACGTGCAGGATGCTTGCGAAGGCATGATGAATGCTGTTTGGGAAAAAATATTCAACAAGTCACTCACATTACCTCTGAAAAGGTTCACTTATCAAGAAGTTTTTAAAAGATTTGGTTCAGATAAGCCCGATATGCGTTTTGGGCTTGAAATAAATGATTTTACGTCTTTGTTTGAGTCAACCGAACTCAAGTTTTTGAAGTCAGTTATTGATAAGGGTGGAAAAGTTGGTGCAGTTTGTCTTCCAAAAAAACAATTTTCGCGTTCCGAACTTGATAAGTGGGTAAAGCTTGCAACAGAACGAATGAAAGCTAAAGGTCTTATTTGGATTCGCTTTACAGAAGATGGATCTGCCGAATCAACTATATCAAAATTCCTGTCAACAAAATTCTTCATAGAAGCAAGAAAACTAATTCCTAGTCTTACGACAGCCGACACCATTTTCTTGGTTGCTGATAAATATGAAGAGGCTTGGGAGGTTTTAGGTCGACTTCGTCTTGAGCTTGCAAAAAAATTAGACTTAATTCCAGAAGATGAATTTAATTTATTTTGGGTTACAGATTTTCCACTTCTTGAATGGGATGGAGAGCAAAAAAGATATTTTGCAAAACATCACCCTTTTACTTCGCCAAAAAAAGGTTGGGAAAAGTTAGATCCTGCAAAAGTTATCGCGCGCGCATATGATATTATTTGTAATGGTGAAGAATTAGGCGGTGGTTCAATTCGAATTCATGACGAAAAAACTCAACTTAAAATATTTGAACTTTTAGGAATTGATAAAAAAGAAGCAAAAGATAAATTTGGATTTTTGCTTGAAGCACAAGAGTTTGGTTTTCCTCCTCATGGTGGAATTGCTTTAGGTATTGATCGTTTAATTATGCTTTTAACAAATTCGAAATCGATTCGCGATGTTATTGCATTTCCAAAAACACAAAGTGGTGTTTGCCCAATGATCGATACTCCATCTGTTGTTGATACGAAACAACTTAAGGATTTGCATTTACAAATTAAATAAAAAAACTTTTTTAAAAAGTTAAAAATAAAAACGCCCTGGGCTTACGCCACAGGGCTACCACAATGCCGCCTCAACCAGCCTTCGCCAAGGCTTCGGCGGGCATGGAGGCTCTCAATTAAAAATTAAATAAATTTAATAAATGCTTAAACGGGT
>DAOVNS010000049.1 GCA_030630075.1 bacterium | reverse complement strand
TGAGGAGTATATTCAGGCTTATCCTTGCCTCTTAAAATATCCGCTACTTGAGTTGCAAGTCTTCCCAAAACTTGTCCGGATGCATCTATCACTTGCCAACCATGAGTACAATCATTTGGCTTGAGAACAAAACTTTTATTCATGTCCATATTTTTAATCCCTTTAATCACTAAAAATCGAAATAGTGCTTTGATTTTAAAGCAAAAATAAGATCTGGTCAAACCTTAAAGTAAAATTTTTAGCCTTTTTCATTCAAAACAGCTTTTATAAACGCATCAAACAAAGGATGCGGCTTTAATGGTCTTGATAAAAATTCCGGATGAAACTGACATCCCAACATAAATGGATGATCTTTTATCTCTGAAATTTCAACCAAATCTTTTTCCTTATAAATACCCGAAAAAACAATTCCTGCTTTTTCGAAAGCTTTTTTATAAGCATTATTAAATTCATATCTATGACGATGACGCTCGGCTACTTCTTTTTTACGATAAGAACTAGCCGCAAGAGTTTTTGGAATAACAGTACATGGAAAAACTCCAAGTCTCATTGTTCCACCTTTTTTGACTATTCCTTCCTGTTCTTCTAATAAAGAAATAACAGGATCTTTTGTTTTCTTATCAAATTCAGTACTTGAAGCTTCTTTTAATTTTAAAACTGATCTTGCAAATTCAATAAGCAAAACCTGCATTCCCAAACAAAGACCTAAATAAGGAATATTGTTTTCTCTCGCATACTTTGCAGCCAAAATCTTTCCAGCAATAGCTCTTTTATCAAAACCGCCAGGAACAACAATTCCGTCAGCACTTTTAATTAACTTATAAGTATCTGTGCCCTTTTTCAAGCCGTCTTTTTCTAACTTTTGTGCATCAATAACAACAACATTAACATCAACATCATTTGCATATCCTGCAGACTCTAAAGCCTTCATTACACTTAAGTACGGATCGTTACTTCCAACATACTTTGCAATTAAAGCAATATTTATTGTAGTTTTTTCTTGCTCTATTTTCTTTATTAATTTCTTCCATTCAGATAAATCAGCTGTTTTGGCTTTTTTAATTCCAAACCAATTTTGAATTCTTTTGTTCAAATCTTGTTTTTGTAAATCTAAAAACAACTTATAAATCGGATTGTAGGTCAACGATTCAAAAATTAAACTTTTATCAACGCCGCACATTACAGAAAGCTTTTCTTTAGCCTTTTCGCCAACATTTCTATCGCCTCTTAAAACTAAAGAGTCTGGAATTAAACCAGCTTTTTTTAGAAGCATCACGCTATGCTGAGTAGGTTTTGTTTTTAGTTCATTTGCCCAACCTAAAAAAGGAACCAAACTAAGATGACAAAGCATTAATTGCCTTCTCGGCAAATCCATTTTTAATTGACGAACAGCTTCTAGAAAGGCAACCCCTTCCATATCTCCAATTGTTCCACCAATTTCAACTAAAACAAAATCAACATTTTTATTTATTGCAAAATTTAATAATCGGTTTTTTATTGCATCAACAACATGAGGAACATATTGAATATCTCTTCCTAAGTACTTACCTTCTCTTTCTCCATTTAGAATTTCCTGAAAAATTTGCCCTGATGAAACAGAAGACTTTTTATCAAGATGAATATCTAAAAATCTTTCATAGTGACCTAAATCCAAATCGGTTTCTGCACCATCATCAGTTACAAAAACTTCACCATGAACTAAGGGAGACATTGTACCTGGATCGACATTTAAATATGGATCCCATTTAATAACAGAAAGAGAATAGCCTGAATTTTTTAGCAGAACGCCAATTGCAGAAACTAACACGCCTTTACCCAAAGAAGAACAAACACCACCCGTAACAAAAATAAATTTTGTTTTCTTCTTTATAACTTTATCTAAAAGATCACCTTTTTTTTGCATAAAACAATCCTATCCCCTTAACAAATACTACTTTTCACTTACCCTCACATTAAAAAATCATATAAAAACAGAGTTTCTAAGAGCTTTTTAATTAATAACTTTGCTAATCTAACATATTTTTTAAATAAAAACAGGACAAAAATGCCATATTTTATTCAAACTCTTCTTTCATCATAGCTTCAACTTCTTCAGGCTTTCTTGGAAGTTGATAACTAAGACAAACAACTCCATCATCTGTCATTAAATAATCATCTTCTATTCGAATTCCCAAATTTTCTTCAGGAATATAAATTCCTGGTTCAATTGTAAAAACATCGCCAGAAGATAACGGATAAGTATTATCACCAACATCATGAACATCCAAACCCAAAAAGTGTCCAATTCCGTGTATAAAATATTTAGCAAAACCTTTTGATTCCAAAAACTTTACAGCTAAATGTTGTAACGATTTTTCTGGTTCTTTTGGATTATGCAAATGCATTCCTGGTTGCGCAACCGATTCAATATAAGATTGAGTTTCGAGAACAATATTATAAACTTCTAGCTGTCTTTCACTAAATTTTCCATCAACAGGATAAGTTCGTGTAATATCTGCAGCATAATATTCATACTCTGCACCAATATCAACAACAACTAATTCGCCTGGTTTTAATTCTTTATCTTTATTTGTGTAATGCAAAACCGTAGTATTTTTTCCGCTTGCAATAATACTTGGAAACGAAGGTCCATTTGAACCGATTTGTGTAAAAACAGATTCTACTACCGCTTGAATTTCATACTCTATTCTTCCTGGAGCAATAACTTTACTTCCTGCCTGATGCGCCAAAGACGTAACTTGCACAGCTTTGTAAATTAAATCAATTTCGTATTCGCTTTTAAATCTTCTTAAATAATGAACAAGTGGTGCCAAATCATTTGTAATATTTTCAAGTTCAGGAAAAATTTCTAATAAAACTTTATAGACATTAATTTGTGAAAAATATCTTGAACCCATCCCATCCAACAATGTAAAAAGAGCTGTATCTTCATTTTCTTCTAACATCGAATTTTGTAAAAAAGCATCTAAATCAAATAAAAAGTTTTCATATTTATCTTTTGTAAAAATTGGGCTAAAAGAATATCCGCCACAAGGTTTGCCTAATTGTTTTATTTCTGTTGCTCCAACTTTTTCAGCCAAACTCGTTTTTTCTTCTTGATTACCTAAAAAAGTCGTGGTCCATTTTTCTCTTATTCCACCATAATTGGGCAAATATAACTCTTGCCGACCATCAAGATACATACAAAAAACTGCTCCCGGCTCTTTAATCCCTGTTAAATAATAAAAAGAACTTTCTTGACGGAACAAATGTCTTTCGTTTTCGAAATCAGCGAATAAAACAACCATTCCTTTTTTTAATCCTGGACGTTCTTGCTGTAAAAAATTAATTATTTCTTCTCTGCGACTTTTAAATAACGAATAATCAATACCTGAAACAAACGACATACTCACCTTTCTATTAGTTATTATAAATTGAAGGACTATTGTAAACTGCTGGACGTTTAAATTTTCGTGCAAAAGATCCTAATGATTCTAGTCTAACAAATAGTGTAAATGCTCGTTCACTTTTCCAATTACCATATTCTCGATAATTTTTTTCTTCAAAACCCAAAGCAACGCCCCAACAATGTCCTTCATAGTCTAATTTAACTCTATGAGTTAAAGCTTTTAAGCCCTCGAAAGGCAATAATTTACAATCTTTCTCAGAATAAAACTGACCATCATAAGAAAACGTAAGATGCTTCAAGGTAGGAATCGTTATTCCTAAAGTTATAAAATGAGGAAGATCAGAATATAATTCTCTCGTTTCTTGTAATTTTTTATTCTGATAAATAGTTGAAAGATAAAAATCAAATTGTCCCAAACGAAAACCGCAATAAATCTCGGATTGAACAAGACGAAAACTTTTCCAATCATACTCTTGCGTAATCGCTAAATTTAAAGGATCACATGCAATATTAAGTTCTGCTTTAAGTGGTAACATATGATTTTTTGAAGCACCTCGATACAAAGGAAAAATATCAGATTCAGAATAAAAATCATATGCTTGGTAAATATTAAAATCTAACTGAATATCATCCAAGTAAAGATTATTTCTTAGATCAAAAGAAAGTCTATTTTTAGGATAATGCCTATCCCATTTATCTGAATAATACCAATGATCCTGCTTAAACTTTGGTAAATATTCCCACTTAAAACTTGGCTGTAGATAATAAAGTGAATTTTGTTCTTCATTTTCAAATAAAAATTCCGGCAAATTCCATTCAACTCCATTTTGAAAAAATATTCTATAAGCACCCTTTGAAAACAATCTCCCTTCAATAACATTTTTTTTCGCTTTAACAGAAGAATTTTTAAGGTGAGAAGTTGCCTGCAATGTTGGTTCAAAATACAGCCTTAAAACATTCCCTTGTGCTTTTGCAAACGCCTCAATTTCTGCTCCATATAAAAAACGAACGTTATCAGCTTTGAGCAAACCAACGAGTTCTGTTTCTTTTACAGCTTTAGAATTAACGTAAAATGTTTCTAGTTTATTTTTTCTTGAAAAGATTTGATCCAAAAAAACATCGTGTCGTAATGAAAAAATATTTAAAAATTTTTTATATACAGAATTTAATTCTAAGTGCGGCAACTTATATACTTCAACTTCATCCTCTACTTCTCGTTTTTTAGAAAAGACATTGTTATTTGTTGGAACCACATCTACTTGATCCTCTTGTGCTAATTTGGCAACAGACCTATATTCAGCGGCTGTCATTGGTAAAAAGCGTCTTCTTCTCGTTTTACTACCATCAAGCAACAAATTCAAAACGTTTGTCTTATTGTTAAATCTTAAATCCCATGAATTATAAAAAGTATCATCAACGCCTTTAGTATTATCAAAAAATAGATATCCTATTTTTTTGTCTGTTCCAAAATCCAAACGTAATAAGCTATCAACTTCGGTGTTTCCTGGAGTTTTAATTTGCCAAAAATCATTTCCTTCTATCCAATATCTTGCATAGGTTGTTTGCAAAATTCTATCGCTTCTTTTAATAAAAGCATTTTTTTCAATAGCATAATTAGCATTAAGCCAAGTAAACGATTCCGAAGCTCTAGCCCAACGAAATTCATTAAAAAAAGCAACACCTTTTCTATCTCTCCAATCAACACCAATTGTAGTATCGCACCGAGGAAAAATGGACCAATAAAATTCCTCTCTTACTCCAAAGCCCAAGTCATCGTCATAAGAAAGTTTAGGAAGTAAAAAACCAGATTTAGATCTATTTTGAATAGGCAAAGCCATAAACGGAACAGCAAAAAAAGGAACCTTGCCCATCATAAAAAGAGCACCGGTAACCCGAATAAAATAACTATTGTGTAAAGTCGCTTTTCTTGCAACTATCGACCAATGAGGATTTGGAGCATCACACGGAGTGTAAAGAATATCCTCCATCTTCCAACTATTTTCTCCTAATTTTTCTGCTCGGCCAGAACGAATATAACCTTCTGCAAAATGAATTCTAATGTTATCTGCATAACCTGTTTTTTTATCTATATCTAAAAAAAACTTATCGGCCAAAATTAAAAAATCTTTATTTTCAATAACAACGCTGCCCTTATCTTTTTTCTGAGCAACCAAGGTTTGTTTCTTTTTATCAATTTCAACAACATCCGCCCACAAATGAATTCTACTATCAATTAGAACTTCTACGTTTCCCTCGAGAACAACTTTATTAAAATCTTCAATTTTTTGAATAATACTATTAACTCGTACTACATTTACCGATTCAACAAAATCTCGAACAAAACTTTTTAAAGGAATAAAAAAAAGAAAATATATTAAAAAAGAAGAAAAAAATATTTTTTGTGAAAACTGCATCAAATTTCAACTGCTAAAAAGGTCTTCTACCAGAAAGAGCCTTATGAATAGTAACGCGATCCATATATTCTAAACTCGAACCAATAGGAACGCCACTCGCTAATTTAGATACTGAAATATTTAAATTTAAATCAGATATTTTTGATGCAATAAAACTTGCGGTCGCTTCGCCTTCAGGCGTTGGATTTGTTGCAAAAATAATTTCTTGTGTAGATTTATCAACTCTTTTAATCAGAGATTGAATATTCAACTCTTCCGGGCCAATTCCTTCTAAAGGACACAACGCACCGCCAAGTACATGATAAACGCCATGATATCCACCAACTTTTTCTATTGCAAAAAGATCATGCCATGTTTCAATAATGCAAATTATAGACTTATCTCTTCTATCTGATGCGCAAAAAGAACATGTATTATCTAAAGATTCAGTTAAGTTAAAACAAGTTGAGCAGCTTTTTGTATTCTTTTTTGCTTGCAATAAAATATCACAAAACTGATTAACTTCTTCAGATTCCCGTGTCAGAAAATAAACTGCAACCTTGTATAAATTTTTTGATGCTAAAAACGGTACTTTTTGCAATTTGCGTATAAGTTTTTGAAAAGATGGTAAATCTTGAAACATAAAATTATCTATATATAGCTTTTTTCAAATAATCTTCACCAACCATACACAAGTTATTAGTTAACCAATAAAGAACTAATCCGGCGGGAAAACCTGCAAAAATAAATGTCATAAATATCGGCATCAAAAACATCATTGTTTTTTGTTTTGCATCAACCATTGGTGTTAAAGTTTGTTGCCACAACATTGATGCTCCCATTAAAATGGGCAGAATATAATACGGATCTTTTGAAGATAAATCTGTTATCCATCCAAGAAATGGTGCTTGATATAAATCTAAATATCCACCCAATATTCTGTATAAAGCAAATAGAATTGGTGCTTGAACAAGAAGAGGAAGACACCCTGAAACAGGAGTAAATTGAGAAAGATTATGATCTTGATGAAATTTAGAAATTTCTTCACCCTGCCTGCGAGTATCATTTTTATATTTTAGTCGAATTCTATTAATTGTGGGATTATATTTTTGATATTCTTCCATTTTTCTTTTACCACTAATTGATAGAGGAATAAATGGAATTTTTAATAAAATTGTTAAAACAATAATTGCATAACCAAAGTTACCCAAATATGAATATATCCATTCAAGAAGTTTTAAAAGCAATTTACACAACCAAGAAAGCCATCCAAAAGATAAAAGACCTTCCAGGCGTTCATCAACAATTCCCAAGTCTTCAACTAATTTTGGTCCAACATAAAAAGAAATATTATAGTCACTCTTTGTTGTAATTTCTGGACCTTGCAAAACAGGATAAATAGTTTTATTTGCTAACCTGAAAAATGTTCTTTGTACAAAATTGTTTTGATCTCCCGCAACACAATGTGCAAAATATTTATCTTCTGCACCAAAAACAGAAGGCATAACCCAAACTTGATTTAATTCTTTTTCTGATATTTTTTTAATTGATTTTCCACTTACATCAACAGTAAATGCATCAACTTTATCATCAGGAATTTCACCTAAGAATGGTGCAGGAAAAAACAATCTCGGTCTAATTGATTTTACATCCTTAAATCTTGGTTCAAAATTCAAAAACAAATCTACTTTATAGTTGTTTTTATATAATCTATATCTTTTTTGTATCAACCATCCATCAGACTCTGTTTCAAAAAGAACATCATACTGATCCCCAGACTCTTTTAGTTCTTTAAACTTGTAATAATATGGTGTTTTTTCATCCAATGCTAAAAGAAATGCTGAATCTTCACGTTCATAAAAACTCTTTTGTTGAATAGTTCTTAGCGGAAGTCCGTTTTTTCCTAAATGTTTTTCAAAATCTACGGTTGATATAACACCACCAAAATTAGAAAAACTAACTTTGCACAAATCGGTTTTTATAGTTTTTATTTCTTCTTTTTGTGAAATCTTTTTATCACTAAAATCTATTTCAGTATTAATCGGCTGACTTAGATCTTGTGCCGTTGGAACGGTGTACGATTGTCCAGGCCTTATATCTGCAGGAACTCCTGCATTATTTGGTTGATCAGAACCTGTGAAATAATGATACGCCATCAATGTTGCAACACTTAATCCGAGTGTTAATAATAATTTTCTATCCATAAAAAATAGTATCCTTTAGTTCAAAAACTCTTATATATCCAAATATTTCCTGTAAAACAGCATTTTAGCAAAGAATAACCCTTATAGCTAGCGGTTGGAAAATAGTTAATTTGCAATATACTACAAACTTGAAGCATTAAAATAACGTGGATTCGGGACAAAAAAACAAATAAAAGACAAAAATGAGTGCTCTTCATAAAATAACAAAAGTACTAATCGCAAATCGATCAGAAGTGGTTTCTAGAATAAATTTCAGTTGCCAAAAAATGGGTATTAAGACTGTTTCTATTTATTCACCAGAAGATCAACTGTTGCCATATGTTTTTCAGACAAATCAAAATCACGCGCTAACAAAAAATGGTCCTGCTGCATATTTAAATCAGGATGAAATTATCAATATTGCATTAAAAACAAAATGTGATGCCATTCACCCCGGATATGGATTTTTATCAGAAAATTCTCAATTTGCTCAAAAAGTTATTGATTCCGGATTAGTCTGGATTGGACCAACTCCAAAAACAATAAAACTCATGGGCGACAAAACTTGCGCACGTGAAACAATGCAAAAAGTTGGCGTCCCTGTTATTCCAGGATTTAATTTTTTAGAATCAGAAAAAGATATAGCTCAAAAAGCTGCAGCCAAAATTGGATATCCTATCTTGCTCAAAGATCCTCTCGGCGGTGGCGGGAAAGCAATTAAAAAAGTAGATAACCCTCAAGAATTTGAAATTTACTTTCCTGCAATTATCGCAGAGGCAAAAAAAATGACCGGCTCTGATAAAATCATTGTAGAAAAATATATTCTAAATGGTAGACACATAGAAATTCAAATCGCAGGTAATGGAGGTGAT
>DAOVNS010000025.1 GCA_030630075.1 bacterium | reverse complement strand
GAAAGCGAGAAGTAATTCTAACACCAATAAAAATGTATTCAAATTTTATTTAAAACAACATGTTGTCCCTACAAATAAGCTCTGTTTGCAACTTGTATAAAACGGTTATAATAAGGTTAACACCCTAACAACTTAATAAAAGTAAAAACCTAGGAAACAAATAATGAATAAAAATATCAGAACAAGATTTGCACCATCACCAACAGGATTTTTGCATTTAGGAAATATAAGAGCGGCATTAATAAATTATATTTTCGCCAAACAAAAAGATGGTAAATTCATAGTCCGAATAGAAGATACAGATCAAAGTAGAAATGTTGACGAAGCCTCGTACGCAATAATGGATGACCTTGAATGGTTAAATTTAAAATATGACGAAGGTTCATACTTTCAGTCAAAAAGAACAGAACTTTATCAAAAACATCTTGATGATTTAATAAATAATCAAAAAGTTTACCGTTGTTTTTGTACTCCAGAAAAATTAGACGAAAAAAGAAAGCATCAATTAGAACAAGGGCTCCCTCCAAAATATGATCGCGAATGCCGCAATCTTTCTGATGATCAAATAAAAGCAAAAATTGCAGCAAACACACCTTTTATTTGGAGATTAAAACTTAACAGCGATCAATCGTTAGATGTTCAAGATATGGCAAGAGGAAAAATCTCTTTTGATATGAAAAATTTTTCTGACTTTGCATTAACAAGAAACGATGGCAGCTTTACTTTTATGTTTACCAATTTTATTGATGATTGGTTGATGCAAATTAGTCATGTAATCCGCGGCGAAGATCATCTTTCTAACAGCGCAATGCAATGTGCACTTTATTATGCATTCGCATTACCGTTTCCAATTTTTTGGCACTTACCAATGATTTGTAATAAAGAAGGTAAAAAATTATCAAAAAGAGATTTTGGATTTTCGTTAGAAGATTTACGCAAAGACGGTTTTTTAGCAGAAACAATCTGTAATTATCTTGCAATAATCGGTGGAAGTTTTGAACAAGAAATTCAAAGCCTTGATGAATTGGTCAAAAATTTCAATTTTGAAAACATGCATTCAACCGGTTCAATAAAATTTGACGTAGAAAAACTTACTTGGATCAATCACAAATGGATAGAAAAACTTCCTGCAAAGTCACTACTTGGTAATGCAAAACTATTTCTTCACAAAGAAATTCCAGCAAGCGAAAATGTTTCAGACGAAAAATTAGAATATATTTTAGAAAAGCTGAAAACTGATATTAAAACATTAAAAGATGTTGGACCTGTTTTAAGTTTTTATTTTTCTTCACCAAACGTAAATAAAGAAGAAATCGAAAATAAAATAGGTAAAGAAAAAACCGAATTAATTTTAAAATTAATTAAAACACACGTAAAAGATTGCGTTAAAGCAGATTACTTTCTTAATACATTAAAAACTGAAGGCAAAGAACAAGGATTAAAAATAAGAGAAGTTTTTGGACCAATTAGATATTTGCTCACAGGAACATTCCAGGGTCCATCAATTCACGATATTATGGAAATTTTGGAAGACAAAGAGATAGAAAAAAGATTAAATGCTATTTAACCTTTGACTTCTTCGAGTATTAATCGATTTTCTTTTTTTTGTGAATCAAGAACATAGCCTTGTTTTTTTAGAGTCTCAATAATGCATAGGAATTTTTCTTCATTATCTTTTGGTACAAAAAACTCTAAAACACTGTTTTTTTTATCTAACGTTCGTTCAAAAACAAGATTATCTTCGCTACGAAAATATCCAACAACAAACCAAGTTTTGCTTCTATTTGTTGTAACTTCATAATATTCGGAATACATTTTTTCTTTCTTTTTAGCAAAAATACAAAAAGGAGACTGAATTCAGTCTCCTTTGATATTCAAATTATATTAAATTTTTTATTTCGTAAAATCCGTGATTTGTAAAATTCAGAGATTTGTAAAATTACTCATCATCTTCAGCTTCTTCTTCATCCTCTTCGTCTTGAATTTCATCTTCATCATCTTCAATGTTAGGCAAATCATCGTCTTGATCATCATCAGATAATAAATTCATCACCAAATTTATATTATTTTTATATTTTGAAAAACTTTCCAATCCTGTCAAAACAGGAGACTCCATTCCTAACGCCATACCGCTGGGTGCTTCTTCAAGTTCCATGTCCGCCATAGCCTCGGCGGATTCAACTTCTTCTTCCACAACTTCTTCTGGCATCATTCCCATTTCTGATGGTTCCATTTCTGATGGTCCCATTTCTTCCATGCCACCTTCCATTCCCGTAGCTTCTGGGGCTTCTGGCATCATTCCCATTCCAACTGGTTGAGCGGGTTCAGCTGAAGGTATTCCTTCTGAAATTGTTGGAATTGGAGCTTCCATACCCATTGCGGGTGCTTCAACTTCTTCTTCGATTTCCTCTTCTTCTATTTCCATTGCAGGAACTTCGGGCATTGGTGCCTCTGGCACTGGCGCTGCTTCCATTCCCATAGCTATTGGAGCCTCGGGCATCATTCCCATTCCCATTTCAGGAACTGGAGCAACTTCCATACCTATCTCAGGTGCTGGAGCCATCTCAGATGGTGGAGCCATACCTGGAGCGGCAGGCATTCCTGGTGCTCCAGGTAATGGAGGTGTTGGTGGTATCTCAAACATTTCTGGTTTAACTTTCATCTCTTCTTCTTTTACCGCAATAATTTCTTCTTTTTCTTCAGGAGAAATTAATGGAGGTAATTCCGGAGTTGGAGGCAATCCCACAGTTATTCCCTCTTCCCCCCTATCCACAACTACTTCAACAGGAACAGCTACTTCTTCAGCTACAACTTCTTCTATATAATCTTGAGCATATTTCTGAAGAGCCTTTTTGGCAGACTCATATCTTTCCCGTAATCTTTTAACACCAACCCTCTCACTAGATGCTAACAAATCAAAAAGCGGATCCTTTAATGTCTTTAATCCATTAAAAGCATCCGGACTTATTGTTTTTTCACGCACCTCGTCAACCTGGGCATCAATCAAGCCACCGACTAAACCCATTTTTTGCCAATACTCTATTTCTGCATGCGCAGCTTCAGTTTTTTCTTTTACAAGATTCTTGAGTAGACGAATCTCTTCATCAGGAGAAAGTTTTTTGACCTTGGCCTGACAGGCCAAAAATGTAATACCTATCATTAAGATTAGGTAAAACAAATTTTTTAAGATCTTCATCTCACTCCTTTTTTTACTTTTTCTACAACCTCTTTGCTGTTTTTTGCATTTTTCCTAGCTTTTCGTCCGACTCCGAACCTCCAAACTATTCTATCTGCAATTTTATTATATCACTACCTAAGCCATTAATGTCAATAAATAAATTTATTTAAAAAAAATATTTTTCAAAAGCTTGCGAAAAAGCCCCAGAATATACAATATAATTTTAAATTAGTATGATTAATAACATTATTAGGTATCTAAAAAAACAAGATGCTCGGAAAAAAATCAACTAAAACAAAATCCATCAATGAAAGGAATAATTGATGAGCACACACGAAACAACAAATCATAATAAAATTGGTCTTGTAGCAGCAGTAATCATAGGAATAAACTCAATGATTGGAGCTGGGCTTGTAGCAATACCTACAGCCTTATCAGCACAAGCCGGTCCTGCAGGAATTTTATCCTGTATTTTTAGTGTAATTTTTGTTTTATGCATTGGATTATCATTAGGAAGATGTACCGAAATATATCCAGGCCAAGGTTGGAACTATCTATATCCATCCAAATGGGGCGGACATAAATTAGGAATATTTTCTGCATCTTGTTATATTTCGGGAATTATTTTAGGTCTTGGTTTTTTATCACATCAAGTAGGAATATGGTGTAACAATTTTATACCATTTATCCCACCGCGCCCTCTTGGTTTACTTATAATGTTTATTTTAATGTTTTTGGTACTTGCAGGAACTCAAGCCTCTACTATCGCACAAAAATTAATTGTTGTTTTTGTAATAGTACCTCTAATATTAACTTCTGCATTTTGCTGGTTTCATTTTGACTACAACTTAGTGTTTCCATTTTTCCCACACGGAATTGATTCTGTATTTAAAGCAGGACCAAGTGTTTTATTTGCACTTTTGGGTTTTGAAACAATTATTTCTTTATATTCTGTTGTAAAAAATCCAAAAAAAAACATGCCCCTAGCTTTTGGTATTTCAATATTAACGGTAGGAATAATATATATTTTATTTTTCTACGGAATACTTTTTGCAATACCAAGTAAATTTTTTGCAGGCGGTTTGCACGAAACATTGTCTCAAGTACTTTCAAGATTCTTTCCACATACAAAAATATTATCCCAACTTGTTCTTACAGGAGCCGTTTTTGCAATTATCGGAACATTACACGCAATGATCTGGTCAATAAGTACACTTTTAACATCTTTACTTAAAAGAACCCATTCTAGTTTCATCCATAATTTAATTGAAAAAAAGATCTGGAATCCAAAAATCTCTGTCTTTGTAACAACAGGATTAATCCTTTCGGCATCCTTATTAATTAAACTTGAAAGCCTAATTTACCTAACATCTCTTCTTGTCGCCATTTCCTATATACTTTCGATATCATCACTTTTATTTGTAAGAAAAGAGTGGCGATCCGGGCACAACATTATAACAATATTAGGTTTAATCGGAGGAGGACTAATGGTCTACTTCTCTATACATCAAATAATTCAAGCTTTAATTGGATGAAAAAAGGAATATTAAAATCATGAGTACTCAAAAAAATCATAATAAAATCGGTCTTCTAACCGCAATCATAGTTGGCATGAATGCAATGATAGGAATAGGAATAGCAGCGCTTCCTACAATTCTTGCAGATGAAGTTGGTCCTGCAGGAATAATATCATGCATATTTAGTATATTTTTAATTTTATGCATTGGACTTTCTCTTGGCAGAGCTGCAGAACTTTTCCCTGGTGCAGGCTGGAATTATTTGTATCCTTCCAAATGGGGTGGACACAAAGTTGGAATAATTGCTTCTGCATTTTATGTTTTGGCAGTTGTTGCTGCTATGGGTTTTTTAACTCAACAGGCTGGTGTTTGGTGTTCAACATTTGTTCCGTTTGTTCCTGTAAAATATTTAGGTGTTTTAATAATTTTTATTTTAATGCTTTTAGTTATAGCAGGAGCTGAAACATCTTCAATTGTACAATACCTTATTGCCGCATGTGTCATTTTACCCTTGGGAGCAGCCGCATTATATTGTTGGTTTAATTTTGACATAAACTTAGTCACACCATTTGTTCCTCACGGAACAGGTTCTATATTTCATGCAGTGCCATCTATTGTTTTTGCCTTTGGAGGATTTGAAAGTATCATTTCATTGTATGCAATTTTGGAAAAACCCAAAAAAAATGTTCCGCGCGCTTTTATTCTAGCAATATTAGGTGTTGGATTTTTGTATCTATTCTTTTTTTATGGAATTCTTTTTGCTATTCCAAATAAATATTTTGAAGGTGGATTAAATACAACACTTTTTCATGTACTAAAAGCCTACTTTCCTCAAGCAAAAATTTTAGCCAATCTAGTTTTATTCGGAGCTGTATTTGGAATCATCGGAACGCTACACTCAATGATTTGGTCATTAAGCACACTAATTACAAGTGTTCTTAAAAGAACAAAATCAAAATTAATACACAATGCTTTAGATGAAAAAATTTGGAACAACAAAACTTCTGTTATTCTTACTACAATTGCAATTGCAATAACTTCTCTTCTTATAAAAGGAGAAGCACTGCCTCCACTAACATCAATGCTTATTATTTCAACATTTGTTCTTTCAATATTCGCTCTTCTATTCGTAAAAAAAGAATGGAAATCTGGACACAACGTTATAACACTACTCGGCTTAGCCGCAGGTGTTTCTATGATCTACATTTCAGGATTAAAAGTATTATCTGCACTTTGGTGAAACTTACTTTTTTTTCTTTCACGTAAATTATTTTTCTTAAAATAATTCTAATAACTATATTAATTTAAAATTTATTTTAGATGTTTTTAATTAGGAACAATGATTATGAAAAATGTAATCATGCCAAATATTACAGAATATATAATGTTAATTTTCGGATGTATCATAATTTCACTGAGCTTTAATTTATTTCTTTGTCCAAATAAAATCGCATCGGGCGGACTTCCTGGATTATCAATCGTACTTTATAAACTTTTAGGAATTAATACTGCATACATCCAATGGGGAATTAACATCCCATTGTTTTTTGTTGGTGTAATAAAATACGGCACAAACTTTGCCGCAAAAACCATAATAGGTTTTTTTAGTATTCCATTATTTATTCTATTAACTCAAAATTTCACAACCCCAGATATTAACCTGTTACTTGCATCCATACTTGGTGGAATTGGAACAGGTATAGGAATAGGTTTGATATTTAAAAGTAAAAGTACAGTTGGAGGATTTACACTTGTAGCGCAACTTTTGCACGATTACACAAAAATAAAAATATCTAACTTAATTATATTATTAAATGCGGTAGTAATACTTTTAGCAAATCTTACATTTGGATTTTCTGGAGCAATCTATGCAATCGTATCGTTGTTAGTAACAGGCAAATCAATCGATGCATTAAATTTAATTACAAAAAAAAGGTCATGTTTAAATAATTTGGGAGAAAAATAATGAATACAAAAAATCTTGCAGATTTAATATCCGATTTAGTTTCTTTCAAGACAGTTCATCCAAACAACGACGAAGTTACTAAATGCATAAAATACATAAAAGATTATTTTCAAACATCCGGCTTACATATCAAGGAATTTGAATTTAACAATTCCAAGTCAATTGTAATTTCCAATCACGAAAATACAACATCTGATATTGTATTTTGTGGACACATTGACGTTGTCCCCGCCTCAGAATCTCTTTTCAGCATAAAAAAAGATGGTGACATCTTATACGGCAGAGGAGTTTCTGATATGAAGGGGCAAGTAGCCGTAATGATGCAAGTTATGAAAAATCTGGCTCAGGAAAATTCAAATAAAAAAGTGTCTTTATTTTTAACATCAGATGAAGAACGAGGTGGTTTTGACGGTGTTAATAAGTTACTCAATAATGAAAACTATTCGAGTAACGTTGCAATTGTTCCAGATGGTGGCTTTGATTACACTTTGGTTGTTGAAGCAAAAGGTGTTTTGCAACTTAAAATTACAGCACCGGGTATTAGTTGCCATGCTTCAGAAGTATGGAACGGGGAAAATGCAATCGTAAAACTTCTAAATGTTTACAATAAAATTATCGCCCAGTTTCCAATGCCAAAAAATAACTCTGACTGGAAAACTTCTTTTAATCTTGCAAAAATTGAAGGCGGCGATTCTATAAACAAAGTTCCAAGTGATGCATCCATGCACATAGACATAAGACATGTTTATAATGATAACATGGAAAAAATAATTGATTTCATAAAAAGTCTTGATCAATCTTTGGAAATTGAGATACTAGCTTGCGGCAGGGCTTTCCGCATAGACGAAAATAATCCTTATGTGAAAAAATATGTTAATGCAAGTGAATCAGTTATAAACAAAAAAGTTCAATCTATAAAATATCAAGCAGCTTCAGATGGAAGATTTTTCACAGAAAAAAACATTCCGTGCATTTTAATGAATCCGGTTGGAGGCAATATTCATTGCGCAAATGAATGGGTCAGTTTAAGTAGTCTTCAAAAATTAGAAACTATTTATAAAAAATATTTAAAGGTTAACTAATGAAAAATTTAATTATAATCTTACTTTTATTTTGTTCTTCTCTTAATGCAGAGATCAAATACAGACTTGCCGTTACTGAAGATGAAAATCAAATTATAAAACTACACGCTCTTTTCACTGAAAACGATGCTTCAAAACTTTTGTTATTCCCTGAAAACATTCAAAAAGAAATCATTAAAAATAACATTGCAAAAAAACGACTTTTTGTTGCATACGAAGAAACAACCGAAGAAATAATCAGTTTTTTAAAACTGCACATTGTAAATCATGATGAAATTAATAATCTATTAACCGAAGAACTAAGTCTAACTTCAGAACAATTAATAATTGGAGATTGTTGCTATAACTTTTTAACACCAACAATACTTAATTTTAATTCATCAATCCCAACTCTCATGGAAATTCAAAACTTCTGCAATATTTTAAGATATAATAATCAAGATTTGTTTCAGGTCAAAGCAGGAAACTGTAAATCCGAACCAAATTTTTGTTTATACATATATCTTGGCTCATCATATACTCATCCTGAACATCGAGGACACGGTATTTATACTGAATTACTATATTATGCAATAAGTGAAATCAAAGAACATTTTGTTAATAAAAAGTTTTTGTCATTACTGTATGGACAAGTTGAAGAAAATGCAGACAGCCGCGTAATGGTTAGAGTTTTTGCTAAATGCATTGCTGAAACATTTCCATCTACAAAAGAACCTGCTATTAGACTTAGACATATTCGTTCACGCGCATACAAACCAGAAGTTGATCCTAATGGTAAAATAATAATGATTTATGACAAAAGACATCAAGGGTATGGCAACATGGTTTTATATAAAACTCCGGTAAATTCATAAAAAAATGTTCAAAAATCTACAGCTATTAAGCTTCCGTAAGGATGCGACACTAAGTATTTAGCGCGGTGCGTAAGCGCCGTGGTTTTGTTTTATCTATCTTCTTGACCCTTAGATTGCAAAAGTGATATACACAACAATGTATATTTATTGCTTTGCAATTTAATTGCGTTGCAATCTAAACTTTAAAAAATTTTTAAAGAAGGAAAGTAGATGAAGCGTTCTTTTCTTTCCAAAACGATTTATCAAATAACTTTATTTTTAAGTTTTTCGTTTTCATTAATTTTATCAATTCCTCAAAATAATCCTTACGATCCAGAAGTCATGTTTACAATATTTGGAACCGATAAGTTTTATACCAAAAAAACTGGTGCTGGATTAAGTTTAAACTTAACACCATTTTATTTGCATTCATCTGGCGCAAGAGATAAAGGTGGTAAAAAAGTTCCCGAAGGCGATATGTATGGTGGGTGGAAAATGTTGCCAATATTGTTTAACAACAACACCGCAGATGCACGAGATTACTCAAAATTTATACCCAGTGGAAAAACATTAAAGTTTTTTCCCGATCCAAATGGAAAGCCAGATACAAAGGCATTAGTAGAAAGCAACACCAATTATCAATATTTCAGTCGGATCCATAGAATCTTAGACGGACAAATAGAAGAATCAGCAAATCCTGTTGTATATTGGACAGACCGAAACATCCCAATTCCAAATCTCAAAAAAGGAAAGGATATCTCTAAAGACTATACTGATCCAAAAGAATTTGATGCTAATGATTTAACAACAGGTATTTTTTCTATAAAAACAGATTATGAAAAAATGGGACTCCGAGGTCAAATTCATGTAACTTATGAAAACAAAATAGGCCTCAAAATAAAAAGTGGACTTGTTCATTACAGACAATTTCCACATTTTACGGACCAAACTGTTAGCGGGACAACAGCAAATGACAACATCAAAGAATATCTTATGGATGAAGAAAGTAGAGAAAATATTTTAAATGAACTTCAATTAAATATACAAGAGCAAAAAGAAACAACAATGGAAGATACGAATGTTGAATTTTATGTAAATCTTCCTTTTGACCTAAAAGATGACAATGATGATCTTATTGCAACATTAATTCCTCACGTCTCTCTGGGAGGATGGTTTCCATCCGGAACTAAAAAAGATCAACGCGAAGCATTTTCTGTTCCAACCGGAAACGATGGTTTTGCAGCATTTACAGTAAATGGAACTATCAATGTAGATTTTCCTGGAATGATGCAACTCTGTTTTGGACTCGGTGGTATTTTTTATGGATCAAAAGAATATTCTGATTATCGAATACCAAACAGCCAATACCAACAAGGAGTTTTCCCTTGGCTCGCAAAAGTTAAAAGACAACCTGGAGAAATTTGGTACGCCAATGCATCAATGAAAGCATCGTTTTTTTCTACTAATTTTTCTTTTTACTTTGATTACATTCATTCAGAACATTTAAAAGACAAATTCACCATGAAAGATACCGACGATAAAAATGCTCTTTTTTATACAAAAACACTAGAAGAAAATTCTGCATGGAAAAACAATTTGGTTCAAGGTGGAATAAATTACAAAGTAACAAACGGTCTAGAGCTGGGATTGGGTTTCCAAGCACATATTAGTGGTGTTCGAGTTTATAAAACAACAACAGTGTTGGGAACTTTGAGCTTTAATTACTAAACTGCTTACTACCTAACGCTCACGCATTAGGCTAAATACATGGTGTCGCATCCTTACGGAAGCTTAATTTGGATAGATTTTTGTGCATTTGTTTTGTTACATCAATACTGTAAAAAATAAATCAATATTAAGAATCATTGAGGTTCATTGCAAACCATGTCTCTTGATGAAGCTTTTATAACATTGTTAGATCGTGAAATTTCCATTAAGCTTCCGTAAGGATGCGGCACCATGTATTTAGCCTAATGCGTGAGCGTTAGGTTATAAACCTACTGCGGATTAAGACTTCTTAATTACCCAAAATTGTTATTTTTGTCCTACCCATTCAATTTTTTTGAAAATCCGATATAATCTATTCAAGTAAGTTATATCTTATCATCCAATTAACCATATTAAAGGTGGTGATTACAAAATGCGCAAAGTATATAATATTGAGGTTCATGTAGGTGAAAATCTTGAAAGAAGCTTAAAACAGCTCAAGAAAAAAATTGAACGAGAAGGTGTCGTTCGAGACATGAAAAGACAAGTTTATCACGAACCTGAAACTCAAAAAAGGCGCAAAAGGATGATGCGAGCAATCAAAAACAACTACCTTAAAAACCTTGAAGGTATGTTAAGATAAATGAAATCAAGCGCATCAACAGTAAAAAGAGAGCAAAAAAACGCTCTCTTTTTACGCGAAATCTCCTCGTTAATCCAACTGCTTTCACAGGACGAACCAGATCTAAGTAAAATCTTTGTTACAAAGACAAGACTATCTAACGATTATTCAATATGTTATGTCTATCTTTCTACATATGCAGACAACCAAGAAGATTTTAAAACAGCTCTGGAAATTCTAAAACTTTATAGACCATCTTTAAGAAAAGCTCTATCAACTCTTATTTCGGGTAGATACATGGCTGATTTAAGATTTTTGTATGACGAAGACAAAGACAAAGAACGTCATATAACACAACTTCTAGATAAAGTTGAAAAAGAAAGAATCGAATCTGAAAAAAATATTGATGGAAATTCCAGCGAAACCAATTCCGAAGATAATTAATAATTATTAGGAGAGTTAAAGTGTCAGAAAAAACTCTTTTAAACAATTCGATCTTAAATCAAAAAAATAATTCCACTAATTTAAACTCTACAAACATCCCCAATGCCAACAAAGAAAATATAAAGCAAAAGATTATTAATGTTTTATCTGAAGAAAAAAATTCTATTGAATACTTAATTCAAAATATTCCATCTAATGCGATTGATCTTGTAGAAAAAATTTTAAAAACAACTGGACGTGTCGTTTTTTGCGGCATGGGAAAATCTGGTTTAATTGCAAAAAAACTTGTTGCAACTTTTTCGAGCATGGGGACATCTTCATTTTTTTTACATCCAAGTGAAGCTCTACATGGCGATTTGGGGATGGTGCAACCAAATGATTTTTTTGTGGCAATTTCAAAAAGCGGAACCGGACCAGAACTTGAACAAATTATTCCAATATTAACTTCCCAGGGAAATGAAACCTGTATAATTTGCTGTGCTGATGGAAAACTTTGCAGGCTTGTAGATTTATCGGTAAGTCTGCCTTTTAAAAAAGAAGCATGCCTTCTTAATCTTGCACCAACAAGTAGTTCAACATTAACTATGGCTTTTGGTGATGCCATTGCTATTGCTGTTAGCAAATCTAAAGGTTTTGGAAAAAATGATTTTGCAAAATTTCATCCGGCTGGAGCTCTTGGCAAAAAACTTATTTTAAAAGTTTCTTCTTTAATGCATTCAAAAAAAAGCTTGCCCCTATTAAATGTAAATACAAAATTTAAAGATCTGCTTTTTACAATAACAAATAAAAAACTAGGTGTTGGAATTGTTATTGATGAAAATCAAAAACTTTTAGGAATAATAACAGACGGTGACCTTAGAAGAGCATGTGAACTTGGACCAAAAGTTTTCGAAAAAACAGCGCAAGATATAATGACTTCGAGTGCAAAAACAATTTTTGTAGACACACTGGCCTACAATGCGTTACAAATTATGGAAAACCACAACATTACAAGTCTTGTTATAACAGAAAATGATTATACCATCAGCGGCTTAATTCACATCCATGATTTAATTAAAGCAGGAATAACTTCTTAAAAAAATAAGGTCTAAAGTATCATGCTTATAATTTTTTTATTTATTTTTTTGATTTTTTTGTGCTGGGGATCTTTTCTTAATGTGGTTGCACACAGAAGCATTAGTGACCAACCTTTTTTAGAAACACGCTCTAAGTGTCCGTTTTGTAATAAAGTTATTGCAATATATGATAACATCCCAGTTTTATCATGGTGTTTATTGAAGGGAAAATGTCGTAATTGCAAAAAACCAATTTCTATTTTATATCCTTTTATCGAAATATTAACAGCAGTTGTTTTGACTGGTGTTTTTTTTAAAACATTCTTTTTCTATAATTTTTTTATATTTTCATTCATTTCGATTTTATCATTTGTTGCATATCTAATATTTTTTTCAGCTTTAATTATCGGAATAAGAACAGACTTGCAAGCCTTAGTGATTCCTCAAATATTCTCTTTATGGTTGATTCCTATGGGAATACTTTTTTCACTTTTTGATTTAATCGATATTTCTTTTTACGAAAGTATTGTTGGAGCAATTTTAGGATACGGAGTTCTTTGGTTAACAGCAAAAACATTTACACATTTTACAAAAAAAGAAGGACTTGGAGTTGGAGATATGGAACTTTTAGCAATGATTGGAGCCTTTTTAGGTCCAATTGGAGTTTGGTTCTCACTTCTTGCTGGTTCTATTTCTGGATTAATAATTGCAGGAATCTATCTTCTCATTACAAAAAAAGCAACTTCAACAAAAATTCCATTTGGACCTTTTTTAGCACTCGGAGCTATTATTTATTTTTTCTTTAAAGAATATCTATTTTTTCTTCTTGGTTAAAAATTCGCTCACCCTGAAAGAAAATTGTATCGAAGGGTTAGTCAATTTAATCCAATCCTTTTTGTATATTCTCCATTCTTCTATCGGCATCTATTTGCCAAAGATCAATTTTACCTTTTCCCACAATATCACCTGCAGCTTTTGCAACAAAATTATCTTTTCCTGCGTAACATTCACCCAAATCGTCTTTAGATGCTTCAAGCTTTCCTGTAAAATAATGAACCCCTTCTTGAGCACCAGGACAATTAAAACCATATGTATAATAAAAATTTTCTTGTTTACCGCCGCCTTTATAACCTTGCGGTTTCCAACCGATTCCATTTTCTCCGAATAAAACAGTGCTATATGTTCCGTGTTCTGCAAAATACGCTTGTTGTGCTGTGTGCAATGATGCTAAGTTTAATGCAACTTCAGCCTGCTTTGCTTTAGAATAATAACCAAAATATTTAGGAACAGAGATTGTTGCAAAAAAAACTACAATTGCTAAAACAATCATCAATTCAATCATACTATATCCATTGCTTTTCATCTTATCGCTCCCCCAAGTAAAAGATTCAATGACTTAATTCATTAGAAATATTTTTACAAATTCAGCGATAAAATAGCAACTCTTTCAGTAAAAACTACAATTTGCTAATTATGTCTTTTGCAAGTTGATTGATTGGACGATCAGTTAAAATTCCTGCTGCGTTTTTGTGACCACCACCACCAAACATGGCTGCAAGTTTATTTACATCTGTTTTTTTAGATCGCAAAGAAACTTTTGTTTTACCTTTTTCGGTTTGATAAAAAAACATGGTTACATCAACATCAGAAATTTGAGACAAGAAATTATTAAATCCAATTAACGAAGATAAATCCAAATCATATTTTTTCAGATCTTTTTGAGTTACGGCAGCCCATGCGGCTTTGCCTTTTTTAACAATTTTAAGATCGCTTAAAATCTTGCCCCACAAGTTAATAATTTGAGGATTTTTGTTGCTAATTAATTCTGTTTTCAATTTATAAAGATTTGCACCATACTCCATTAACCTCGCTGAAGCCTGTAATGTTTTAGGATAAACTGATTGTGTATGAAAAACCTGACTATCGTATAAAATCCCAAAGAGCAAACATTCCGCAACATATTTATCTATATCTTTAGAATTCCAATCTTCCATTAAAAAAAACAAAATCTCACAAGTGCTCGAAGCATCCGGATCAATAAAATTATATGTTCCATGAATGCTGTTGCTTACATGATGATCAATATTAATCATTGGAATATCTTTAAATTCTTTTGGATAATAAACACGCTCATAATTTGCAGTATCCAAAACAATTAAAAGATCTGGAATTTGTTTGTGTTTATTTATTAAAAGATTCGAAGTTTTACGCTTAAACTTAAATAAAGATTCACTCGGATAAATAACCTCAACTTTTTTGGGTACAAGAGTTGTACCTTCTTTTTTTAAAGCATGAGCCAACGCAGCACATGCAGAAATACCATCACCATCTGGTTTAAAGTGAGTTAGCAATGTTATTTTTTTAGATTTTTTTATAAGTCTATATGCTTCACTTATATTTTTTTTAGTAAAACCGTAGTTTTCTCTCTCATTCTTCTTTTTTGAATTTTTCACCATAAATATTTTCCAATTCCTTAATAGAAAAGGCACCCTGCCTTTTCACTTTAATTTCATCTTTATTCGAAACATCAATTATTGTTGAAGGCAAGATTCTATATGATGAATCTTCTATGTCAATAGAAAGATCCGAATTATTTTGATTATCTACAACGAGATATTCTATTTGTTCCAAAACAGTTGCATCAATATCTTTGATATCTTTTGGAACAGCCTTTCCACTTTTATTTGCACTAGTAGAAAAAAGACCATCAAAATATTTTAATATTTCTTGTAAACCATCATGCTTTGGACATCTTATTGCAATTGTATTTTCTTTGGATGTTAAAAAATTGGGCAAATCATTTTTTGCTTTAAAAACAACGGTTAAAGGACCTGGCCAACATTTATCAAGTAAGTTATCTAATTTTTTGCACGAAAAAGTAGTTTCAACAAAATTTTGAATATTCTCTCTAGATTTAACTAAAATCAAATACGGCTTATCCGATCGTTCGCCCTTTAACTTATTTAAAAAATCAAAGCTTCTTGAAGAAATATTACCCAAAAACCCCAAAATCGTATCTGTTGAAGTTATGGAAATTTGATTATCATTCAAAGATTTTTTCAATTTTTCAATTATTTCTTGATTTGACCAATAAAGTTTTTTTATATTCATCTTCAATATTTTCTATTTTTATCATTTTTTTGTACAAAACCATTGTTTTATGTACAAATAGGGCTTTTGACAAGATCACTAATATAAATTAGATTTAAACCAACATTTATTTAAATTAAAAGCTGATATTAAGGCGCTTTAAGTTTAGGACAAGAAGCACAAATAGAATTTAAAAGCAGCATTTAATGCTACATAATAAATTATCGTGTGGGCATTGTAAATGATTTAGATGACAGCGCTACAAAAAAATGATTTTTTTGCGACTTGGCACTGTTTTTCGTTACAAACG
>DAOVNS010000054.1 GCA_030630075.1 bacterium | reverse complement strand
AAGTAGAACGAAAAATTTTTGATGATATTGAATATGCGATTTTTGAAAAAAATATTAACCTCGATCAAGAAAATATAATTGTTGCTGCAAGCACAAATTGGCCTGCTGGCGTTATTGGATTGGTTGCAGGGCGTTTAACTCATGGTTATGGAAAACCTGCATTACTTTTTCATTTAGATAAATATGGAATTTTAAAAGGATCTTGTAGATCTATTCCTGAATTTAATATTTTTGACGCGCTCAACGAAAATAAAGATCTGTTACTTAGTTTTGGTGGTCACTCTTTTGCTGCAGGTTTAAGACTTAAAAAAGAAGATTTACCAGAATTAAAAGCGAAGCTAGAAGAAAAAATTGTAAAAGAATTAACTCCAGAAGATTTAATTCCAAAAATAAAAATTGATGCGCAACTTGATTTACCCGAACTTACATCAAATTTACTTTCTGATTTGCAAAGGCTTGAACCATTTGGAAATCAAAATGAACAACCGGCTTTTATTGTAAAAAATGTAACTTTATTAAAAGCACCAACGCTGCTTAAAGAAAAACATGTTAAATGTTCTATTTTTTCCGATGGCGTTATAAAACCCGTCATCTTTTTTAATCGTCCCGATTTGTATGCTGTTTTGAATAACATTGGTGATAAATACTTTGATGTTGCTGCATATGTTACTAAAAATGAATGGGAAGGAAGAGTTAGTATTGAATTGCAAGGTTTAGACATTGCAGTTAAATAGTTTTTAAAGGAATTTTGTAATGATTATAACAATAGATGGTCCGGCGGGGAGTGGGAAAAGTACGGTAGCAAAGGAATTGGCAAAACAATTAAATATTTATTATTTATACACAGGATTATTCTACCGTGCCGTTGGATATATTTTAATTGATAGATTAAAAAAAAATCTTTCTGATCTAGAAAATTTAAAACAAGAAGATTTAGAATTTATAAAGGATATTTCGTATAAATACGTTCGCAATGAACCGCAAGTTTATTTTAAAGATGAAAACATCAAAATGTACTTAAATCATTTAAGTATTGATCAAGTTGCATCAATTGTTAGTGCAAATAAAATTGTGCGAGATTTATTAATAAATACACAACGTGATGTTGCAAAAAATTATGATCTTGTTGCAGATGGTCGGGATTGTGGTTCGGTTGTATTTCCAGATGCAGATTTTAAATTTTTTCTAACTGCAGATTTAGAGACAAGAGCTTTACGTGTCTTGGGTGATGATGAACGTTTAAATAAAGATGTTTTACTTGAAAAAATTAAAGAAGAACTTGAGATTAGAGATAAAAGAGATAAAGAAAGAAAAGTTGCGCCTTTAACTGTTCCAGATAATGGAATAATTATTGATAATTCAAAAATGAATAAACAAGAAACGATTGATGAATTTTTAAGATTTATAAATGAATGACATGAGCCCTTGGCATCCAAAGGATAGGCAAGGGCTCACGCTTAATAATATTTAAATTATATTAAGCTCTAATTAATTCAGGAAAAGCTGTAATTGCATCACTTATGTTTGAAAAACGTTCTGGAATTGATGCGAAAAATTCAGGAGATGTCGCAACTATTGGTTCTAAAGTTGCATAAACTGAATTATAAAATGTTCCAAAGGCGTAGCTGTCAAAAATTACACCATTTTCTGATGCCCATGCTAAAGCAACATCAACACCGCAAGCAATTGCAACACAACTAACTACTACTACTGAAAGAGCCATTGTTCCTTTTGTGAGTTCTAATCCTGCAAGAGCAAGTTTTTTTGCTGCAATTAAAGAATGCTTAGCCATTGGTACTATTTGTTTGGTTGCTTGGTAAATGTTACTTGCAGAAGATCCAACTTTTTTAAATGGATAAAGTGCAACGCTGCCGACTTTGCCAGCCATACTCTGTTCTGCTTTAACATTTGTTGGAATGTTTGCTCCTATCATAAGAGCTAAAAGTGAAAGTGTTATTATCTTTTTCATGAAAATACCTCCATAAAGGTTTTGTTAAAAAGTAATTATGTTTTTAATCCAAGTGCCTAAATTTCTTACTGATTGTCCTTTTTCATCTACAAAATTTTTAATGCCATTTATTGTTGCTGCGAATTGTAAAGGTTTTATGATTGGCCCTATATCGTCGATCATTAAATTAATTTTATTTTGAATTTCTGTAGTAGGAATTTGGTATAAATAAGTATTTACTGTAGATGCTAAAGTCCCAAATTCGTAATATTGAAAAAATGATGCTGGTAATGATGCTTGTAAATTTAAATTATTTACAGCAATTTCTAATGCCGCGTCGGTACCATACAAAGTTGTTAAACCAAGAAAAATTAAAATTGCAGCTTTTGCGGCTTTTCTTTTTTTTGAAGATACTTTTTGGACAGTTTTTTTGGTTTTTGATTCTGATGCAATTTCTTCAGTTGTCGTAATTTTATTTTTAATGGTTTCAGAACTATCGTTTTTTTGTAGATTCTCTTTTGCCGGAACTGTTTGTGTAATTGTTTTTTTGTTGGTTTTTGATGCTAAATCTTCTGTTGATTGAGCAATTGATAGGTTTGTTTGAGCAAAGCCTAGTGCTAGCATCAATATGATAGCCTTTTTCATGATATAGCCTCCATTTAAATTATAACTTCCATTTAATAGTTTTAGTTTAGAGTATTGATATTGAATTGCAAAAGCCCCCTGCTATAGGGGGCTTTTTGATACTAACTGTGTAGGTAGATTGTATGTTGCTGTTTGCTGTGTTGCTTATAGTAAATTTGCAGCCATTTTTGCTAATTCACTACGTTCACTCTTTTCTAAAAAGACTGTTCCGAATATGGACTGTCCTTTTAGCTTTTCGGTACATACGGTAAGTCCGTTACTGCTAAAATCAAGATATGGAGAGTCTATTTGGAATGGATCACCTGCTAGAATGATTTTTGTTCCTTCTCCTGCGCGACTTACAATGGTTTTTACTTCATGTGGATTAAGGTTTTGAACTTCATCAATAAATACGAATTGGTAAGGAATGGATCTTCCTCGCATGTATGTTATTGCTTCAAGGCTCAAAATACCTTTTTCTTCCAAAAGATCGACCATTGTTTCTTCTGCTGCGTCTCCTCTTTCTTTGAAGGACCTTTTTTTGCGGCGGCGATCTTTTGTGCTGGCAAGATATTCTAGTTCTTTTTGATTTGTTTGGCTAAAGATAAATTCAAGATTATCGTAAACAGGTTGCATCCAGTATTTTAGTTTTTCTTTAACCTCGCCTGGTAAATAGCCAATATCTGCACCAAGCGCAATTACAGGTCTTGTAATTAAAAATTTTCTATAAAGATGTTCGGTTGCAACTTTATGTAATCCCATCAATAGGGTTAAAAAGGTTTTTCCCGTTCCTGCAGAACCGATGAGTGAGACTATTTTTACGCTATCATCTCTTAAGAGATCGATGGCCATTAACTGTTGGATGTTTTTTGCTTCAAAACGACCCATGATTTTTGTACTTCTTACTTCAGTAAATGACTTTCCACCAACAAATCGGAATAATTTATTGTTTTCGGGGTTGTTTTCACTTTCTAAAACAATAAATTCGTTTGGAAATAGATATCCGATTTCATGTTGACGTAAAATTTCTGGAAGTTGATTAGCTGTCATTTTGCGAAGTTCATTTGCGGGAAGTGTAATAGTTTTCCAGCCTTTATAAAACTCTTCTGCCGTTTGAACTTTATCCTTTTTGTAGTCTTCAGCTTCTAAGTTTAAAGAATCTGCTTTGACTCGTGAATTTATGTCCTTTGTAACAAATGTTACATCAAAGCCATCATCAACCAGGTCTTGTACTGTTTGAAGTATTAAGTTATCAGCAAGATCACCGTATGGTTGTTTTTCGAGGTCTAAATTTGGAGTTGGTAAAACTTTTAAGATAGAATTTGTTTCATGATTTAATTTAACCCCGTCACTTAAAGATCCTCTTGATCTTAGTTCATCAAGAGTTCTGATTACTTCTCTGCAGTTTCTGCCGTTTTCACCAGTGTTTCTTTTAAACGTATCTAACTCTTCTAGAACTATAAATGGAATACCAACAGTTACATCTTTGAATTCAAAAATAGATTCACTATCGTATAAGAGAACGTTTGTATCGATCACAAAAACTTTATTGGATTTAAGTTCGTTTTGAACAGGGGTGTTGTTTTGTGTTTCGTTTTGACGCTCGTTTTGTGCCATATTCTCTCCCTTTATTTTTTAAATTTGAACTTATACGCTACTTCTTATATTATTTAACTGTTTTTTCCATTTCGAAGTATATCGAAATGGTTGTATTTTTTATACAAATTAAATGTTTACTCGTTGTAGGTTTTTTATTAGGAGCTTTCTATGAAAAAGAATGAAAGATTAGATAATCTTAGACATTCAGCATCACATCTTTTAGCCCAAGCGGTTTTGGCCCTTTATCCGGACACAAAATTGACTATTGGGCCTACAACAGAAACAGGATTCTTCTACGACTTTTTGCCTACGCAAAATTTTAAGGAAGAAGATCTTCCAAAAATTGAAGCAAAGATGCTTGAACTTGCAAAAAAAGACTTCAAAATTGTTGGAAAACAAATCTCAAAGCAAGAAGCTCGCGAATTGTTTAAAGACAATGAATTTAAATTAGAACTTATCGACGGAATAGAAGATGAAACCGTTGGCATTTATAGTCAAGGTGATTTTTACGATCTTTGTAGGGGTGGACACGTTGATTCAACTAAAGAACTTAAACATTTTAAGCTTACAAATTTAGCTGGTTCTTATTGGAGAGCTGATAAAGATAATGCAGCTTTGCAAAGAATTTATGGTGTTGCTTTTGAAACAAAAGAAGATCTTGAACAATATTTACAAAGAATTGAAGAAGCAAAAAAATATGATCATCGTAAATTAGGAAAAGAACTTGGTTTATTTTCTTTCCATCCAGAAGCACCAGGAACTGCATTTTTTCATCACAAAGGTCTTATAATTTACAATAAATTAATTGAATTCATGAGACACATGCTTAAAGGTGATTATGAGGAAGTTAGGACACCTTTAATTTTAAAAGAATCTTTGTGGAGAACATCTGGTCACTACGATAATTACGAAGACAAAATGTATTTTGCAAAAAAAGAAGATGCAACTTATTGTGTTCGTCCTATGAATTGTCCCGGTGGAATTTTAATTTTTAAAGAAAAACCACATTCTTATAAAGAGTTTCCAATCAGAATGGCAGAATTTGGTTTGGATTACAGATACGAACTTTCTGGCGTTTTACATGGAATGTTCAGGGTTCGCGGATTTACAATGGATGATGCACACGTTTTCTGTACTCCAGAACAAGTTGAAGAAGAAGTTTTAAAACTTATTGATCTTGTAAGCAGAGTTTATAAAAAGTTTGGTTTCGAAAAACTTAATATGGCTGTTTCTACAAGACCCGAAAAATATATCGGTTCGCCTGAACTTTGGGATACTGCAACAGAATCATTAAAAGATGCACTTACTCAAAAAGGTTTTGAATTTAAAATTCAAGAAGGTGAAGGTGCATTTTATGGTCCTAAAATTGAAATTGTTATTGAAGACAACATGGGACGTGAATGGCAATGTGGAACAATTCAAATCGATTTCTTTTTACCAAAGAACTTTGAATTAGAATATATTAAAGCTGATCAAAGCAAAGAAACTCCTGTTATGATTCATAGAGCAATTTATGGTTCAATCGAACGCTTTATGGGAATTCTTGTTGAGCATTATAAAGGTCGCTTCCCATTTTGGTTGGCACCAACTCAAGCTAGAATTTTAACAATAACAGATGATCAAAAAGAATACGCACAAAGTATTTATAAAAAACTTTTAGATGCTGGTGTTCGTGTTGAACTTGATGAATCTGGGGATCAAATTTCTGCTCAAATTAGAAATGCACAAATGCAAGAAATTCCTTGGATGCTTGTGATTGGTAAAAAAGAAGTAGAAAAAGATGCTGTTGCTTTAAGAACTTTAGATGGCAAACAAGAGTTTGGTGTCAAAGTTGAAGACTTAATTACAAGAGCAGAAGAACTTAATAAGTTTTAAATATTAGTAGCCCCGTCCTATCCCTTGGATGCGCGGGGCGTGAATGATGCCAAGGGCGAAATTACCTAATTTTTAAAACACCAATTCTTTTACAAAATTGTTTAATTGCACACTTGCTGCACCACGGTGAAGTCGGTGTGCAAATATTTTGTCCCCATTTTACTAAAAGATCGTTAAATTCAATCCAATTTTCTTTGGGTACAATTTTTTTTAATTCGCTTTTGGTTTCTTCTGGCGTTTTTGTGCTCACTAGTCCTAGACGATTTGATATTCTATGGACATGAATATCAACACAGATGCTCGGAACGTCAAAAGCCATCCCTAAGGCGAGGTTGGATGTTTTTTGTCCAACGCCGGGTAAATTTAATAAATCTTCTAAATTATTTGGAACTTTGCCGTCATATTCTTGCAAAAGTTCTTTAGAAACTTTATGTAGCACTTTAGCTTTATTTTTATAAAAACCGATTTT
>DAOVNS010000051.1 GCA_030630075.1 bacterium | reverse complement strand
CCTTTTTTTATTCCCAACATACACTACTTTACCTAATCTAATTATAGACAAAGTGGTACCCTGTTTGTCAAATATATGAAGGCAAAATTAAAAAAAAAAAATCAGACAAAATTAAAAAAAAATTAGTTATTGAAAGTTGGTTATTTTGCGTTAGTGTCTAAATCGATATCTAGGTCGGTATTTTTGATTAAAGATGGCGATGGTTTATTTATATCAAAATATGATTTTTGATTATAATTCTCTTCAAGAATTCCGCTATCAATTAAGAATTTATTAAAGAAATTTCTATACTGACATGGTACTTTTGAATGAATTCGAACATGTCTGCCTTGTTTTGAAAGCAGAAATTTTGTAGATGGATTGATAGCTTTTGCACAGTTGTAAACTTCTATTGCTCCGTCTAGGATAGCAAAAGGGTCGTTTTCGTAGTGCTCAAAAAGACATGGTACATTTATTTCTTCTATCATTTCGATTGGTTTAAGATCAAACAAGCTTCCATTTAGTGTTTTGTCTAACAAATTTACTATTCCAGACCCGAGTATAAATTTATGTGATAGCCTGTTTGCAGCAATGCTAGCCTTTTTAAGTTGTTCTTCGAATGTTGTAAACACACTGTTTAAAACAAGGGCGTCGGCGACATTGGCACCATTTTTTTGTGCTTGAACGGTTGTTTGCATAATCATTGCAGCACCTGCACAGAAACCAACTAAAACTACGGGTTTATTGTTATCTTTTCTAATAAAATCAACAGCGGCTTGAATGTCGGGATACGCATTACTTCCAAAATCTTTGTTAAAAAAATCATGACGACCTTCGCTAAATCCAAAACCTCTCCAATCAAAAACTAGCATATTTACTGGTATAATTTCTGAATTTTCAATTTCGGCATTATGAAGTGGCCAGAAAGGAGCTGCCCATTTGCCTGTTGGTGTTTCGTCCGCAAAATATCCAGTAACGTAAATTATGTTGTAAAGTGCATTTGGATTTTTAAAATATAAAGCAGATAACCTAAAATCATCTTTAGTTCTTAAGACAACTTCTTGAGCTCCATAATTATCTATTGCTTTGTTATAAACATCTCTTTCTGATTTGCAGGTTATTTGTCCGTTTTGAGCATTTAGTACAGGATCGGGCTCAAAGAATAAACCACGCATGTTTTTTAGTACTTCAAGATCTTCTGGTATTTGTTTTGTGATTAAATAATCGGGTTTAAAGTTTGTTCTGAGATCATTTGGTTCTTCTGTTGTTGGTTTACAGCAGTTAATTGTTGTTAGATTACAGCTTGATTGAACGAGAATTAATAAGGCTAATATTATTTTTTTAATCATTTATTTATCCTTACTTTTATAGCATGCTTTATTTTGATACTAATGATTGACGATAAATTAACACGAGTTATTTTAAACTAATAATTTATTATTTTATAGATTTTTCGCTTAAAATAAAGCATTTTACAGAATGAGCCATTTTATTATCAGTTTGAATTTGAGGGTGATTGGTGAAGAAATTAACTAAAAAGATTAAGAATAGTAGACTTTTAAATTATTTAATTTGTTACTGCATCTATTTTTATGTAAGACTTTTGTTTGCGACCTATCGCATGGAAGTGCAATTGGATTATGATTATAAAACGGATTTTAATAAAAACGAGGGTGTTTTTTATTTTTGGCATCAAAACATTGTAGCTGCTACATATTTCTTTTTTAAGAAGAAATGCGTTGGTCATTGTGTGGTGAGTCCAAGTAGAGATGGTAAGATTATGGGATTTTTGGCAGAAAAGTTTGGATTCAAGGTTATTTATGGCTCTGCATACAAAAGATCTGTTGAGGTGGTACGGAAAGCTTTGGATGTTATAGATGTTAATAAGCGTTTAGCGATTGTTGGAGATGGATCGCGAGGACCTGCTTTTAAGTTGCAAAGAGGCACAATATATTTAGCTGCAAAATCTAACGTTCCGTTGGTTTATGTTGATTGCAAACCTGAATGGGCGTTCACTTTTACTAAAAGTTGGGATCATTTTCAGATTCCACTTCCCTTTAGCAAGATTAAGATTAGGGTTCACGCTCCCGTTATGCCTTCTTCTGATGCTTATAAAAGTTTTTAGAAGATGTATGTTTTAGTAAGGTTATTAAAAGGTTTTTCTCGTCCTCTTTTTTACAAAATTCCAGAAAGTTGCTCTACCGAACTTATTGGTAAAGTTGTTCAGGTTCCATTAAAAAAGAATACAATTCCGGCATTAGTTTTAAAGAAATATGAAAATTTACCTAAAGATATTAATTTTGAAATCAAGGAATTTTTAAGTATTCAAAAGTTTCCCGATGATTCAAAATATAATAATTTTATTAAAAAAGTATCAAAGTTTTATTTTATAGAGCCGTTGCATTTTTACCAAAGAATCCGAAACTTTTTGTTTAAAAAAGAAAATAAAGAGCAGGGTATCGATAAGTCCGATACTAAAGAATCTAAAAAAATAGAATTAACAGATGAGCAAAGTCACATAGTTAAATTTGTTGAAAAATTTATAGATAAACCATCTTATTGCCCAACATTGATTCATGGTGTTACAGGATCTGGAAAAACAGAAGTTTATAAAAAACTAATTGAACAGTGCCTAGAAAATAATAAAACCGTTATTTTTTTAATTCCGGAAGTTTCTTTAAGTGTTCAATTTCAAGCTTTATTTCAAAAAGAATTGGCGAGTAGGTTTTCTATAATTGGTTTTCATAGTGCCAGCAAGGTTAGCGAAAAAAATGAATTATGGAAAAAACTTACCGATTCGAAACCGGTTTTAATTGTTGGTGTTCATTTGCCGATTGTTTTACCGATATCAAATTTAGGTTTAATTATTGTTGATGAAGAACATGAATCTGGTTTTCAGGAAAAAAAGCATCCTCGCATTAACAGTAAAGAGGTGGCAATTTGGCGAGCAAAAGAATATAACATTCCTATTCTTTTAGGTTCGGCAACTCCTTCTTTAAATTCGTTTTTTAATACTGAAAATAAAAAATGGAATTTTTTCCAACTAAAAAAACGTTTTTCAGGTAATTTTCCTGATGTAGAACTGGTTTATTTAAAGGATAAAAAAGCTAAAAGACGAAAATCTTTTTGGATATCTCAGGATTTGCAAGATGCGATATCTCAAACGTTAGACAAAAAAGAACAAGTTATAATTTATATCAATCGTCGTGGATATTGTTTTTTTGTTCAATGTAAAAAATGTGGATTTATTTTTCAGTGTCCAAATTGTTCGGTAAGTCTTACTTTTCATTCAAGAGATAATAAAGACTTTTTAAGTTGTCATTACTGTGCTTATAAAAAAGACTTGGGTGGAGAATGTAGTAGCTGCGGAGCTAGGGATAAAGATTTGATTAAAAAAGGAATTGGAACTCAGCAAGTTGTGAAAATTCTGGAAAATATTTTTCCTGAAGCCAAAATTAAGCGAGCCGATTTAGATTCAGCGAGCAAAAAAAGATCGTGGCAAGAAACGGTTACTGATTTTGAAAAAGGAGCTTTTGATATTTTGGTTGGTACAAAATTAATAACCAAGGGATATCATTTTCCTAAAGTTACGTTGGTTGGGATTTTGTGGGCAGATTTAAATTTACATTTTCCAGTTTTTAATGCGAGTGAAACAACCTTGCAGCAACTTATTCAAGTTGCAGGAAGAGCTGGAAGAGCATCTGATAAAAGCAGGGTGATTGTTCAGGCAATGCAAGAAAATCCTATTTTTGAGTATTTAAACGAAATTAATTATCTTGAATTTTGTAAAAATGAACTTGAATTTAGAAAACTTGCAAGTTATCCTCCGTTTGGAAGATTTGTTCAAATTGAATTACAAAATGTAGATGCGTATGTTTTAGATAAAGATTCTAAAGTATTGTTTGATGTTTTAAGTGATATCAATATTTCTACAAAATTAAATATTTTGGTTTTGGGTCCTTCAAAACCAATTGTTTATAGAATTCAAAAAACAGAAAGTCGGCATATTTATATAAAATCGGATGATTTTCATAAAGTACATCTTCTTTTGAGCAAAATTAATTTTTCATTTTTTAATAGTCGAATATTTGTTGTTCCAACTACTTAATTATATAAAATTTTGATTTGACGATTAAAAATATGTTTTTATATAATAACAATCGTTTAATAGCAATTGTTAAATTTTATCTTGTTTGGGGGATTATGAAGTATAAATTTATCGTAGTAAGTCTGATTGTTCTGTTTTTATCTTTCTCGAAATCATATTTAATGATGGATGCTTTAAAAAGCAAAGGTATTTGGGTTAACCCTTTAGCTAAAGATGAATTCGCAAGGATGCTTGAGGTGTGTAGAAGTTCAGGACTTAGCATTGAAAAAGAATTAAAAAGACTATCAGCGCTTTGCGAACTTGAAAAAAATGGATTTTGGATTAATCCAAAATTCCATTTTTCTAGTTTGATAGGCGAATGTGTTGACACAGTAAGAAGAAGACGTGTTGTTGGTGCGTCTGAGGAGTTCGTTACGTTTGAGCTTATTCAGCAGTATGGGGATCTTTTTTCTTCGTCAGAGCATGTTTTTTCATATGAACAAGCAATCCCAACTATGTCAATTGCTCAATCAGGGTTGCATCAAGCAGTTTTATGGGGAAAATTTGATAAAATAGCTAATTTTTTAAGTGTTAAAAAAATAGATGTTAATTCAAGAAATTGGTTAGGCCAAACACTATTGCATATTGCTGTTATTGCAGGAAGTGTAGAAGTTTTTACTCTAATTTTGTCTTTTGAACCCGAATTAAATTTGATTGATATCTTTGGGATGACTCCATATGACTATGCCATTTCGAGTAATAATTTAGATTTTGCTTTCCTTTTGAATGTTCTTGGTGCTGAAAAATTGGCTTGTTTATCTGAAGATTTATGAAAAATCACTTAAAAGTGGATTTATTTACTTAAAATGGGTATAAAATTGGTTGATGTTTGTTTTAAAGAACTATTTAATGTATGATTTATTAGAAGTTTGAATATGTAAGTTTTTTCTAAAAGATGGTCTTTGGTGGGAATGTAACAATTCTATAAAATATTAAGTTTTCAACCGAAAAGGTTTTCTCTTTATAATTTATTCCCAATATTACATTTACTGAGAATTTTGCATTGAAAATTCATTTTTGAAATTTTTGAATAAAAAAAAGGCCAATAACCATTTTTATTAGTGAGTAAGTTACATGGCGTGTTTCGAGGAGGGTTGTTTAGAAGTAGAAAGTTAAAAAATATCGCATTATAGTTGATGCGATTATTAGTTTGTATATTGTTTATTTATATTTTATTTACTTATTTTTTCAGGATTTTTATGAAAAATATTTATGTTGGAAATCTTCCAATGGATCTTACAGAAGACGAATTAAGAGAATTATTTGTAGAATTCGGTGATATCGAATCTTCTTCAATTATTAAAGACAAATTTACAGGACAATCCAGAGGATTTGGATTTGTAAAGATGAGCAACGATGAAGAAGCAGAAGCTGCAATTTCAGGCGTTGATGGAAAAAATGTTAAAGGTAACACTTTAAGAGTTAACGAAGCTCGTCCAAGACCAGAAGGCGGTCGTGGCGGTTTTGGTGGCGGCGGCGGCGGACCAAGACGTGGCGGCGAAGGCGGCGGTTTTGGTGGACCAAGACGTGGCGGCAGTGGTTTTGGTGGCAATGGTGGCGGCAGAGGCCGTTTCTAATCCATTAGAAACTATTCAAAAAGCGGCAGTGTTTTTAAACACTGCCGCTTTTTTTTGTGTAAAATTTTTAATTTAATATTTAGTGATTATCAAATTTTATATCGATTCCTTTGACAGGTTTATTATTTTGTTGTGAAAAATGTACGGTTCTTTGTGGGAATGGAATTACAATATCATTTTCTGCAAATTCTTTTAGCAGCGCAAAACGCAAGTCACTTGCAATATCCCACTGGTCTCTAACTCTTCGTGAACTTATAAACGCTCTTGCAAAAAACTTTAATCCATCTTCTGAGAAATCTTCTAATCTAATAACAATTGATGGAACTTTTAATATTGCAGAGTGTTTTCCTATAACTTCGAGCATTATTTTTTTTACTTCCGCTGGATCAGATTTATAAGAAACTAAAAAAGTTACTTCAAATCCAACAGCTAGTCGTCCTTGACCCCAGTTAATAATTGGTTTTGAAATAAGATCTTTATTTGGAACAATAATGGAAAAATTCTTCGCAGTTCTTATTGTTGTCGCTCGAGCGGATATTTTATGAACAGTTCCTCTTGTGTGATCATCCAATTGAACGAAGTTTCCTATTTCAATTGTTCGTTCAATTAAAACTAAAAATCCTGCAACAAAATCTGTTACAATATCTTTTAATGAAATACCTAAACCAAGAAACAGAAAACCACCAACCCAAAAAATAAATTGTTCTAGGTGAATTGAACCAAGTCCCAAAAGTATCGCAACACTTAAAATTATATAATGAGATATTCTAAAAAAAGTATTTTGCGTTCCGGGTTCAGTTCGGAAAATATCAAATAGTTTGTTTAGTAAAAATTTGTGAGATAGTGATGAAATTAAAAATCCGAACGCTATAAACATTATCATTGTTAAAAATTGGATTATGCCTATTTTTATATCGGCTCCTATTGTTAAAACCCAATTTTCGGATAATGCAGTCCATAATGATTCTGCATTATAATTAAATCTCCATATCCTGCTGATGAGTAAAAAATTAGAAAATAGAAGAGCTAAAAATGTAACGATTATAAAAAAACCATAATATGTTTTTGCATAATCAAATTTATCAACAATTTCTTCTTCATCTTCTTGTAGGAAAAATGATACTGAATATTTTCTAATGTAATGATGTATAAAAAACATTCCATATATCAAAAATACTGTGGATGGAACTGCAAAAAATAAATACCATGCTAAATTTGAATAACCAATATATGGATTAGAAAGTACCAATAGTCCCATGAAGAATATAAAAACAGGATAGTAATATTTATCTATTTTTGTTTTTAGCCAAGAGAAGAAGTTTAGCTTGGAAGGAATTAACGTTAAAATGTCTTCTTTTCCAAAGAAAAGTAAAATTACGATAATGAGTATTAATGAATATGCAGCAAGTATAACGTTTGGAAATTCTGATGGATAGTCGCTATACCATAAAAATGCTCTTCTTAATGGTATTAAGATTGAAGTTGCATAAAGAATTGATGTTAATAAAAATAAAAATTTACTTTGGCTTTTTTCTGTAAAGAATAAAAAACTTAATTTTTGATTTAAAATTTTGAGATTTAATATTAATTGGCTTGAAAGATATATAAGGATTGGAATTGAAATTAAATAAAATAATGCAATCGAATAGGAATTGGCGATAGGTTTTAGGAACGAAAAAATATATCTGAAGTCAAAAAATATATGAAAGTATATAAATGCCCAGGTGAATAAAAGCTTTAAATTGGTTATGGCAAAATTTGTTAAAGCATCTATTGTGAGTAAAAAATATGTTTTACGTTTATTTTCTTTAGATAAAGGTAGTTTTAGTTGAATTAAATTTTTTAAAACAAATAAAAGTTTTTTTGTAATGAAAAACAGTGCAAAAAAGAAAGCAATCAATATTGAAAAGTTTATGTAATTATATAAATCAAAGTTTTTGATTGTTTTGTAAATACTTGCAGGACCTAAATATAAAGGCGTATCCCAAAATAATTTTTTAAAAAAAGCTTCTGCATCAAAAATAGATCTTTGTAGCTCTATAAATGAAATAGCCTTTGGGGATCTTTTCCATATATTTAAAATTTGGCGTTCTTCAAGATCGCCAATAATAAAAATTAATTTACTTAAAATCTTTTCTCTTTTGCTGATAATATCGGAATAAGTTAATAACGTTTTCTGGATTAGTTGACCTTGTAATACATATTGATTTTCAGCTTCAGATAAATT
>DAOVNS010000034.1 GCA_030630075.1 bacterium | reverse complement strand
CATAGCTCAATTGGATAGAGTATCAGACTACGAATCTGAAGGTTAGAGGTTCGACTCCTCTTGGGCGCACCATCCTACGCTCAGAGTAGCTACGGATGGCAGGCCAGTCTACGCCCTACGTGGCTTCCCCCTTCGCCTTTCATGGCTTCGGAGGACAGGTCAGCTGGAAAGCCATCTTACTTAAAGGGTGGCAGTTCTTTTTACCAGAAACATTTTGATGGTACAAAGATGTTCTTTAAAATTTTTTATGCTAAAATCAATTGTGAATTTACGGAGAGATGGCTGAGTGGTCGAAAGCGCTTGCCTGCTAAGCAAGTATCTTGGGAAACCGGGATCGAGGGTTCGAATCCCTCTCTCTCCACCAGTCTTCGTTGCTGCGCAACTACGCCTGGCAAGCCATTTTTTAATTGATTGATATTGATTAGAAACATGATCGAAGACTGTCCGGCGAAGCAACTATATTTTATTACGTAATATTGTTTTGAAGTTAAGTGTTTTAGAAAAATACACTTAACTATTTAAAGCGAAGACGGATTTCTTGCATAAAAATTCACATATCTTAAAACATTCTAAAATTTGAAATTATATTTTCATCGAAAAAGTATCTAGAATACTTTTCCATTCTCTGGAGAGATGGCAGAGTGGTTGAACGCGGCGGTCTTGAAAACCGTTATTCCGGGAAACCGGAATCGGGGGTTCGAATCCCCCTCTCTCCACCAGTCTTCGTTGCTGCGCAATTTCGTCTGGCGTAGGCCAACTTTTTAAAAGCCATTTTTCTTTCAATTTCGTAATTCTTGTGTATTCATACAACTCTCTGGTAATTTTAATCTGTATAAAATTATAAAATTTTTATGGAAACAAAGGAGAGTTTTGATGAAAAACAACAAAAGTTTTTTAACTTTTATTTTAAATACTTTTTCTTTATTAATAATTTCTACTCTTTTTATAAACATGGGTGGTGGTGGAAGTGCATCGCTTGGACTAGAACCTGAATTTATTGAATTAAGAGATGGTGAAGGTTTTTATTCTGGAAAAATTTATGATGAGCAAAGTATTGTTGATGTAAGAGAAATTTCTTTTACCGGAAACACATCAATTGGTGGTGTTAGAAAAGAAAGCGATGATTCTGTAAATGTTCTTGATTTTTCAATTATCAAAGAAATTCAAATTTTAAAACCTGATTACATGAGCAAAAGATTTAGCGATAAAGATTTTATGTTAGTTGCTGTTCAGTATGTAAATGACAATGAAAAAAAAGAATTTTTAGTTCCACGAAAAGTTGTTGTTTGTGCCTTAGAAGCAAAGACGGGTCAGAAAAAAGCATGGCTTTTAAATAAAACTAAAAAAATAGTTATAGAAAGAGCTCCCAAACAAATTCCTGTAACCGAAGTTGAAGTTACTCAAGAATCTGATGGTGGAATTGTTGAGACAATTAAAAGTGGATGGACAAGGGTTACCGAAACAGTAAGTCCTTAGTTTTTTTAACTATAAGATTATTTTTTCCGTAGTAACTCTGAAATTGTTGCAAACATATATTTTTGTTTTTTTAATTGTTGAATGATGATGTCTGTAGCGGCAACGGTTTGACTTCGATCGGTTCCAATAAAATCGACATCTCCGTTTCCATCGTGCAATAAAATTATGGAACCGGGACGAACCTTTTTTATTACATTTTTTACGATTTTTTCCGTTCCGGGATTTGTCCAATCCCATCCAATAACATCGAACAAAATATTATAACGATTTTGTTCTTTAAGAATTTTTGGTAATGCTACAAATTTTAATCCTTTTGGTGCCCGAAAATATATTGTTCCTTTATATCCTAAATCTCTAATTAATTTATCTGTTGAATTAATTTCTTCACGTATAGACTTGGAAGATTTTCCAACCAAAACTTTGTGACTCCATGAATGATTTCCAATTTCGTGTCCTTGCCTGTAAACATCGATTAATGTTTGTGGTGATTGTTTTATATGTTTTCCCGTCATAAAAAAGGTTGCTTTAACGTTATGTTTATCTAAAACTTCTAATATTTGATTTGTGTATGGTGGATTTGGTCCATCATCAAAAGTTAGTGCGACAACTTTTTCTCTTGTCTTAATATTTCGGATGGATTTACCAACAAGTTGCGGTGAATTTGGAATAATTAACCACCCAAAAGTTATTAATAAAGAAAAGACTACTCCTAAAAATTCAAGTATCATTTGATTTATCCTTTAGTATTTAGACTTGTAAATCTGTTAGTTGTTTTGTCATTTTAAGTATGAAATCTTTTTTAAAAAATTTGTAGGGGAAGGATTGTAATGAAAAAAAATTTAGCGGTAGTTTTTTTTATGTCTATGAATTTTATTTGTTATTCAAATGTTCCAACAAAAAAATCTAAAATTGTTGTTTTTACAAGTAAAGGTGGCAATGCGCATATGTCTGCCTGTGCAGTTTTAAAAGATGCTTTGCCAGAATGTGAAATCAAATTAGTTAATCCGATTTATGATTTTTTTCACAATGTTTTTGATGGAGAAGAATGGCATTCTGCATTAGTTAGAAATGGTTATATTCGTTCGGTTAATTTTATTGTTCACTATCCCGCAAAAGCTTTCTTTGGTTTTAAATCAAAAACGTTTGAAAAACGTTTTACGACGTTTTTGCAAGAAGAAAAACCGGATCTTTTAATTTCTGTAATTCCATTTTTAAATTATCCTGCTTATATGGCAACCAAACAATGCAATATTCCTTTTATGTTTATTACTCTTGATGCTGATCTTGAAACTTGGATTTTTAATATGGAAAAATGTCGTGATCATAATTTTGTTATGTCTGTTCAGGCAAAAACACCGCGAATGTTAAAACAATTAGAAAAAGCAAAGATTCCGTTGCGTTGTGTTCGTGAAGTTGGCGCTCCTTTGCGTAAAGATTTTTTTACTCCAAAAAACAAAAAAGAAATAAAAAAAGAATGGAATATTCCTGAAAATAAAAAAGTTGTAATGCTTATGCGTGGCGGAACTGGTTCTAATAAACTTGTTGATTATGTTCGTATGCTTGTAAAAAGTAATAAAGATTTACATCTTTTAGTTTGTATTGGAAGTAATAATAAACTTATAAAAAGTTTTAATCGAATTAAAAATTCTGGTAGGGTTACTTTTTCCGTTATTCCGTTTACGTCAAAAATATCAGAATTGATGTCAGTTTCGGATTTGCTTATAACTTCACCTAGTCCAACTGTTTGCAATGAGGCAATGTATATGAAGGTGCCCTTTTTAATTGATATGACAAGCACCTGTCTTTTTTGGGAAAAAGCTAATATTGATTGGATGAAAATGAATGGCGAAGGAAATATTTTTAAACGTATGAATCAACTTAATAAATCCGTTGCCGAGTTGCTGGAAAAAAAAGAAAACTGTCTTTTGCAAAAACCAAAACTAAAACCCACTCTTTGTTTTAATGATGAAATTAGAAAACTTGTTTTAGAAAAATTAAAAAACTAATTCATGCAAATTTGTTTTATTTTATATCTTTAAATTCAGGTTTTTCGTAAGAAATAATATCTATTACGCTATCTCTATCCATAAGGACATAATGTTGCAAATCAAACTCTTTTGTAATGCCACAAGAGGATTTATTCAACCATTCTATATAATTAGAATTTTCTACTTTAAAAAGATTATAATTTGCATAAAAATCTTCTTCATAATTTTCATCTAATTCTTTAAATAATTGTATTCTGCTATGTTCATCACAACATCTATATGATTCAACTGCTTGAAAATAAATTAATATTAATTTTCCATTTTTTTCACCATCCCATATTGTAATTTTTAATCCATCATAATCATCAAGCAATGACTTGATATAATAAGCATTATCCTTTACTCCTGGAATTGTTAAACGTATCCATTTTCCTTTCATTTTTTTGTTATTTTACAAACAGATATTTTACCATTAATAATACACTTTACTTCTTTTTCCTTAATACTATTAGCGTGTATATTTATTTTTCCGTCAATAGCCTTTTGCACAAAGTGTAAATATTTCCCCCTATATGATTTATCACTTTCAATTAAGTTAACTAACTTTAGAATAGTCTGCTTACCCTCGTAAATATCTTCCCACGGTTCGCAATAATCTTTTAAAAAATCTATCATTACTTGATATCCTTTTTCTATTGTTATTTGATCATTTTCATTTGCTTTATCTTCATCGTTTGAACATAAATATGCAAATTCACTCCAGCACGCAGGATCCAACGAAGAATCATAATCAGAATCAAAAAGAATATCCCCTATGAAACAACTCAAGGCAAAATGAGCCCCTTTTTCCTTGAGAGTTTTGAGATATTGATCGAGTAATGCAAACATCGATTTGTAAGCTTGCATTACACTTATTTTTTTATTTTTATAAATGTTATTCATATTTTATCACTTTGGAATATTATTAAGACCTGCATTAACTATTTTACCCTGAATAGTTTCAACCCAAATTTGACCTAGATTTTCGATTGTTTTGTGAAATAAGTCCTTTTTGCATGAACCATAATCATATGTTTTAACATAGTTTTCGGGTTTCACCGCATCTATAAATCTTTTTATATTTTCTTCTGTCATATTTTTAATATGACCCGATCTATCTCCAAAAATATGGTTTAATGCATTTGGATTAGAAATAAATTTTTTAAATTTTTCAAACAAATTATCTGGATCTTCAGGACCACCTGATCCTCCACTAGATCCACCTGATGAAGGAACAAAAACTCCATGCCCATCTCTTTTATTGCTTGCAAAGTTAGCAAGTCTTTGATCTGATTTGTCTTTATCTTCTTCTCCTTCTAATACAGAATTACTTATATTTATATTATTAGCAGAATTATTTGCTTGAATTTGCTGTGTTACTAAATAATATTTTATAAGCTTTTCATATCCATCTTTACCTAACACTTTAATTACATTTTCATTATTTTTTGTACAAGATTCTCTATATTTCCGATTTGTTTCTATTTTTTTATCTACTTCTTCATCCGAAATTCCTGGATAATTTGTAAATAATTGTAATCTTTCTTGATCTTCTATAGTTGATTTACCAAGACGCACCTTGTCTTCAAGAGATTCAATATGTCGTTGTCGACTTTCAGCTTTTCTTTGTTCATTAAAGGTATGACTATGTTTGATATTATCATGCGCAACTTTTGCTCCAAATAAAGCGAGTACGGAACTTGCTGCGAATTCTAATATTTCAGGGCTTCTCTCGATAACATACTCAATAACAAAAACAGCTGGATTATTATGCATCAAGAATGGAGTTCCGCTTGAATCACACTGAAAAAAAGTATGTGGCTCTTCTAGGCTCAAGATAAAAAAGATATTTTCTTTTTCTGATTCATAATTTACAACTTTTTCTACAGGATATTGTTTGAATTCATTGTTTAGTAAAATATCAGTTGTGTTTAAATTGGTAGATTTAATAAAATTATTTTTAGACACGCTAAATATTTTAGCTTCTGTTCCGCAGCAAAGCATTCCTGAAGATGTTTGAATTGCGACAAAGTCTTTAGATTTATATTTAGCGATTGATTTAATTGCAATATCTGTAAATTGTCTGTTTATAAAAGAATAAGATGTTACTTTTTCAGATATAGAAAATTGTTCGATGGGTTTTGTTTCAGTATTAGTTTTAATTAATGTTCCGATAGGGATATCGCCGAATAGATTTCCCAAGAATAATAAATTTATCAGAAAATATTTAAATAAGATTTTGTACATGAGATAAACTTTTGGAATGGCTTTTTATTCAATTCTTTCTTTTTCTTGTTCGACTTTTTTCTTGAAGCAATATGATATGTAATCAGCAAGTTTATCAACTCCATTTATTACAGGAATTGCTGTGCACTTAAGAAAAATTTCACATCCCTTAATTACTGGATAAAAGAATGGATACATAATATATTCTAATATTTCTCCAATTCTAGATGAGGATAATCTGTGCACCCTCATTCTTTCTTTTTCAAATTCTTCTTCTGTTAAATCTTCAGGAACGTTTTTAGCTTCTTGTTCTCTTAGGATTGCTTTTATTTCATTTGTTAAACCTGTAGCATTTTTAAAATTTGCTTCAGTTGCTATTATTCCATTTAAGTTTGCGCCAAAAAAATGTGCATTGGTAAAGTCACCGCGAGATAGATCTGCATCTTCAAGGTCTGCCCATCTAAAGCTTGTTAACCAAGCTCCTACTTCTATGAGTTTTACTTTTTTTAAAGAGGATTCTCGAAAACTTGCTCCATGTAATGCAGAATAGGATAAGTCTACTTCCTCTGGAAATTTACGCTTATTACACGATGCTGCTAGTAGGTTAGAATATTGCATTTTTTTTGAACCTTTTAATAACGCCTCAAAATCTTTTCTGCTAAAGGGTTCATCTATTTTATAAGGATTTTCTTCATAATAAGGGTCTGGTTCGCAATTTAGTGTGAGATTGCTAAAGCATAAGAGTGAGATTGTAAAAATAAATATTTTTAATGAACAATTCATGTTTGTTGCCTTTACTTTGTAAAATTCATAATTACTTTTTTGTGCATGCTATCATATTAATAGGTCTATTAATAGAATTTTTGGTTGTAAATTAAATTAGGATGCTTATTTTAGAGTAATTTACACTTATTATAAATTTATCCTTTTATTTTAAATTATGGTTTGATCCATTTTCGCATTCCAAGCCCTGCTATAAATGGAATTCCAACGCCAACTCCGTGTTCAATACCTCTACCCATAAGATAAGTAATTGTTGAAAGTGGTGAATTCCACATAGAATTCCATAAACCTGATGTTTGTCCAATTTTATAACTTATATCGTAGTTACCTTGAATTTCACCAAGTTTTTGTGTGACTTCATTTAATATTGGCATAACATCACCACTTTCATTAATTCCACTTACAGCTGAATCTGCAATTTCAGATGCACCGTTGGTGGCAGAACTTACAATGTAGCGAATTAAAGCTTTTACCAGTTCTGGCGAAAAGAAAAAGCAATAAAGTGTAAAAGACTGTTTGATTATTTGGGCCAAACGTCAGTGTCATTAAAAAGGCAATTATAAACCCTCACATCTTCGATTCTGTTTTCTAAACTTATTTTATCATCAACTTTAGCAAACAATATATCATCTTCCAGACAAGTTATATTTTTTTCTTGGAGATGTTCTTTCAATTTATCACCATATTTTGCATGTTCAGGTTTAAATGGTATATAACTGCTAAACAATTTTGTATTTTTATTTATAAGCCTATATTGAAGATACTTTACGATTGCATATGGAGCTACAACTGAAATATTTGTAAGCAATAAGTCAAGAACTTTTTCGGTTTGCATATAATCTCTAAATTCTTCCGTTCCTATTTGATGTTTTACAGGTGATAAATTTAAATGTGTTGTAAAACAAACAGAATAGTTAAAATCTGTTCCATTATAAGAATACATATTTGGAAACCAATTTTTAAAAGGTTTAATCCAAAAATCATATGGAACATAATTCCATATAGCGTATTTGCAATTTCCATGTTTATATATTTTTTTGATATCGGAAAGAACCTTGTTTTTTTTAATTAAATTCATTTTAATCTCCTATTTAGGCGGATAATTTGGATAACCATGAATATGTCCTTTTCCATTTATATGAACTTTTATTTCTAAATCATCCTTTTTATACGTTTTAACCACCTCATCAGGATTATCTGTAAAATCTCCATTTTCCCATGCCTCTTGTGTTAATTCTACCCCATTTTCACCTTCAGGCCATGCGGATTTTCCAGGATCAAAATTATTATGACCCGGAACATGTTTGCCTTGCTTTCCGGCGTCAACAGGTTTGGCATTGGATATTTTTCCTGTAGTAACTAATCCTTGATTTGGCAATTTATCATTATTAGATTGAATCTCTCTTACTTTGTCTTTAGAAGAAGGAGCTTTGTTTTTCTGCTTTTCTTTATCTGATTCTTTATCGTTAGATTTATCATTGTCATCACCAATAACAGGAGGCTGTTTTTCTTGTTCTGTTGAAACATCATTATTTAGATTTACATTATTATTAGGAGTGTTTGATTTAATTTGATTGGTTAATTTTAGATATTTTATCAGTTGTTCATACTTATCTTTAGCTAAGATTTTAATTACCGCTTCATTATTTTTTATATAAGATTCTCTATGTTTTCGATTTGCTTCTATTTTTTTATCTACTTCTTCATCTGAAATACCAGGAAAATCTGTAAATAATTGTAATCTTTCTTGATCTTCTATCGTTGCTTTTTGATTGCGTACTTTCTCTTCAAGAAAATCAATATGTTTTTGCCGAATTTCAGTTTTTTTTTGTTCGTTAAAGGTATGACTATGTTTGATATTATCATGCGCAACTTTTGCTCCAAATAAAGCGAGTACAGAGCTCGATGCGATTTCTACTATTTCAGGTGCTTTATCAATAACGAATCCAAATATTTCAGGGCTTTTTTCGATAACATATTCAAGAACAAAAACGGCTGGATTATTATGCATTAAGAACGGGGTTCCGCTTGAATCACATTGGAAAAAAGTATGCGGTTCTTCTAAGCTTAAAATAAAAAAAGTACTTTCTTTTTCTGATTCACAACTTACAATTTTTTCTACAGGATATTGTTTTAACTCACTGCTTAGCAAGATATCAGTTGAATCTAAGTCGGTAGATTTAATGAAATTATTTTTAGACACGCTAAATATTTTCGCTTCTGTTCCACAGCAAAGCATTCCAGAATATGTTTGAATTACTACAAAATCTTTTGATTTATATTTAGCGATTGATTTAATTGTAACATTTTTAAATTGTCTATCTTCTAAAGAATAAGATGTTAGTTTTTCAGCGATAGAAAACTGTTCGACAGATTTTGTTCCTGTATTAATGCTAATTAATGTGTTTTCAGGAATATCGCATAATATATTTACAAAAAACAGTAGATTTATAACAAAATGTTTTAACAATATTTTGTTCATGAGAATCCTTTGGGGAGATTTAGAAGGGAGCTTTATTTTTATTCAGTTTTTAATTTTTCTTGTTCTTGTTTTTTGCAGCAAGATGATAAATATTTAAACGTCCATCTAAAAAACTTTGTTATTGGATCTCTGCGAAGTTCTTTTATTAATTCTACTTCTAAAAGAAAATCTTCATGAGATAAATTATATGGAACGTTTATTGCATTGTTTGCTTTAATATATTCTTTTTGTTTATTAGTTAGACCGAGTACGTTTTCAAAATTTGCTTCCAAAACGGTTGAGCCTGTAAGGTCTACACCAAGCATAATACATTTTTTAAAATTAGCCTGTGTTAGATTTGTATTTTTAAGTTTTGTTAAGTAGAAATCTGATTTTTTTAAGTTTGCTTTTTTAAATGATGCGCCGTTACAATTAGCTGCGCTAAAGCATGAACATTTATAATATCCACCATTAAAATTTAGGTTCCATAAGGGAGCACAGCTTAATCTTGCCCAAGGAAGGGTAACTGTTCCCCATCGGACTTTTTGTAAATGCTCCTCATCATAAGCAAAAGTATTATTTGTAGATATGTAAGAAAATAAAAGTATGAAAATTAATGTTAGATATTTATTACAAAAATTTGCCTTCAATTTTATCCTTTTATTTTAAATTATGGTTTGATCCATTTTTGCATTCCAAGTCCAGCTATAAATGGAATTCCAACGCCAACTCCGTGTTCAATACCTCTACCCATAAGATAAGTAATTGTTGAAAGTGGTGAATTCCACATAGAATTCCATAAACCAGATGTTTGTCCAATCTTATAACTTATATCGTAATTACCTTGAATTTCACCAAGTTTTTGTGTGACTTCATTTAATATTGGCATAACATCACCACTTTCATTAATTCCATCTACAGTTGAACTAGCAATTTCTGATGCACCGTTAGTGGCAGAACTTACAATGTAACTAATTAAAGCTTTTACGGGTTCGGGTGAAAAGAAAAAGCAGTAAATTGTAAAAAGCGGCCCAAGGATAAGGAGTGTTTTTATTGCACCTTGTTTTGTTAAAATTGAATCAATGCGTTTTGCAACCCAATCAAAAGTAGCACTAACTTTATCAGCTGTTTTCAATAATGCTTCTGGGACAATAGATAAAGTAGAAATGAAATTTTGAAATGTAGATGGATTTTGAATTTCTAAATAATTGTTTGATTTTAGATCCATTAAGTTTTCTGATAGTAAAGTTTCTGGATTCTCGGTATCTGGGGTATTTGAAAATACTGGATTTAATAGAAGGCAAGAAAGCCAAAAAAACATAGAAACGAAAAATAATTTTTTCATATATTCCCCCGAAGAGTGTTAATAAAGTGTTGATAGTTTATTTAATTACTACATCCACTTTTAGGTTATCAAAAAGGCATTTTTTTGCAATCGGGGTGGGGGTGTTTTTTAAATAAACAATATAATTCCTGCCAAGATCATGATACAGAACGTGAAGCCTCCAACTAGGTTTGAAAAAATATTGTTTTTATGTTGTCCCATGATTTTTGTTTTATTCGCCAAAATAATTATGCAGGCAATTAATGGTGCTGCAGATATTCCATTTATAATTGCGGCATAAAGAAGTGCCTTCATTGGTCTAATTCCAATAAAATTAAGTAGAAGTCCAACAATTGTAGAAATAGCGATTGTGCTATAAAAAAATGTTGCTTCTTTAAATTTGTAACTGAGTCCGTTTTTAAAATCAAAAACTTCTGAAATGGCATAAGCTGTGGAACCAGCAAGAACAGGAATAGCTAAAAAACCTGCACCAATTATTCCGATTGTGAATATTATAAAAGCCCATTCTCCGGCTAAAGGTTCAAGTGCCATTGCGGCATCGTAAGCAGTTTGAATTTGCGTAATTCCGCTTTTATGAAGAGTAGAAAAACATGTTACAACTATAAAAAGAGCAACCAATTGTGAAAAAAACATTCCAACAAAAGTATCGATGCGAACTTTTTTAATTAAGCTTTTTAATTTGTTTCCCGTAAGATTTAGTTCTCCATTATCTTTTGCATCTTCAATTTCGTGAGATGCTTGCCAGAAAAAAAGATATGGCGATATTGTTGTTCCAACAAAACCGGTTGCGATTAAAATGAAATCTTTATTAAATTTAAAATGAGGAATAAAAGTATATTTTAAAACTTCAAGCCAATCTTGAGTTGTCATGAATGCAGTAATAACATATGCAAATAAAAATAGAGAAAGAATAATTAATATTTTTGAATAAAAATGATATGGCACAAAGATTTGTAATAAAACAATTAGAATAGTTATAAAAATTGCCCAAAAATGAATATTAATTCCAAAAATTCTACTAAGCGATGCGCCCATTACAGAAATATTTGCACCGATGTTTATTATGTTTGCAAAAACTAAAATTAAAATTGCTCCATATAAAATTGGTTTAGGAAAAAACTTTTTCATGTTAGCTGCAAGCCCTTTTCCTGTAACAAGTCCAATTCGTGCACACATTTCTTGAATTATATACATTAAAGGAAGTTGAAACGGAATTAGCCATGCTAAAAGCAAACCGTATTTTGCTCCCCCAATGGAATATGTACCTATTCCTGAAGGATCATCATCTGCAGCTCCTGTTACAAAACCTGGGCCAAAAATTCGAAGAACTTTTTTTAATTTAACTTTTGTTTTTTTAAAAATACTTATTTTTTTTCTTTTAAAAATTTTTAACATACAATTTTCCTTAAACAAAATTATTAAATTTCCCCCCGATGGGTCTAAATAATTTTGTTTTATAGGAATTTTAATTGCTATATTTTTAAAAAGATTATAAAAAGTTGTATTAAAACCTATGTTTTTTGAGAAAAAACCATCGATTTTGGACTTTTTTTTGTGAGGCCTACTTTTTTTTATTTTTTTATTGCATTTGAAATATTATTTTTGATAAACTCAATATTGAGGTAGGGAAAGTAGTAAGAAGTAGAGGCTTCAGTTATGACGTTCGGAAGAATGTTAATATAGTTGTCAAGCTTCTAAACGACTTTATCACTCCGGTGGTGAAGCTCCAAACTCTACCTCATTTTTATTTTTAATGTGAGTTCTCAAAATTTATCTAAAAAAGAGCCTTGATGTTTTCAAGGTTCTTTTTTATTTTAAAAATTTCTTTAGCATATAGTTTTCCTTAAAAAAATTATTAAATTTCCCCCCGATGGGTTTAAATAATTTTGTTTTATAGGAATTTTAATTGCTATATTTTTAAAAAGATTATAAAAAGTTGTATTAAAACCTATGTTTTTTGAGAAAAAACCATCGATTTTGGACTTTTTTTTGTGAGGCCTACTT
>DAOVNS010000007.1 GCA_030630075.1 bacterium | reverse complement strand
TTCTAGTTCTAAATCTGTAATTAACGAAAAAAATGTATATTGATTTCCTAAAACAGTAACAAATTTCCCGGTCTTAACTTCTTCGAGCCCACAAGTTGAATCCAACTTCATTACCAAGCCTTCAGAAAGCGAACCCGACAAAACATGCCCAAGCTTTTTTCTACTCATTACCACTCCGTTTTATAAATAGAAATAGAAAAATCTTTAAATTAAATTTTAGATACCATTAAGACAAAGAGATAATCACAAAAGCAACAACATGTGATTTTTCGTGAGATAAAGAAATAAGCGTAGATAATTCAGGAAGCTCATTTTCTATTTTTTCTTCAAAAGCCTCCCAATCAACTTTTAATTCAGGAACTCCCCAAACAGGTTTTATAACTTCAACATGCTTGCAGGCAAATAAAAATGGAAAAATATTTTTTGTTAATTTTAAATTAACTAATGTTTGACTCAGTGCTTTATAAAAAGCCTCTTTTGCGGCAAAACGCGATGCCAAAAACTCGAGATTGTATTCACCGTTTTTTAAATAAGATTTTAATTCTTGTTCTGAAAAAATTCTTTCTAACTGATCTTTTGAATATTTTTTCCACGAATTAAAACGATCAACTTGAACGATATCCGCTCCAACGCCTAAAATCATATAGAACCCCAAAGCTTACGCATTGGGCTACCACAATACCGCCTCAACCAGCCTTCGCCAAGGCTTCGACGGGCATGGAGGCTCTCATTTAACTTAACTAAACAAATTTTGTAAATCATAAGCCACTTTATATCTGTCTAATAACAAAACATATTCTTTTTCGAAAGTCATCTGTTTATGATGTTCTTCTTGATTCAAGATATATTTTTTAATCCTGGGTAAAGAAGAAATATCAACAGTAAAAACACCATAACCACCCTGCCAAGAAAAATCTTTTAAAAATGTATCTCTAATAAATCTTGATGAATTAGATTTTATAACACAAACAACCTCTGAAATCGTATAACGAGATGTTTTTTGAATTAATATGTGAATATGATTATCTATTCCACCAACAGCAAGCAGGTGCCAACCCTTAAATGTCGCCGTCTTTCCAATGTATTCATATAATAATTTTTTAAATTTTGAATTTATATATGGCTGTCTATTTTTTGTTGCCCAAACAATATGAAAAAACATACTTGTATATGCATGATGACTTTGCATTTTCTATTCCCACGTTTTATTTCTACTTGAGAGCCTCTCGAGGCGATATTGCGGTAACCCTGTCGCGTAAGTCCAGGGGTTCTTATACATCATTAAATTTATTCAAAACCTTTATCCAAAGAACGATACATAATTGATTCGCGAATATGTCCTTTTTCAATATTTTCACTTGATGCTAAATCAGCAATAGTTCTACCAATTTTTAAAATTTTGTGATAACCACGCATGCTCAAGTTTAATTTTTCAAAAGCAATTTTTAAAAGTCTTTCTGCATCATCAGATAAAACACAATATTTTTCTATTTGGTCAGAAACCATAGATGCGTTTCTAATCTCACCTAAACGCTTTGTTTGAATATCCACTGCTTTAATAACATCTGCATACATCTCTTTTGAACTTTTCGATTTAAGTTCGGTGTTTTTAATTTCATCATAATTAATTGAAGAAACATTTACATGCAAATCGATTCTATCAAGCAATGGTCCAGAAAGTTTATTGAAATATTTTGAAATCTGCGTACTCGTACAAACACATTTTTTCTTAGAATCACCAAAATATCCGCACGGGCATGGGTTTAATGCAGCAATTAATAAAAAGGCTGCAGGATATTCTACAGATGAACTTGCACGAGAAATTAAAACTTTTTTGCCTTCAAGCGGTTGACGCAAAACTTCTAATGTCGATCTTTTAAATTCAGTTAATTCATCAAGAAATAAAACACCTTTATGCGCCAAACTAATTTCGCCAGGTCTAGGATTACTTCCACCACCCACTAAACCAGCCTGTGAAATTGTGTGATGAGGAGAACGAAAAGGTCGATGAAAAACAAGTGAATTATTATTTAATAATCCAGAAATTGAATAAATTTTTGTAGCTTCAATTACTTCTTCAAAACTCATTGGGGGTAAAATTGTTGCAAGTCTTTTTGCAAGCATTGTTTTACCAGAACCAGGAGGTCCAATAAATAAAACATTGTGTTGACCTGCTGCTGCAATTTGTAATGCGCGCTTTGCCTGCCATTGCCCTTTAACTTGACCAAAATCTAATGGATGATTTTTTATAACATCTGTGAATTGATCAAATGTTGCTTCTTCTGGTTCAATAGTTTTTTCGTTTCTTAGATATGCAACAAGTTCAACTAAACTTTGCACACCAATAATTTCTAAACCCTTTATCAGACTTGCTTCTTTTGTATTCGCGTTTGGAATAATTAATCTTTTTTTACCATCTTTTAGTGCTTGATGAGCAATAGATAAAATTCCACGAACGGGTCTTATATCACCATCAAGAGAAACTTCACCCAAAAATAAAGTTTCTTCAATGAAATTTTTTGGAATACTAACTAATTCGCATGCCTGTAAAATTGCAATTGAAATTGGAACATCAAAAAGAATATCTTGTTTTTTAAGATTTGCTGGTGCCAAATTAACAGTAATTAATCTGTCCGGAGGACGTAATCCACTATTTTTAAGAGCAGCACGAATTCGCTCTTTGCTTTCATTAATTGCTTTATCAGGAAGCCCAACAATAAAAAATTTAATTAAACCAAAAGAAAGATCAACTTCAACTTCTACCTGTTGCGCACCAATGCCAACAGTTGTTGCAGAAAATATTTTTGCATGCATTTTTTTTAAACCCATCCCAAAAAGATAATTTCGATTAAAATAACCCTTATAAACCTTCGTTTTTAAGTAGTTCACTATATATAAATTTTACTTTATGTACAAATCCGCCAACTTTATTTAACTAAACAACCGTTGGAGAAATAAAAATCATAAGTTGTTCATCGGCTCGGGTCTTTTTTCTGCCTTTAAAAAGATATCCAAGAATTGGAATATCTTGCAACAAGGGAATTCCTGTTTTATTTTTTCGTTTATCGCTAGTAATCAAACCGCCAATCAAAGTTGTCTCTCCACTTTTAAGCAAAACTCTATTGCTGGATTTTGTTGTAGCGATAATTGATTTTTTTGCATCAAAAGATGTTGCGGTTGAACCATCCTTAACATATGAATTTTCAACATAAATATCTAAAAAAACAGAATTGCGATCGGGCGAAACAACTGGCTTTACCTTTAACTTCATTCCCAAATCTTTGTAATTAATTGTATTAATATCACGCAACGAACCTTCAATTCTTTCTTGAACGCTTGTTTCTATAGGAACTTGTTCACCAACTAAAATTTCAGCAGGTTCTTCGCTATTTACAAGTAAAGTTGGTTTTAAAATTGTTTTGATTTCATTTTTATTTTCAGCAGCATTCAAAACTAAATTCAATCTTTTGTTGTTTAAATCTCTTCCACCAAAAATAATTGGTAAATTTAAAAATTGACTTGCAGCGCGAGGTAATAAATTTAAAGACCAATCCATCAAATCAGCTGGTGGAATATCACCTTGTCCACCAGTTGTAACAGGACCGTAACCAATATAATTCCAACCCGACCGGCTCACACTTCCACTTCTGTTATAAACTCCCGAAACCTGTAATCCCAGACTTTCTTCAAAATATTGGTTTGCAATTACAACACGCGTTTCAATTCGGACTTGCGAAATCTTTTCATCAACTTGTGTTAAAAATTCTTTGAAAGCTTGCGTATCTTGCTTTTGACCTCTAAAAAATACCTTACGCGTATTATCATCAAAAACTAAATAATAATTTTGCTTGTTTGTTTTACCATTTATAATCCCATCCCACATTTTTTCGGCACGCAATTTAAAACTCTCTGTAAATCTTGCATTAAAAATTGTTACAACTTCAGAATCAAAATCTTTTAACTTAAGTTCTTGAATTTGATTTTCAATCAAAGTAATAGCATCAACGCTTTTTATAACTCGCCAAACATTAAAATCTTTTATTAGTGAAAGTTGCGGTTTTGTTGAAGATAAAATTAATTTTAATGCAAAAGAGGCAGGAACATCCTGAAAATTAACATTGCTTACTTTTCCTTTAATTCCAGAATCTATAATAAAATCCAAACCAAGCATTTTACTTATTAATTCGATAACTTCTTTTACATCTGCATGTTTTAACTTTAAAGAAATCGTTTTATCCAAAATATCCGGATCTTGATAATAAGAATCTAAAACAGCATTAACATTCCCGGGGATTTTCACAGTTTGCTTTTCGTTAGTGGTCTTTGCTACTTCTTTTTCGTCCGAAATTGAGTACAGAAAATCTTTCAACTTAGTTTTATCTTTAATTAATTCTTCTGCCTTTTTTTCCAATTCTTTATCGCTACTCTCAACAATCTCTGTTACAACACTTTTAACTCTTTTTATATTTTCATCTTCTAACTTATCTTGCGATTCTCCAATTAAATTCGAAGTAAAAGGAGGCATGTATTTTAGATGTGGATCTTCTGGAGGAAGAAAGAGATCATTGCTTTTTAAAAAAGAAGAAACAAAACAAATTGATACAAAAAATAAAAGACTTAATTTTTTGACCACCCCATACTCCTTTTTTAAACAATTTTAAGTTATCATCTCCAGCTTTTTAGTTACCCCATCCCTTGCAAGCAAAATATTATTAAAAGAAATTTTTGTAACCTTGTAACCCCAAACCTTATCTTGCAAAAATACTATTTCTTTTTGATGATCTTTTACTAAAATCGCACCAAATTTATCTTTCTCTTTTATTATTCCAAGCAAATTAATTGTAGATTCTTTTTTCTTAATTACAGAACTTTTATTTCCCGTATCAAATCTTAAAAAAGGATCCGGAATCTCCTGGCCTGTACATAAGAAATTTAAATTTAATAAAAGACAAGATAAACAAAAACAAAGAATTTGATTTTCATGAATCATTCGATTCTTATGAATCATTCGATTCTCGTGAATCATTCGATTCTCGTGAATCAATTTTATCAAAATCTATAGTCCTTAGTTTTGATTTAAAAATAACTCGATTATTTTTTTTGCGTTCTAATTCTACTGATTTAAATTTTATTCCAGGAATATTTTCTTCTGTTTCTTTTAGGAATAAAACGACTTCTTTAAATGAACCTTTTGCATTTAATGAAAGATATTTCTTGTTATAAAAGCTTTTATCTTTTGTGTCTTTGGGTTCTAAAGATGTGCATATAAGATTATTTTTCTTTAAAGAATTTAATATTAAATCTAAATTTTGATTTTTTTTAAGATCCTGCAAAACATCTTGAAATTCTATAGATAAATTTTTACTTTTTTGTTCCTGATCAATTAATAAACTCAAGTTGATTTTTAAATTATTTTGTTCTAAAAGTAATTTTTGATGCAATAAACTTTGTGCTTCAATATAATTTTTATTTGGTAAATAAAGTAAAAACATCCAAATACAAGAAACAAAAAATATCGAAAAAAGTGAAGAAAGAATTCTTTGTGTTCTAGAAAATTTTCGCAAAAAAGAAATTAACCGACCTTCATTCAAGAGGTTGACCATTGCATCTCTTTGTTTTTTAAATGGTATTTAAATCGAAAGAAGACTAAGAAAAATAGACAAAGAATGTAAAGTTTTTTAAATTTTCAAGAATTCAAATATCATTAATTCTGCCTAAATATCGAAAAAATATTATTTTTGCATACATTATTTACACGTCCTGATAGGCTAAACGAAAGATCCTTGCAAATCCACGCTTGAATCTCGGATTTGCAAAGCCATAATTTCATAGCTTAAATTGAGAGAATTTAAAAAAGATTATTCAAACAGATTTTTACTTATTTCTGGATTCAATTCATATTTACGACTTTTTTTTGCTGAATCTTTTAAAACAAGAAAATTCTCGCGCAACCACTTTAAGCACGAAAGTTTGACTTTAATTGGCCAATATTTTGCCATTAAATGGCCATTAAATTGTCATTAAATCAATAAATGGAGATAAAACTGATTTACAAGAGGCTTCAAGATATCATGAGGATTAATTACATAATTTGATGCGCCGCAAAAATTGACTTTACTCAGATCACAATTATGAAAAACAGTGTCTTGCAAATCAGTATCAGCAAAATCTGTTTCTATTAAACAAGTGTTAATAAAGTTAGATTCGTTAATTTTGCATTCTTTAAAAGCAGCTTTCTTTAAATTCAAATCTGAAAAATTACAATATCGTAGAAAAGAATTTTTAAAATTAATGGAAAATAATAAAGATTTATCACATTTAAAAAATTCTGCTCCAACAATTTTACAATCTACAAATAATACATCTTGTAGCCTGCACGCATTAAAATCCACAAGACTTATGTTACAGCTTTTAAAAACGCAAGAATTGAATTTAGCGTTTTTCCAAATGCTTTTGATAAAAGTGCAGTTCTCAAAAGAGCAATCAGAAAAGGTATACGCGGCTAAAGATTTTTCAGAAAAATCCAAAGACTTAAAGGTTTGATTTTCTGAATCACGAGGTAAATTTATCATAGGTTATTTATCATTTCACCAATTTATCTATATAACTTTTCACTGTTCTGTAGTATTCAGGAATTTTTGCGCTAATTATATCGGCAACTTCTTCTTTATATGTATGAAACGTACGGTTTCGATCCTCAATCATGTTAAGAAATAACTCAGCATCTGGTTCCGAAATTAATCTTGCACGGCAAGATCCTCTGATAATAGATTTAGGAGAGTGAAACTCATGAGGCATTCCAAGTTCTTCTTCTAGAAAAATTTTTAAATATTTCCAAAATAAATCAACACAAAGTTCAAATCTTTGAATCATAGAATCACGAAAGGTTCGATATAACCTGTCATCATATTGATCTTTAAGATTTGTGTTATTTTTTTCAAAATCAACAACGGCTTCTTCTAATCTAACCAAAGCTTTAAATAGATCTTCACTATTTTCTTTTTCACTTTCCATAACTTATCTTTCACAGCATTTTTTTATCATCTTCCTCGCTGTAAAGCTGCTGCATAATTAAAATCATAAAAATATTTTTGCCACTGTTCATCTGTAGAATTATACTCATTGTCAAAAACAAAATGATCTACAATAGCTTCACGAGTTCGCACAATTTCTTTAAGGCATGCTCCCTTGTTTTTTGGATCTGCTATAGTAAAATCCAACAATTCCAATGCTCGCTCAAACGCTTTTTTACTATATTCAATATTACCATCTTTCTTCCATTGAATCGTACGCTCAATGTCACATCCAACATTTGCTAACTGCTCAAAAAGAGAAAATTTAAACCATCGCCCGGCTGCAAGTTCTTTATGTATTATCATTTTGTCACCAATCTATTAACAATTTTTTTTATTTTTTCTTGAACTTGTAAATCGTCAACTCCGCGACTTTTATTCCCCCACGATGGACGAAGGTTTATCATTGAATCAAATACAATCCATTTTGAAGATCCAATTTCTTCAGGATATATATTTATACCCCATAAAAACTTTTGAGAAGAACCATTTTCCAGAAGCATAAATTCTTCATCAGAATGCATGGCAGCATCAACTACCATGATTTCTTTTTCAATGTCTACAACAGCCTTAACTAAACTTCCAAACATTTTTTCAGACATATTTTTTAGCTCGTCGATTGAAATTGTACTTTCTACAAGCTTCATAGATATTCCCTCTGATTTATTTTACTTACAACTTGTTCAAAATATATTTTTCTTAATAAAAACTTTGACCTAAACTACCTGCCGCAGCATTTTTTATATTTTTTGCCAGAACCGCAAGGACAAGGATCATTTCTTCCAATTTTAGGTTCTTCACGTTTTACAGTTCTTGCAGAAGAAGTATTATCACCACCAACTTGTGCAGCATCTAATTCTTTTTCTTTTTCACGTTCAATTTCGTGAACACTTGCAGCATTAAAATTTTCTGGTCTCATTCTAAAAATACTTCGAGTAATATCCCATTTGATCTGATACATCATATCTTGAAACAATACATATGCTTCTTTTTTGTATTCAATTAATGGATTTTTTTGTCCATAACCACGAAGTCCAATTCCTTCTTTAAGATGGTCAATATTTTGTAAGTGATTTTTCCATGCTTGATCTACAGTTTCTAGCAAAATCCATTTTTCTGCTTCTTTTACCATCTCTTCAGCAAGAAGACCTCGATATTGTTCATATTGATAAACAAGAAAATCTGTAATTTGTTTTTCAAATTCAGTACTATTTTTTGTATTTAAACCTGCTTGTTGAAATTCTTCTACCTTGATGTTTGTAAGTTTTTCTAGAGATTCGAATATTGCATTTTCGCTTTCGCGATTACATTTTTCTTTTGAGCAATATATTGCAAAAACACTATGAACAACATCGATTATAAGGTTTTTAATTAAAACCTGAATTTGCTGGGCACCTTCTAAAATTTCACGACGATAATTGTAAATTACTGTTCTTTGTTGATTCAAAACATCATCATATTCTAAAAGATGTTTACGAATTTCGTAATTATGTTTTTCTACTTTTTCTTGTGCTTTTTCTATGCTGCGTGAAACCATTTTATGCTCGATACTCTCACCCGCTTCCATGCCAATGCGCATCATCCTGTCTCGCATTTTTTCACCACCAAAGACTCTAATTAAATCATCTTCGAGAGAAAGATAAAATTTTGAAGAACCGCGATCCCCCTGACGACCAGAACGACCTCTTAATTGGTTATCAATTCGTCTACTTTCGTGACGTTCTGTACCAATAATTCTAAGTCCGCCGGCTTCTCTTACACCTTCACCTAATTTTATATCAGTACCACGACCAGCCATATTTGTTGCAAGAGTAACTCTTCCCGTTTCTCCAGCCTCTTTAACAATTTCAGCTTCGCGTTCATGTTGTTTTGCATTTAAAACATTATGTGGAATATTTTTTTGATTCAATAAATAACTTAATTTTTCTGAAGTCTCAATTGCAATTGTACCAACAAGAACAGGTTGTCCTTTTTTGTGAGATTCTTTTATATCTTCTACAACAGCATCAAACTTATCTTTTTCATTTAAAAAGATAATATCCGGCGCATCTTTTCTGATCATCGGTCTGTGTGTTGGAATAACATTTACTGCTAATTTATAAATGCTATGAAATTCACCAGCTTCAGTTTGCGCAGTACCAGTCATACCAGATAATTTGTTGTACATACGAAAGTAGTTTTGCAATGTAATTGTTGCAAGAGTTTGGTTTTCTCTTTCTATCTTTACACCCTCTTTTGCCTCAAGAGCTTGGTGCAAACCATCAGAATATCTTCTTCCACCTAAAATTCGTCCGGTGAATTCATCAACAATTAAAACTTCATCATCTTTAACAACATAATCAACATCATTTGCAAATAATACGTTCGCTTTTAACGCTTGTTGCGCATGGTGCAAAACTAAAATATTTTCTGGAGCATAAAGATTATCTACGTGCATTGCAGATTCAACTTTATCTATTCCATCTTCTGTAAATTGTGCTGATCTTGCTTTTTCATCGACTTCGTAATCTTCATCTTTTTTAAGATGCTGAACTGCTCTGTTTGCAGTTAAATAAAGATCACTTCCTTTTTCGCTTGGTCCAGAAATAATCAGAGGTGTTCTTGCTTCATCGATTAAAATAGAGTCAACTTCGTCAACAATTGCAAAATTAAGATCACGCTGAACATAATCTTTTAAATTAAATTTCATATTATCGCGTAAATAATCAAAACCAAATTCGTTATTTGTTCCGTAAGTTATATCAGCACCATATGCTTTTTTACGTTCTTCATCACTCATTTGATTTTGTATTATTCCAACCTCTAATCCTAAGTGATTATAAACAGGGCTCATCCATTCTGCGTCACGACGAGCCAAGTAGTCGTTTACAGTTATAAGATGCGCACCTTTTCCAGAAAGCCCATTAAGATACATTGGAAGTGTTGCAGCAAGAGTTTTACCTTCACCGGTTTTCATTTCAGCAATTCTTCCACGATGAAGAACAATTCCACCAATAAGCTGTGCATCAAAATGACGCATATTTAATTTTCTTCTACTTGTTTCTCTGACAAGTGCAAAAGCTTCTGGCAAAATGCTGTCCAGTGATTCACCACGAGAAATTCTTTCTCTAAAGATATTTGTTTGTTCTATAAGTTCAATATCAGAAAATTGAAGCATTTTTTCTTCGAGTCTATTAATTTTTTGAACTATTGGTCTCATACTCTTGAGTTCACGTTCGTTTTTTGTTCCAAAAATTTTGGCTAATACTTGTGTAATCATTTTTTCCCAATCATTTTTTATGAAATTTAAATCTTTTTATGTGAAATGATTTTACCAAAAATGGTTTTTTTATAAAAGAAGTCTTATAGATCGATGAATTAAAGTATTTTTTGCTTAACCTGATTTCTTAATTGCTCAAGATCAGCAAGCGCATAGATATGATTTGATTTTTCTTGAATCGAAGAATTTGTTTGAGTTAAAAACTTATCAAAAAAATTAAAGTCTAAAGAATTTTTGTGTTTTTCAATATTGAGTTTTAATTTTTTAGCTTCCGGTAAATTTTTTTCTATATAACTTGTAATAATCGGAACATAAGTTGCAATAGGATATGGATAAAAAGATATGTCTTTTCTAAAAATAATAGGCGCTCTTTCTCCCCACAACCATAATTCGGTGTGCCTAGGATTTAGCTTGCCTGCGCGAAGTTGCACATGAACTACTTTTGAAGACGGCAACTCTGTTTTAATTTTCCTTCTTGATTTAGCACTCGTGGAGATAACATCAATTACTTGAATCATATCTCCCTTGGAATAAAAATTATAAACCTTTTTAAAGACGTCAGAATGAACAAAATTTTTGGTTTCGTTTTGTATGGGCGTACCAAGCAATGTTGTTTTATCTATTAATAGATTTCTTTTAAATTTCTGTTCTGCCTGTCCAAGATTAAGAACAACATTTCCACCATGACTGTGTGCTATTACTTCGAGTATTATCTTTTGGTGAGGATTTTCTTTTTTTATTTTTTCAAGTTCTGTGACTAAGTTTTTGTAAAGTTCTTCTGCTGCTTGAACTCTTTTTTCATGATCAAGTCGGCCATTCCAGCCAAAAGTATAAAAAGATTTTTTTTGATTTTTGTTTTGATCTACTTTTTCAAGTATCTTTTCGTAAGATTTTACATATAAATAATTAATGTCATTTTTTTTATTTTTTTCTTCTTCTAAATTTATTTTCTTTAAACCAAAACCTTGGCTTGGTTGGCATATTGCATAAACTTCATCTCGTAAATAATTAAGATATTTCTGATAACAACTAGATGCTTTTGGCGTGTACTTATTAAATGAATGATTTAATGCAGAAAAGGAAGGAACTGGTAGAACTGTTCCGTGAACAAATAAAGTAATTAAATGTTCTTGGCTTTCTAATTTCTTAGACTTTTGATCTGTTAATTCATCAACAGATTTACTAATTATTTGATTAACAGGAATTTTGCCTGTAATAATAATGCTCAGCAGACTGATAGAAATTAAGGTTATTGTTAATTTTTTAGTAATCATTTTGTTTTTTAATCTTTTTAAGTATCTTGTTTCTAAAAGAATTTGCTTATTCCGAGTATAGTTTAGTTTTAAAAACTTGGTAATGATGTTACAAATTTTGATTTTTTATAGTAATTTTAAAGGCTTTTGTTATGCAAACTAAAAAAAATGCAGAGAAAGCTAGCTTTCCTGAACAAAAAAAGACCGGCAAAGTTTTACGTATTAGTGGAACTGTAGTTGATATTCAATTTGATCAACAAAATGTTCCCGATATCAGCAATAAACTTCTAATTGTATGTCCTGACGAAAAAAACTTAGAACATGAACGTTATATTTCACTCGAAGTCGCTCAACATCTTGGCGATGGAGCAGTTAGGTGCATTGCTCTTGAACCTCTTGAAGGAATAATGAGAGGATTAAAAGTTATTGATACCGAAAGTCCAATCGAAGTTCCTGTTGGAAAAGAAGTTTTAGGTAGAATTTTTAATGTTTTGGGTAAAACTATCGACGGTCAAAAAGAAATCAAAGATGTCGAAAAATGGTCAATCTACAGATCTGCTCCGACATTAATTGAACAAAAAATAACCGAAGATTTACTAGAAACAGGAATTAAAGTTTTAGACCTTCTTTGTCCTTATATAAAAGGTTCAAAAATTGGTTTGTTTGGTGGCGCAGGTGTTGGTAAAACAATTGTTGTTCAAGAATTAATTCGTAATGTTGCAATCGAACACGGTGGATATTCTGTATTCGTTGGAATTGGTGAGCGAACAAGAGAAGGTAACGAACTTTGGTTAGAAATGAAATCTTCTGGAGTTCTAGAAAAAACAGCTTTAGTTTTTGGCCAAATGGGTGATATGCCAGGCGCACGTTTAAGAGTTGGACTTACAGGTTTAACAATGGCTGAATATTTTAGAGATGAAGAACGCAAAGATACGCTTTTATTTATTGATAATATTTTTAGATATGTTCAAGCAGGTTCAGAGGTTTCTGCATTATTAGGCAGAATGCCATCCGCTGTTGGTTATCAACCAACTTTAGCATCAGAAATGGGAATGCTTCAAGAACGTATAACTTCAACACAAAACGGTTCGATTACATCAATTCAAGCTGTTTATGTTCCGGCAGATGATTATTCTGATCCGGCACCAGCTACAACTTTTCAACATCTAGATTCAAGCACGGTTCTTTCTCGTAAAATTGCACAATCTGGATTGTATCCCGCCGTTGATCCCTTGGAATCTGTTTCAAGCGCCTTAAAGCCAGAAATAGTTGGGCAAAAACATTATGATGTTGCAAGAGCAGTTCAAAAGATTTTACAAAAATACAAAGAGTTACAAGATATTATTGCAATTTTAGGGATGGACGAACTTTCTGATGACGATAAATTAATTGTTAATCGCGCAAAAAAGATTCAAAAGTTTTTAACACAACCTCTTTTTGTTGCAGAACAATTCACAAGCATGCCTGGTAAATATGTAAAACGTGAACAAACAGTTCATGATTTTGAACAAATCATACAAGGCAAATGCGATGATATACCAGAACAAGCTTTTTATATGGTTGGAACTCTTGATGAAGCAAGAGAAAAAGCCAAGATTAAAATAAAATAATTTAAAGTAAAATATTAAAACTATGTCAGAAAAAATATTTGAATTTAAAATCATTCGTACTACCGGTCACAAAACGGTAATGGTTGAATGGATAGATGTTCATTCTCCAAACGGAAACTTTATTGTTAGTTTTGATTCAACTCCAATTATTTCAACAATAAAATATCGTGGAAAACTTCGATACAAAGACGCCACACATCAAACCATCGAAAGTTTTGATACTTACGGGGGTATTTTTAAGGTTCAAGATAATAAAGCTGTTGTAATTCTAGATTTATAACTTAGCCGATCATTGATTGTTTACTGTAATTCTGATAAATTACAGGTTCCTTATTCCTTTGGGGGTCGGGATATTTTTTATTTTTAGCAATTATTTTTAATAGCTATCAAAATTTTGAGTTTTTTTAATTATTTTTTATTTTTTCGAGGAGATCGAACATATGTTACGTAAATTAGTTCACTTTTTTTGGGGTGACCTTACAGACGAAGATATCAAAAAGTTTGGTATTTTGGCTGTAACCTTTTTGTTCATCATCGGCAACTACTGGCTTATCAGATCACTAAAAGACGCTCTCTTTTCATCACTCGTAGGTTTTTCATGGGTTCCTTATGCAAAACTATTATCTTTAGTAGTTAATATTTTTGTTGTAATGTTTTACGGAAAACTTGTAGACGTCCTTAAAAAAGACAAACTTTTTTATTTGCTTTGTTCTTTTTATAGTGCACTATTTATCGTTATTTCAATTTTCACAGCATATACAACTACTGGTGCAATTGATCAAACATCATTCTTTTATTCCATGACTTCTTGGATTCCAGGAAAAATCATCGGATGGGTAATTTATGTTGCTATTGAAAGTAGCTCAATTTTAATCGCACTCTTTTGGGCATTCGTTGCAAGCGTAATGCGAGTTGATGATGCTAAAAAAGGTTACGGAATGATTTTCTTCTTGGGTCAATCCGGACAACTTTTAGGTGCTGGAATGGTTGCTCAATTTGCACAAACAGTTGGTTCCCCTGTTTTGCTTTCCGTTGCCGGTTTATCAATGTTGATTGTTCCCTTGATGATTCTTCTTTATACAAAAGTTGTTCCTCAAAATGAAGTTCTTGAAGAAAGAGATAAAGCTGGAAAAGCTAAAGCCAAAACTGGTTTTATGGGTGGATTAAAGCTCCTTCTAACAAAACCGTATGTTATGGGAATTTTTGTTGTAGCAACATCTTATGAAATTATCGCTACAGTTTTAGACTTCCAAATGAAACTTATTGCATCAGGTCAATTTTCTAGAGATGCTTTCGCTGCTTTCAATGCAAAATTTGGAATGAGCGTTGGTGTTATTTCTTTAACATTCGCTCTTTTAGGAACAAGTTTTTTCATGAGAAAATTTGGACTCAAATTTTGTCTTATTTCTTATCCTACAATGATTGGCGTTTTGGTTACCGGAATATTTATTCTAAAAACACTTGGATTAGCAGATATTACATACATGTGGACACTTTTTGGCGCAATGATTGCAATTAAAGGTTTAAACTACACATTAAATAATCCAACAAAAGAAGTTATGTACATTCCAACAAGTAAAGACGTTAAGTTTAAAGCTAAAAGTTGGATTGATGTATTTGGAAACAGAACAACTAAAGGTATAGGTTCTGCAATTACAGGTACATTTAGAACATCACTTCCAGACTTACTTCTTTATGGAACATTGATTTCATTAGGAGTTATTGGTTTCTGGATATTTGTTGCCGGCTTACTTGGTAAAGCATTTGGTAAATTACAAGATGAAGGTAAAATTGTTGAATAAGTAACATTTTTACTATCTAAGTTAAAAAAAGAGTCAGGCATTTTTGCTTGACTCTTTTTTTTTGCAATTAATCACTCTTGTTTTAATAAATAATTTTTTATAAACTCTCTCAAAAGTTTGGTTTCTTACTTAAGTAATGAATAATTTTTTTTTAATAATAAGGAAACTTATAATGAATTGGCATGTTCCAGCAAGATGGGAACCACAATCCCATATTAATTTCGCTCTACCTACAGAACAATTTCTTGACCCAGTTAAATTTTCCTACGGGCCAAAAACAATAGAAGACGTCCAAATAGAAATGATTAAGAATTTATTGCCGTTCGTAAAAATAAGAATTTTAGCCAATGATAAACAACAAGCTAGTTCGTTCCAACAATTGTTAGTGCAAAATAAGATATCTCTAGAAAATATAGAAATTCCAGTTATCAAACATAGCTATATTTGGCTTAGAGATACAGGTCCAATTTGGCTTAAATCCGGAGATAAATTAAAAATAGTTCAGTCAAACTTCAACGAATGGGGTGGAAATCTTCAGCCAAATAATTTGCCCCAGACTCTAGGAAAGCTTCTTAATATTCCAGTTGAAAAAACTGTTTATACTGGTGAAGGAGGAGGCAAGTCATTTAATAGTAAAGGCTCAGTAATTGTAAATGAAATAGTGGAGCGCCAACGTAATCCCAATCTTTCTATAAAAGAAATAGAAGATCTTTTAAAAAAAACTTATCATTTTAAACATATTATTTGGATTAAAAAGGGATTAGCCAACGATGTACAAACATTTAACTCTCTACTTCCTGGAAACGTTTATGCCATGGGTGCTGGTGGTCATGTAGATGAATGTTGTCGCTTTGTAAATTCACGAACAATTTTGTTAGCCCAAGTCACTCAAGAGCAAGCAAACAAATCTCCGATAGCTAAAATTTCTTATGAGAACATGGAAGAAAATTATGAATTTCTAAAAAAACAGACCGACCAAGATGGGCAACCACTAGAAATCATAAGAATTCCTTATCCTGATGACCTCATCTATGAAATTGATAAAAATGATTCAAAATATATCCAGATACAAAACTCCCAGATTGAAATCAAAAGTCCAATCATTATTGAGGAACCTGCTAAGTTACTTTTAGCCTCTAGTTATTGTAACTACCTTATCAGTAATAATGTTATTATTTTGCCCAAATATTATAAACCAGGTAGAAGTAACTCGTTTAAAAAAACTGATCAAGAAGCATTAAATACGATGCAAAAACTTTTTCCTAACCATAAAATAATTCAAATAAATCCAGAGCCACTTAATGCTGGAGGAGGAGGATTAAATTGCATTAGCAATGAGCAACCCGCATTATAACTTTATTTTTTTCTTTTTGAGTTAAATTTTGTTAGCCCTGCAGATACGCAGGGCTTTTTCTTATTTTATTTTTGAATCCTGAATATCATAACCCATATCTTTTAGTTGATCGCGAATTTCATCAGCAACTTTCCAATTCTTATCTTTTCTAGCCTGTTCGCGTTTTTGAATTAACTCTTGAATTTCTGGTGTAATTTCTTTTTCTTCTTCAATGTTTTCAAACGTTAATCCAAGAGTTTGTTTTAAGAAAGCCTTAACCATTTTGCGAAGTTCAAGATCTTTTCGTATTTCATCTAAATGACTAAATAGAATTCCTAAAAGTTTTGGTGTATTTAAATCATCACATAAACTTTGAATCATTTCTTCGATAATTGGATATTTTTCATATTCAAGAAGTGAAAACTCTTGATTGATTTTTTCTTCGGGATCTAACGCAATAATTAGTTTTTTGTATGCAACTTCAGCTGCTTTGATATCAACTAAACTAAATTCAATTGGTGTTTTGTAGTGATGTTGTAAAAAGAAGAATCGCAAAACCATTGGATTAACAGTTTCTAGAACCGTTCGTAATGTAAAAAAGTTACCCAACGATTTAGACATCTTTTCTTTATTAATATTAATGAATGCATTATGCATCCAAGTATTTGCAAAAGGTTTTTGCGTTAAACTTTCGGATTGTGCAATTTCGTTTTCGTGATGAGGAAAAGTTAAATCCATTCCACCGCCATGAATATCAATTGTGTCACCCAAATATTTTGATGCCATTACAGAACATTCAATGTGCCAACCGGGACGACCGTAGCCCCAAGGAGATTTCCAAAACTGACTATCCTTGTTTCCCTTCCACAAAACAAAATCTGCAGGATGTTTTTTGCGTTCATCAACTTTTACGCGAGATCCCATTTCTAGGTCTTCTAATTTTTTGCCAGAAAGTTTTCCATATTTAGGAAAGGAAAGAACATCAAAATAAACATCGTTATCAATTACGTATGCATGTTTTTTTTCAATAAGTTTTGCAATAAAACTTATAATTTCTGGAATATTTTCGGTAACTTTTGGTTCATAAGTCGGAACAAGACAATTTAAAGCTTGCATATCTTCGTGATAATATTTGGTAAATTTTTCTGCAATTTCGGTATATCTGTTTTGATCACCAAGTTCTTTTTCTGCTTTTTTTAGTAACTTATCGTCAATATCTGTAATGTTTCTTGCATATTCAACTTTATAACCAAGTAATTTTAAAAACCGAAATAAAGTATCAAAATTAACGTAACACCTACCGTGACCAATGTGAGAATAGTCGTATGGAGTAACTCCGCATACATAAAGTTTTACATTTTTATCTTTTAAAGGTTTAAAGTCTTCTTTTTTTCGAGACAAAGTATTTGTTAATTTTATTTCCATAAAAGCCACCGGTTTGAAAAACTACTATATTTACGGTATAAACTATACTATTACAAACTTACAGAAGAAATAGTTTATCGTAAAGCTATTGATCGATCATTAGCGATTTAGTCAGGTTATATATGAAAAATGTTTTGAAAAAAAATTACATATTTAATTTTGTAGTCTTTACACTTTGTATTTTTACATCATTTATTTCTGCAAACGATTCAGATTTCAATGAATTATTAACACGTTACTATCTTGATGCTCCAACTCCTGTTACCTACGCATACGGAACTGAAGTCGCTTATTCAAGTTATAAAGTTACAGAATACGGAATTTGCGAAGAAGCTGGCAGTTTTGAATTACCAAAAGAAGTAACCTATCGCACAAAAGAACAATATCAACATCTTAACGATTCTGATTTTTTCAATACAAGATTTATAAGAAGTCCTAAAAAAATTAAAGCGCATTATTTAAATCCAAAATCTCCGGCACATCAACAAGGTAAGATTATTCCAGTGACAACTGAAGATGGAATTAAATTAAATTGTACTTTTTTTGATAGAGGTGAAAATTCCAAAAAGCTTTTAATTATTGGTGGTGGATTTACAAACGAGCGCGAAATAATGATTCCGTTTGTTGAAATGTTCGCGGATGGTTACGACATTGTTTTAATGGAATATCGAGGTCATGGATTAAAAGATTTTAAATATTTTCATCCAGCAACATGGATTAACGGACCAACAAAAAGCATTTTTGGAGCTAATTTAAGCGACGTCAGGTTAGGCGCAGCTGAAGAAAAAGATGTTTTTGCAGTAGTTAACGAATTTAAAAATAAAAAAAATTATGAAAAAGTGGCAGGTTTAGGAGTTTGTTATTCTGCATTAATTTTTATAAAGTCCGAAGCTGTTTGGCAACAAAGAACTGGAGAAAAATTATTTAATGATGGAATTATAGCTGATGGTTGTTGGTTATCGCTTCAAAATTTCATAGAAAAAATCGCAAAAGATCCAAAACTAATTCTTGTTCCACAACGTGGTGGCTGGAAGGATAAGTGGCTAGTAAGGCAACCATGGTTCGAAAACAGCCTCACATGGTTTGCGCAAAAACTTTTTTATACAAAATTTAATGAAGTATCAATTTTGGATTATTTACCACACATAAAAAATATTCCAATTTTGTACTTTTACGGAAAAGACGATTTGGTTATTAACCGATCTGAGTTTGAAATTATTTGGAATGCCACAAAAACTCAAAAAGCTGCAATTGTGACTTCTAATCCTCACGTTATTAATCACATAAAACAAAAAGAACTTTATAAAAAATGTGTGGAAGACTTTTTAAATCTACCGTTTAAAGGTTTTATTTCTAGTCTTCAAAGTTGCTAGTTTTTGATTATCTATCTGTCTATTTATCGCAGGAAGATAAAATGGCTGTTCTACCCCTGAAAACGAGTCGATTAGTTTCTCAAATTGTCTTCTAAGTGCTTCGTTTTTAATATTGTGAATATAATATTCTGGCGTAAATTCATAAGCGTCTTTTACTTTCAAATAAGCGTTGTGTATTAATAGCATGGCAGTCAATATTACATTTCCATTTATCACAGCATAATGAAGAGGCGTTCTGCCTTTTTCTAAGTCTCTACAATTTAAAACAGAATATAATTTGTTAGGATTTTTCGAATTTAATTTTGCCATTAAAATTTTTGTAATTTCTAACTCGTCTTGCTTCGCGGCATAATGAAAAACATTGCTATTATTACAATCTATTATTGAAAGATCAGCATTACGATTTAATATTAACTGTATATTTTGAATACTTTTGATTCTGTTAATTGAATTAATACTTAATATTAATATGTGTATAGGAGTTTGCCCAAACTCATCTTGAATATTCACATCTGCCTTATTATGCAAAGCTAACCAAATTTCAGTATTATTATTTGATCTAACACCATGCAATAAAAGATCATTTGCAGGATTTTGTCCCGCCGTTCCAGGCCTTAAAAAGGGATCCCTAGAAAAAGAGGTTCCTGGTCTTTGTGACATGAAATATAAATTTTTAAATTGAAAAACTGAACAAATTATTAGAAATAAAATTATTTTTTTAATATCCCAGATTCCCATCAATGCCCCCTAAATATAAAAATATAATACTATTTTATACCTTAAAATTCCCCTTTGATTTACTATATCAAAAATATTAAACCCAAATAAAGGTTTTATTTTATTGTTCCATAGGACTTTTAGTGATAATCTAATTTTGTTAGATCTTAATTACTTATATAAAGAAAGGCATTTCTTGTATTTTTTATTTCTTGGAAGAAACCTGCATGCTACATGTAACTGACTTAGACATTTATAATAATGTTTTTTATATTTCTTCTTCCTCTATCAAACCGTTTTCTTCTAAGCAAAAACCTTTCTTTTGTTCTCTTTCTAAATTGAAACGAAAATAAATATCACCATTCAATAAGTTTTCTTAACGTTTTAGTTGTTAATAAACATTGTTGCTTATTAACAGCTAAAACGTTAAGAAAAAAATAAGGAAATTAATTATGCAAAATTCATGGATTGTACTTCTACCTCCAATAATATCCCTGGTTGTCGCCTTTTTGACTAGGCGAGTAGTTCTTTCATTGTTCCTAGGTATTACAAGTGCTGTATTTATTGCGACAAATTTCTCTATAGCTCAGACAATTGTAATGGTAGTTCAAAAAATATGGTTAACAACAGAGCTAAGTTCTTTAGCCTCATGGAAAACTTTTTGGGCTAACTATAATTTATTTATTTGTTTGTTTGTTTTTATTATAGGCGTTGTAGTTGAGTTAATAAATCATACAGGAGCAGCTGCAACCTATAGTAAATTTATGGGAAAAAGATTGAAAAGTGCCAAATACACAGAAATGTCATCATTAATTCTTTCGTCATTTTTGTTTGTTGATGATTATTTTAACAGTTTAACTACTGGCTCTGTTATGCATTCTTTAACGGATCGTTTTAAAATTCCAAGAGTAAAATTAGCATTTCTTGTAGATTCTATGGCTTCGCCATTATGCGTACTTGTTCCTGTCTCATGTTGGTCCGCTGCAATTATAGCACCTTTGCGCAATGCAGGAATTACAGACATTGCTTCAAAAAATGTAACCGTTAATACCGATACATTTTGGGTTTATTTAAACATGATACCTTTTATGTTTTATTCCTTTATTGTTATCGCATCGGCTTGGTTTATTGTTTTAAACAGAATTTCTTTTGGATCGATGAGCAAACAAGAAAAGATTGCTCAAAAAACCGGAAATCTTTTTGGTGGCAAAAAACCAATCGCTCGCAAAATTAGAGAAGTCAGTGAATATGCAACTGAAAATAGTTCTTTGTGGGACTTTGTTGTACCAATATTTATGCTTTTTGTTTCTGTTATGCTTGGATTACTTTATTCTGGTGGATTTTATTTATTTGGCGGTAACAATAGCCTCTTAAGGGCATTTCAGAATTCAGAAATTGCTATCGCTTTGTTTTTGAGCAGTATTTTTACCCTTTTGTTTTCAATATTATATTTTTTATTGCGCAAAACTTTAAAGCCAAAAGAGATTCCTTCAATAGCATTAGAAGGTATTAATTTGATGCTCCCTGCCATAATTATACTTATTTTAGCATGGACGCTTGGAGGCTTATTAAGTAATGATTTAAATGCAGGACAATATTTAGCACAAATACTTGTGGGTTCTGTACAAGTGCAATTTATGCCAATAATGTTTTTTTTAATATCTTTTATTACTTCATTTGTTACAGGATCTTCTTGGGGAACAATGGCGATATTAATCCCCATTGCAGTTCCAATGCTTTTCTCCTTTCTCAATTTACCGGTTCCAACTGCAGCAGAAAATATTCCAATGTTATTTCCAGTTTTAGGAGCCATTGTATCTGGGGGTATTGTTGGAGATCATATCTCACCAATATCAGATACAACAGTTATGTCTTCTGCCAGTACAGGTTCTCATCATATTGACCATGTAAAAACACAAATGACATATGCCATCCCTATTATGTGCGCAACAGGAATAGCATTTTTAGCTTCCGGTTTTTTAATAAAATATAGTTTGTTTATAGGAATGATAGTGCCTGTTGGCATTGGAATAATTATAAGTTTTAGTTCTTTGCAGATAATGCAATTTTTATATAAACGTAAATAACTGATAAATTTGGAAAAAACTAAAAAGGGAACAAATAGCTTTTGTTCCCTTTTTAGTTTTTGAGCTGAGTCTTAATTTCTCTAACTAAGCCTTGTTCCGTTTTCAACGAGTCCAGAAACGGTTGTCATTTGCATGTTGCCTTTTTCATCTTTTGCAAAAAGCATCATTCCTTGAGATTCTTCGCCCATAAGTTTTCTTGGTTTAAGATTTGTTACATAAACACCTTGTTTTCCAATTAAATCTTCTGGCTTAAAGTATTTTGCAACGCCTGCAAGAATTTGTCTTACACCTGATTTTCCAAGATCAACTTTTAATTTATAAAGTTTATCAGAACCTTTTATAGGTTCACACTCCATAATTTCACCAACATAAAGTTGTACTTTTATAAAATCATCGATAGAAATTATGTCTGAAACTTCTTTCTTTTCATTTTTTTCTGTCATCTTAACCAAAGCTCCCTTGTCCGCCGTAGTTTCAACGGAGGAGTCTTTTTTTATTTCTGGTCTTACAAAAAGCGGTTCATCTGTTTTGCTTAAAACAAATGTTTTATTCCAAATATTTTTTCTTAAAATTTCTTCGTAGTTATTATTTTTTAGATCAAATGTTTCACCTAAAGATCCAAGTAATGTTTCCATTTTCTTAGGCATTATTGGCCAAAGCATTATCGCTATTGCATAGAGACTATGACAAACATCATAAATAACTTCTTCAAATAATTCTTTATTATTTTTAGCCAATGCCCATGGTTGTTGTTCATGAAAGAATGCATTTACTTGTGAAATGAATTTCCAAAGATCAGAAAGTGCAATATGCATATGATAATGATTCATTTCATCCCAAAAACTTCTGAATGCTTCTTCGCACTTTTCTTTTAATGCTGCAGATGCAGTTTCCAGACTTTCTGGAGCGGTTACTTTTTGTAAATTATTATTTAATGCCAAAGTAATTGTTCTGTTTAATAAATTTCCAAGATTGTTTGCAAGATCAGATGCAATTCTATGTTCCAAGTCATCAATTTCGAACATGCCATCTTGATTGATTGGCATTTGTCGCAATAAATAATATCTAACTTGTTCTACACCGTAATTTTTTGCGAGTTCATTTGGATCTATTGCATTACCCATAGACTTGGACATTTTTTGTCCGTTGGTAAGAATGTAACCATGAACTAACATTTGTTTTGGAAGTGGTAAACCAACTGACATTAAAAATGCAGGCCAATAAACAGCATGAAAACGAACAATATCTTTTGCAAGAACATGTAGGTTTGCAGGCCACCAATAATCCAAACTTTCTTCTGATTTTTTATCATCCTGTCCGTATCCAATTGCACTGATATAGTTTGTTAATGCATCGCACCAAACATAAACAGTGTGTTCCTTGTCACCAGGAAAAGGTATTCCCCATTTAACTTTTCTACGAGAAATGCTTAAATCGTTTAATCCTGATTTAACAAAAGATACAACTTCGTTGAGTTTTTCTTTTGGAACTATAAAATTTGGATTGTCTTCGTAAAATTTTAAAAGCCTATCTTCGTATGCTGATAATCTAAAGAAATAACTTTCTTCAGAAATTTCTTTTAGCTTTCTTTTACAAGAAGTACAAAGATTTTCACCGTTTTCACCTTTAGGTGTTTCTGAATTAATGGTCACAAAAGTTTCGCAAGGAACGCAATACCAACCCGTATAACTAGATTTGTATACGTCGCCACTCTCTTTCATCTTTTCAATAATCTTTATTACCGCTTTTTGATGATCAAGGTCGGTAGTACGAATAAACTTATCATATTCTATTTCGTACTTTTTCCATGCTTTTTTGAATTCTGGAACAATAGAATCTACAAAAGCCTTTGGCTCCATTCCTGCTTTTTCGGCAGCTTCTTCTAGCTTTTGACCATGTTCATCTGTTCCGGTTAAAAAGAATGTATCTTTTCCGCAAACCTTATTCCATCTTGCTGCAACATCCGCAATTAAAGTTGAATATAAAGTTCCGATATGCGGTTTTGAATTTACGTAATAAATTGGAGTTGTTATATAAAATTTATTGTTTTTTTCTTTTTTCATAAGTTACTCATTTAATATTTTTTAAAAATCTATTCCATCTAATTGATTTAGTCCAAAAATCTATTGGGTGATTTATTAGTTCAAAAATCCAAACAGGTTCTTCGCTATCAATTGAAAATATTACAAAGCTAGCCTTTCCGTGAACTAAGTCTTTATCCAAAAATCCCCAATATCTACTATCTTTACTATTTTTTCTGCTATCACCCATCATCCAATATTTTCCTTCAGGAATACGAATAGGACCAAAACTATCAATCGATCGTCCTAAATTTCCTGGAATTGGAGAATATTCGTATGTTGGACTGTATGCACTTTTAAGCATTGGACTACCATCTTTTTTCCGAATAACTTCATTTGAATTCATTTTATAAAATGGTTGATCGTCAAAATTCTTGGAAGGATCATAGGTGTAATCAACAAGTTTCGCATTTTTTCGCAAAAATGGTGGAATCATCAAAGGACCAAATGAATCCATGTTTATAAAACCAGTTGATTTTGCAAGTTTAATTAAAGGATATGGATTCACATAAACTGTTTCATCTAATTTTTTACCATTGCGGTAAATTACTGTTTTACCATTTTCAATTCTTCCTTCAATAACATCACCGGGAATGCCAATAACTCGTTTAACCCAATTATCTGGACCAACATCTAATCCCAAAAAGGGAATTGGAAAACCTACATATTTTTGCCACAAATAATTTATATAATTAGATTTATCGTACATAAATTCTGGATTATCAAAAATTACAGAATCACCATGTTTTACATCGGATAAATAATAGGACATCTTATTGCCCCAAATTCTATCACCAACCAAAATTGTTCTTTCTGCAGATCCCGTTGGAACATGATACAATCCAAAAACAAAAGTTCTTAAAACAAAAACTAATAAACCAGCAACAAGAATTGCTTCAACCCACTGTCTCCAAACAGGCTTTGTTTGTTCATTTATTTGCTTATATAGTTTTTTGAACATCTTAAGCTGAGATTTTATCAAACTTTCTTTTGGCTGCTCTTCTACAGTTGGTGTAAAACTTTCTTTTAGCTTATTAATGGTGCTATCTATTTCTTGAAGTATATAAGTTCCAGATTGATAAGCTTTTTCTTGCCCACTTTCTTTCCATTTGTTTATTTTTCTTTGAAACGTTTCTTTTTTCGAATTATATTTCGCCAGTAATTTTTCGAACTGTTTTTTTAAGTTTTCCATAATATTTTAAACCTTTTCTTTGAAGTCTTTATTTTGAATTAATTTATCATAAAGATAGTTTTTATAACAGTTTGGCTAATTTAATGGATAATATTAACGATATTAATTTACGCCAACCGCACAGATAACCAGATTTTTTCGATTTCTTTAGAATCGGCAACTTCATGCTGAAGATGTAATTTTTCAAAAGTTTTTTCGTCAGGAAAGAAATTCTGATTTTTTGGAAATAATTTTTTAACTTCATCGTAGGCTTGAATATTTGAAGGAAGATATCCATACTCTTCTCTATTAATAACAAACATATCTTTTGAAAGTAAAAAATCTATGAATTGCGTTGCCATTTCTGACTTATGACTTTGTTTTGGAATTGCAAAACTATCAATAGTCATAATGCTACCTTCTTTGGGAATAACAAAATTATATTGATCACTTACTTCGAACATCTTTTTCGCAAAAGCAGTGTAAGTTACTGCAATGTTCGTAACTCCAGAAAGCAAATAATATTGCAAACTTCCGGTCATATAAACATCAACCCAATCTTTTTGTTCAATTAATAATTGTTCGATTTGTTCAAGTTGCGCAGGTGTAAGATTAAAAGTTTCTCCAAAAAGATAAACTGCTGCTATCTGAAAAATTTCTAACGAAGTATCAAGCATCAAAATCTTGCTTGGAGATCCTTTTACAAGTTGACTTGTAGGGTCTTTAAAAATTAAATCCCAACTAATTTCATTCGGAGGCGTTTTTACAACATCTTTATCATATACAATTCCATGTGTTGACCAAAAATAAGGTAAAGTATAAATATTGTTTGGATCAAAATATTTATTAAGCAATCTTTGGTTTAAATGTTGATAATTAGATATTTTTGATAAATCTATTTTTTTTAATAAATTTTCTTTAATCAATGCGTTTATCACAAAACCAGTTGCGGTTATTACATCATAACCTTTGCCTTTATCAACCTTAAATTTTGCAAGCAATTCGTTATCGTTGTCAAAATATTTTAAGCGTACTTTTATTCCTGTTTTTTCTTCAAACAACTGAACACTTTCTGGAGAAATAAAATCTGCATACGTATAAACATTTATGCTTTTATCTTCTGCTCTAAATAAATCATAAATTTTAGGCATGTAAAAAAATAAAGCACCTAAAAATAGGTAGAAGAATAAAATTGTTAACTTTGGTAAAAACTTTTTAAAATTATTCATTCGAAATAACTCTATCTATAACTTTAAAGAAACTTAATAATAAAATTATTATGCTGCTGATGATCAACAAGCACGTTGAAATAGCATTTACTGTTGGATCTACAAAAGCTTTGATCATTGAATAAACATAAACAGATAATGTTTGCACAGTTGGGCTTGAACAAAAGAATGCTATCAAAAAATCATCTAACGAAAGTGTAAAAACAAGCAAACCAGAAGCAATAAGTGCAGGAGTTAATAATGGCAATATCACCATTAAAAAAGTTTGTATGTAACCCGCACCAAGATCTAGCGACGCTTCTGTAAGAACGGGATCAAGTTCTGCAAATCGTGCTTTTATAATTGGAACGGCAAAACCTAAACCAATAACCGTGTGTCCTGCAATTAAACTGCTATATCCCAATGGAATTTTAAAAAAAGAAAAAATACTTAAAACACTTACGGCTAAAATAATATCCGGCAAGATGACATTTGTGTAAAAAATATTATACAAAAAAGAACCTCTCCACCATTTACTAGAAAGCACAAAACAGGTTCCTAATAATAAACTTAAAGTTGTTGCTCCAAGTGCAACTACAATAGAAACCCATAATGCGTTTAAAATTTCTGGAGAAATTAAAATATTTTTATACCACTTAAGCGTAAAACCTGTCCACTTAAGTGCGATGGGAGAATCATTAAACGAAAAGGCAACAAGAACAATCATCGGTAAATACAAAAACAGATACGCAAAACATACAATTATAGGTATAAAGAAAGATCTAAGTTTTTTTATTTGTATCATTTCTAGTTCCTCTCCGCCGACTTGTGCGCCGAGGTTTTAATGAAAGTGGAAACTTTTGGAAAAGCTATTTTAAATATATAACTCGCAATATAACTAACCATAAGAATTAAAATTAATGTTATTATTCCAATAATTGTTAACGCTGCACCTGAATGCCAATCTTTTGTAATCAAAAACTTTTCAACAATCACACTGCCCCAAAGAACAGTTTTTCCTCCGCCTAATAAATCTGGCACTGCAAATTCACCAAATGCAGGAATAAAAACAAGTAAAAATCCAGCAATTATTCCCGGAAAAGATAATGGTAAAATTACTCGTCTAAATGTTTGAGAAGGATTAGCTCCAAGATCAGCAGAAGCTTCTATCAATTTTTTGTCCATTTTTTCTAAAACTGTATAAATCGGCAAGATCATAAATGGTAAAAAACAATAAACCATGCCTATTAATACTGCACCATAATTATTTAACAAATGAGAATCTTTTGAAATTAATCCAACATGATAGAGAGTCAAACTCAAGAAACTATTTTTTTGCAATAAAAAAAACCATGCATAAATCTGAACAATAAAGCTGGTCCATGAAGGTAAAATTAAAGAAAAAAGTAAAAGAGTCTTAAACCTTTTAACTTTCATTGCAAAAAAATATGAAACCGGGTAAGCAATTATTAGGCTTATTGTTGCAGTACAAAATGCCAAAAAAATAGAATTCGCAATAACTTGTAGATACAAATGATTTAGCACTTCTGAATAATAAATAAAACTAAATTTAAACAAGTTAGTAATATTTTCGCTATTCCAAATGCTGTAAAGAAACAAAACTGTTAAGGGTAAATAAACAAAAAAAACTTGCCAAACTAATGCCGGACAAGCAAAAAGAAATGGTAATTCTTCTTTAAATATCTTTTTAACAAGGTTCATTTTAACAAGATTCATCTTTATTAACTTTCTAGTAAAACAACATTTTCTTTTTGAAAGTATAGATTTACTTGATCATCATAATCGATAACTTCTTGCGGAAAGTGTTCTTCGTTTTGCTCAAACACTGTTAATTTTTTTCCATTTATAAGAAGAACATCATATTGAGTTGATCGTCCATAATAGATGATATTGTGAACTTTACCTGTTAAATGATTAGAAAAACCATCCATTGTTTTTTTGCTGATATATATTTTTTCTGGTCTCAAACTTAAATATAAGTGACAACCTGGAATCATCCAATTTTTTGGTGACGGTGTAAAAACAGAAAACGTTCCAAGATTTTCTACTTCTATTTCAAAATTTCCATCGTTTAAACGAAGCTGACCTTCAATAATATTTGTTGTACCAACAAAATTTGCTACAAATCTCGACTTTGGAAATTCATATATTTCTTTTGGTGTACCAATTTGTTCAATTTTGCCTTCAATATTCATAATCGCCATTTTATCTGCGACAGTTAACGCTTCAAATTGGTCATGCGTAATATAAACAAATGTTGTTTTTAATTTATCCTGAAGATCTATAAGATCGATAAGAACTTGTTCTTTTAATTTCGGATCAAGAGCGGCGAGCGGTTCATCCAACAATAAAACCGCGGGTTCACTTACAATTGCTCTAGCAAGTGCAACGCGTTGTTGCTGACCACCAGACAAACTTTTAATTGATTTTGATTCAAAACCTAAAAGGCGAACTGTTTTTAATACATCAAAAACTTTTTCGCGTATAGCTTTTTCTTTTTCATTTTTGATTCTTAAACTGTATGCAACATTTTCAAAAACAGAAAGATGTGGAAATAATGCATATTGCTGAAAAACAGTATTAACACTTCTCTCATAAATAGGAAGATTAGTTATATTTTTTTCACCAATATATATATTTCCGGAATCTACTTTTTCAAGCCCTGCAACTAAACGTAAAATTGTTGTTTTTCCACATCCGCTTGGTCCAAGCAATGCAAAAAATTTACCTGCAGGAATTGTTAGGTTTAAATCATTGATGATTGTGTCGCCTTCAAAAGACTTCGATACTTTTTCAAACTTAATTTGCCTCATCCGCATATCCTTAAATAAGGCTAACAAAAAAATAAACAATCCAATATTTTTACTACTTTATATTTTTATACTATTTTTTCATCTTTGCAAAAAACATTGGAACTACTATATCAGACAATGTACATGGAA
>DAOVNS010000014.1 GCA_030630075.1 bacterium | reverse complement strand
CCATTGTTTTTTTGCTGATATATATTTTTTCGGGTCTTAAACTTAAATATAAATGGCACCCAGGAATCATCCAGTTTTTTGGTGATGGTGTGAACACAGAAAATGTTCCGAGATTTTCTACTTCTATTTCGAAGTTTCCATCATTTAAACGAAGTTGTCCTTCGATGATATTTGTTTTACCAACAAAATTTGCTACAAATCTCGATTTTGGAAATTCATATATTTCTTTTGGTGTACCGATTTGTTCAATTTTTCCATCGGTATTCATAATCGCCATTTTATCTGCAACAGTTAATGCTTCAAATTGATCGTGCGTAATATAAATAAATGTTGTTTTTAATTTATCCTGAAGATCTATAAGATCTATAAGAACTTGTTCTTTTAATTTTGGATCAAGCGCCGCAAGCGGTTCATCTAATAGTAAAACTTCTGGTTCATTTACAATTGCGCGAGCAAGTGCAACTCGTTGTTGCTGACCACCGGATAAACTTTTGATTGATTTTGATTCAAAGCCCAAAAGACGAACTGTTTTTAACACATCAAAAACTTTTTCGCGTATAGCTTTTTCTTTGTCGTTTTTAATTCTTAAACTATATGCAACATTTTCGAAAACAGAAAGATGTGGGAATAATGCGTATTGCTGAAAAACGGTATTAACGCTTCGCTCATAAACGGGAAGATTTGTTATATTTTTTTCACCGATATATATATTTCCGGAATCTACACTCTCAAGTCCTGCAACTAAACGTAAAATTGTTGTTTTTCCGCATCCACTTGGACCAAGCAATGCAAAAAACTTACCTGCAGGAATTGTTAGGTTTAAATCATTGATGATTGTATCGCCTTCAAAAGACTTCGATACTTTTTCAAACTTAATTTGCCTCATCCACATATCCTTAAATAAGGCTAACAAAAAAATAAACAATCCAATATTTTTACTACTTTATATTTTTATACTATTTTTTCATCTTTGCAAAAAACATTGGAACTACTATATCAGACAATGTACATGGAATTAAAACTATTAAAATTAAAAGAATAAAAATAATTCCTAAATATTGAAACCAATTGCTTAATCCAAAGCCTACCAAATATAAAATTGAAGCCATTGCACTTACGAAAATATGCAAAAAATGAAAACCTTGTGAATAAAACATTTTTTTGTTTGTTGCATGCTCACTCATAAACCAACCATTAATCATTCCTGCGATCAAAAACGGAGCAACTGTTCCAAAATCATGGAAGAAACACCAATGAAAGTGCATATGAACTCCCAACATGTTTCCAGCTACATATGGAAAAACAACGTCGGAAAGAGTACAAAAAATTGCAGGGACAAAAAATCCAACAATTATTGCAGGAATAATTCTTTGAGAATATTTTCTGAATGTAAGAACGGTTCCAGTTGCAGCAAATAAAAGATGCAATACGTGAAAGTTATGAAACAATCTGTGAGCACCAACAGTATTTGTTCCATCTACATCAAAATATGATAAGAAACTAAGCATTATTATTGAAAAAGCAACAGAGAATATTGCGATTGGCAGATGACATACTAGTTCATCCCACATTGTGTAATGTTGTTCTAAAATAGTTTTATTTTTGTCTTCTTTAACATTGCAGCACATTAAAAAAACCCAACTTTTTTATGATTATTGTTATTTTAGGTGTTTCTTCTAAGGCCCCCGCCAGAAAATACACTGTTTTACATATAAATATATTAGTGAATTATCAGGCATTCGTAAAGCGATACGGGGATTTAGATACACTTAATACATGTTTAAATCCCCGTATCTTAATTTTTATTTAATTATTTTTTTTATCTTAAAAAAATAATTTTAACACCTTTATCCAGTTACAATCTTTTGCAAAATCCGTATCGTAGTAAGAACGGTGTATTTTTGAATCTTCAAGAGCAGGAAAATATATTGATAATCCGTGGGCATCTTGCCTATCCGGACCAGCAGCATTTGAACAAACAATTTGTGGAAATAAAATCAGACCTGCATTTAGTAATTCGATTGCATCCCGCAAGCTTTGTAAATATTTAGCAGTGTTATCTATTAAACCACAACACGATGTAATAGTTGCATCTTCATCTTGTTCATATAAAACTTCAAACTGATTTTTTAGTGTTTGATAAAGATTATATAAATCAATGTAATCTTTATTATAAAACGGAACACACAAGTTTCTTGCTTGCCTGATTGCACCAACTATGCCGTTGCGATTATATCTTGCACATTCAAGAATCTGATTCGAAACATTATTTAAATTATTTTTTAATCTTTTAACAGAACTTAAATTAATACATGATGCAGTACGTTCTTTGTAAAAACCATTATGCTGATAAAAATCTACAACAAAATTCCCAAATGCTAAACCATCAAAAAAACTTGAATTTTGAATTAACATTGAAATTACATCCGTATAATTCCAACTTCCAGAATATTTAATTTGTTGAGAAGAAACACAATATTGCACACTATCTTTAATTTGATAATGAACTTCTAACATCGACATCAAACATGCGTCTAAAATTAATAAATCTAATTTCTTACCTAAAATATCTTTAATTCCCAAAAACGCCCTTTTCATTGCAGGATTTGTTAAACATGTGTTTTGAGAATCATCATACAAAATACCTTTTGTAACTTCTTTGTTTTTTTCAGAAGCAACTTCTTCTTTTGATTCTATGTTTTCTTTTTTTAAATCAACTTTTTCTAAATCTTCTGTTTTTTTGAAGTTAAAACTTTTAAAGTTATTTAAGTCCAAACTTTTTAAGTCCAGACTTTTTAGAATTAAATTCTCTGCTTTGTTTATATCAAAGCCTCTTACACTGTCATCTTTATAATCTTCTATTCCACTACCGTGATTATAGAGCATCAATGCAAATTTTTTTGCATCAAAGTTTTGTTTTAAAAACAATGTAAAATCGATTATCTCTTGAGCTGGATTCATACCCATTTCAGTACTAATTGAACCATCTTCTATTCTTCCACCGGCAGTTATTCTAAATCTCCAAGTTCTTTTATCTTCTTGGAAATCAACTTGTGCAATTATATTAACTGATGCATCTGGATCCATATACGCCATCTTGCATCCTGCAATCATCTGACTAATAATAAAATCTAAAGAAGGATCCAGATTATTATCCCCCTGCATGTATGCACCAAAGGTCCACTCTGCTTGATTTGCAAATAAACTAAGTGATAAAAAAATTGTTGGAATTAATTTAAATAACTTTTTCATAAAAAAATCTCCTAATATTTAGAACAAAAACTTATTTAAATATTAGGAGATTGAAACTTTAAAAATCAATAATTAAATTTTTACATGAATAATATTATTTTATGGAAACATAAATTCCAAAACTTTTATCCAGCCATTAGGATTATCTATTACAAAATCTAAAGTATAATACTCTGCATTAATAGAACCAATAACTGTTGGGCAATATATTGCTAAACCATGTACATTTGATCTCTTTGGACCATGGATTTCGGTGCATACAATTTCTGGAAGTATTGCCATAATTTCTTTTAATAATTTGACGGTATCTCTTAAATTATTTAAATAACTTCCTTGAGCACTTTCTATTAATACCTCCAACAAATCCACTAATTTTAAACAATAATCATATAAATCAATATTAGTTTCTTTGGTAAATTGAGTACATAAAGATCTAGCTTCTAGAAGCGCTGTTTTTATTTCAATTGGCTCTTGTACTGCACATGCCAAAATTTGACTTGAAAAGTTATTTATAATATTAACCAATTGATATAATACATTTGATTTAACAGAAGATATAGTTCTTCCCTCTTTCGAAATATCATCGATTAATTCTCGAGTAGTAATACTGCTAATATCTAATGCTCTAATTATATTGTTATTTAGTATTATTGCTTCCGTTGCCTTATATAAAGAATAACTTGATATGTATGTTGTATTTTCGCTTGCCATGCAAAAATCTACATAATCTTTAAATTCATAGGCAACCTCTAATAGCCCCATCGAACAATCACCAAAAGTCATCAAATCCAAACTCTTACCCAAGGATGTCACAACCGATTCAACAGCACTTTTAAGGTCAGGTAAATCCAATCCAATAACTCCAGCTATTCCATTTCCATGCCCCGTAATAACAAAACTATACCTTTCTGCAGGAGCATTTGCTTTAACCCAGACTCCCAAATCTTCAATTTCTTGCTGTGTATCTCCATGATCAAATGAATCTTTAAGAATTTTTCCATTTTCAGTTAAATCATACAAATAGGTTCTATCTGGAACAGCATCATCGAGAACAACCTCTACAATTATTTTGGCGGATGTTTCCGGTGTCATGTACCACTTACAAGCATTTGCCATTTTGTCAATTGCTCTATTAGTTTCTTCCCTCAAATCATTATTGGCTTTCATATAAGAAAATAAAGTCCAATTCACATTTGATGCAAATGCACTAAAAAATAAAAATAGTAATGGAATTAATTTAAAAAACTTCTTCATAAAAAAATCTCCTAATATTTAGAACAAAAACTTATTTAAATATTAGGAGATTAAAACTTTAAAAATCAATAACAAAAGAATTCTATTTTTTTTATAGGATCTAAATTTGGAAATATTAGTCTGGATCGTATGTTACGTCACAAGGCTTAGCATAGTTACCAATGCCAAAAAATCTTTCTGCATTATCTAACAATTCTTCAGCCCACAAATAATCCGCGACAGTCTCAGGTAATATATTTTTTATGGCAACTTCATTACTAAATAAAAAACCTCCTAGGTCGTAAATCTCTGATTCACTATATCTTTTTTTTGATAATAAATTTAAAGCCTTGTAAAAAATAAAAGTTAAATTTAATCCTAGATAATCACAAATTCGATCTTTTTTATTTTTAAATTCAGCAGCTTGTTTAGAAACAAAATCAAATTGTCTTTTTTAGTGTTTTTTATAAAAAAACTGGATTTTTATACGTTTTTTCAATAAAAAAGAGCCTTTTAGATTAATTTCTAAAGGCTCTTTTTCGTTTAAAAACGTCTATTTTTATGCTTATTTTCTTCTTTTTCTATCAACAGCTTTCAAAAATCTCTTTCTTAAGCGAACTGATTTTGGAGTAACTTCGATAAATTCGTCGTCATTAATCCATTCAAGAGCTTCTTCAAGTGTCATTTGCTTTGGTGGTGCGAGTTTTACTGAATCATCAGAACCAGAAGCACGCATATTTGTTAATTTTTTCTTTTTTGCAGGATTAACATCAATATCGTTTTCACGATTATGTTCACCAACAATCATACCTTCATAAACTTCTGTTGTTGGAGGTACAAATAAAATTCCTCTAGATTGAAGTCCATCAAGTGCGTAAGCAGTAACAGCGCCTCTTTCCATAGAAACCATTGCACCATTAATTCTACCTACAATTGAACCAGCATACGGTTTATATTCTGCAAACCTATGGTTAACTAGGCCAGTTCCGCGTGTATTGGTAACAAACTGACTTCTAAATCCAATTAATCCTCTTGCAGGAATACTAAATTCCATTTTTATCTTATCATCACCATATGGTTCCATGTTCTGTAGTTCTGCTTTTCTTGTTCCAAGGCTTTCCATAACGACGCCTTGATATTCTACACCAACATCGATAGTAAGAGTTTCGAATGGTTCATGTTTTTTGCCATCAATTTCTTTGTAAATAACTTGCGGAGCAGAAACGGATAACTCAAAACCTTCACGACGCATATTTTCTATTAAAATACCAAGATGTAATTGTCCACGCCCAGAAACCTTAAATGTTTCTGCAGAATCAGTTTCTTCAACACGTAAAGCAACGTTAATTTTTAATTCTTTAAATAATCTATCTCTAATTTGACGCGATGTTAAAAGTTTTCCTTCACGTCCAGAAAACGGAGAACTGTTAACAGAAATGAAAACAGATAATGTTGGTTCATCAATTGAAACATATGATACAGGCAACGGTTTTTCTGCATCGCAAATTGTTGTACCAATTGTTATTTCTTCTTCAAAACCTGTTACGGCTACAATATCACCAAAAGAAGCTTCTTCCGTTTCTACCCTTGAGAGACCTTCAAATGTGTAAATCTTTGTAACCTTCATTGGATTACTAATTTTTCCATCTTTACAACAAATAATTTGATCACCAAGCTTCATTGAACCACTAAAAACTCTTCCAATACCTATTCTTCCTAGGTAATCGGAATGGTCTAAACTTGTGATTAAAAGTTGCAACGAATCTTCTCTTGATACTGGTGCTGGAACATTTTCTATAAGCGCATCAAAAAGAGGCTGCATTGTTCCAGACATTTCTGTTGTTGGATCAGTAGATACAAAACCTAATTTTGAAGAACCATATAAAATTGGAAAATCTAATTGTGAGTCATCTGTTGCGATATCAAGAAATAAATCATGAATTGCTGATTCTATACGTTCGATATCGGCATCTTTACGATCTATTTTATTTATTAAAACTAATGGTTTTAAATTTAGAGCTAAAGCTTTTTGAAGAACAAATCTCGTTCCGGGAAGTGGACCTTCTGCAGCATCAACTAAAAGTAAAAATCCTTCAACCATTTGCAAGGTTCTTTCTACTTCGCCACCAAAATCCATATGACCAGGAGTATCAACAATGTTAATTTTCACTCCGGGTAAAGTGATTGATGTGTTTTTTGCAAGAATTGTAATGCCACGTTCTTTTTCAATATCATTGGAATCCATAACTCTATCTGTTTGATGCTTTGCGTCAACCGTTCCCGATTGACTTAGCATTTGATCAACTAGAGTTGTTTTGCCATGGTCAACGTGTGCAATAATTGCAACATTTCTTAAATCATTTCTTGATTTTGTACTCATATTCGTTCCATTAGTTTAAAACTTTGTATATATCGCTAAATTTTGGATGAAAATTTTGGATAAAAAAACTTAGCCCCCACCAAAATCCGTAATCGCGCTAATAACTTTTTATTAGCATATATAAAGTATATCAAACAGATGGTTATTTTCAATAAGTAAAAAAACCCTGTTTTGGTAGTTTTTTATGTAAAAAACCTACTTTTGATTTTAAAATGCTACTTAAAGGTTTCTTCTGATCAGATTTTTTTGTTAAAGAACGAGACAAATTCCAGTCAAATTCTACAATTGTTACGGTTATATCATCTCCAGATCCAATATCCTGAGCGATTTGAACTAATTTATCAGTAATTTCTTGAACATCATGTCCATCATCTAAACCATTTTGTACAAACTCAATTACTTCTTCGTTACCAACAACATCCCAAAGCCCATCACTTGCTAATACTATAAAATTATAAGAAGAATCTATTTCTATTCGCTTTACATCCGGTATACAAGAAAAGCCAACAATTCGACCATCTTGCGCAAGACTAAAATTATCTCTAGACAATTCAGCCAGCGGAACACCTTTTTTTTCATAAGAGGACCTAAGTTTATTTCTGCAAAGGTCATGCCAATTGTATATACCATCAATCGCATCTTGATCAGTATAATCGCCAATCGAACGAGATACACCAAGAGGACCTATCCTCCATACCTGTTCCCCTTCAGGCATAACTGCATATTTTATAACCTCGCCATCCAGCATCATTGTTCCATTACACCAGATACTTCCACCCTCTTGTTCTATTCTAGTTTTTTCTATCAGATTATTCGGTTTATGATCAGTTGTAGCAAAATCTAAAGATTTATCTCTTGATACAATAATTCTTGAATCACCCGCATTCGCTAAATACAAATCGTTGTTTATCAATACACATATTGATGCAGTGCATCCTTGCGATAAAATATCTTTTATTTCTTGATCTAATTCTATAAAACTTGATTTTAAGATTTCTTCTACGCCTACAAGTTGAGAACTTGCAAGTTGGGATTCTAAGTCCTGGCATTGACTTAAAAGTTTAGATTCAATTATTTCATAAAGTCTTTGTTTGGCGATTCTTGATATATCTCCTCCTCCATGACCATCAAAAAGTCCTGCATAAAATTTTAAAAAAGGTAAATTTTTAGGATTTTTAATATTACAAAAAGTATCTTCGTTCGGATGACTTTGGCCAAAGTTGGTTAAACTCGAACCTCCCATTTTTATATTTGACGTCGAATACTCAGCCATTGCATTTATATTTTGATTAGAAAATACAAACAACTGAAAAATACATAAAATAAAAATTATTAGATTATTTTTTTTCATCTCAGTTTCCCCCAAAAGAATGATTGTAATGTTTTATAACTGGTTAAATAATACGAAATGTGTATTTAGATTGTAAACAAAATAGATATAGATTTTCTTAAAACTTGCCCCAGAAAAACCCCGCAAAAGATGCTTTTTGTAGAAATATATGCAAAAACTGCAAAAAAATAATCTGGAAAGGGGAAGCTTTTGCATAAGAAAACTTATTGATATAAAATTTAGATATAAATCAACACTTGTAATGTTTGATAAAAATGAGTTTTTGGGCTTAAGCATTTAAAGAATATATAAGCAAATTACATATTCTTTTGAGGTTATATTTGAAGGTTATACCATGAAAAATAAAAATTCTATTTTTAATAAATTATTTTTGGCAGTTTTATCTGCATCTATTTTTATTAGTCCAATTTATTCTATGAAAAGATCTTTACCTAAAGATTTAAGTTCAGAGAGAGTTTTTAAGAAATCTAGAGAGCCTGAACATCTTTTAGATTTAGCTAGAAACAATTCTAACGTTTATGAAAAAATCTTGTCTTTATTAGATGAACAAAGCAAACATAAACTTGCATTAACATCAAAAACTTTTTTTGAAAAAACAACAAATTTAAAAATGTTTTCTAAAACATTTTTTTTCAAGTTTATTCCATCAACAAGACAAGGAGATGATTGGAGATGTGGGTATTTTACTGCTTTTAATGTTTATACAATTATCAACATTTTAAAAAACTATAAAAACTTATTTATAGCATTAGCTCAACTTGATATAAATGATGCTGAGGGTTTTAATAAATTTTACGAAGAATTATTTTCAAAGTATCCGAAAAAATCTCTTGCCAAACCTAAGAAATCTTTTACGTATGCGTATAAAAATCAAAAATGTTTAAGAACTAGTCAATTGGAAGATATTTTATCAATAAAACTTGAAATACAAGATCTTAAAAATATTACTAATTTATCAATTATCTCAATTGAAGGTATAGAAAGCTTAGATGAATTAGTAAAAGACAATCCAATATTAATTGAGAAAAAAGCGTTATTTAAAACAACAGGAAAGCCTCAGATAGTTGTAGTGAAACAATTTAGGCATTGGTACTGCGTAGTTATTACAAAGTCTTCTGCAATGTTAATTGATTCATATTATTACAAACTAGATCAAATACCATATTGTTTGGATGAAGAAATTACACCACTTTTTTGTTTTTTTAACGACAAACCTTGGCAACATTAATATTTATTTTTAAAACGCTTCGCCAAGTGTTAAATACCAGGCATAAGAACTATCACCCGGCAAACGAGTTTTCCATTTCCAACCAATATCAAATCTTATTGCACCAATAGGAGTTTTGTATCTTAATCCAAAACCAGAAGCCGGATACCATTTATCATAAAAACCTAAAAAACCGGATTGGCTCAAAACGCCAACGTCTGTAAAAATAACACCTTTTAATGCAAGATAAATTGGAAAGCGAAATTCGATATTCGCATTAAACATCGTGCTTCCACCTTGGATTGTATATTTTTTCATACTTTTTCCATCTTCAACTTCTTCACTAATTCCGATTGGAGGAAGTGCATCTTTTTCGTAACCTCTAACCGAAAACGGTCCTCCAAGGTAAAATCTTTCTGGCGGTTGAACGTTTTCAAACTTCGTTTTAAAAATATGTCCCAAGCGGATTCGAAATGCACCAATTATTTTTTCATTAACTAACGGATGAAAAAAAGATTGTTCAAACATCAGTTTTGACGAAAAACCGCCGTAATATTCTGGAATCATATTTTTTAGCGCAAAAAACGTAAGGCTTCCTTTTTTTACATTAAGTCGATCATCTAAGTTATCAATAACGATATTTGGTTCTATAAAAAAGTATGGCATTGTCTTATTAATTAAATCTTTTGAAAACTTTATGTTTCCTCTAACTTTACTTGTATTTATCCATTCGTTTCCTAAATTAATTCCACAAAAATATCCCTTTTTATATTCGTTACTAAGTCCAAAAGAAAAACCATCTTCGTGTGCTTCATAAGCAGAACCACTATTTAACATTTCAACAGGATGAGTGTATTTATTGCTATATGCTTTAAATTTTCCAATTAAAGATGAATCTTTAATTTTTAATCCAAGAGGAGATGGTAATTGATAATCAAAATCAAACTTTCTTTCAAATTTTGTAAAATCTGCATTAACTTCTAATTTATCAACATTATTTGTTGGGTTATTAAAAATTAATGATGCACCAACCTTATAAGTTGATTCTCTTTTAAATAAGAAGTTTTGACTGGTTAAAAAATATCCCAATCTAAATCTTGCCTGCATTGGATCTTCATCAATCAATGTAAGATTTACAGGAAGTTCGAGTTCTTCTTGATGATCTTTTTTTTCTGAAATTTTATACGGATGCAGCTGCACGTGTTTAAAAACATCCAATCTTTTTAAATGATATCGCGTTAAATCGATTTTCTTCTTATCCCAAGTTTGATGTTGATTAAACTGAACTTCTTTCATAATTCGCGAAAACGGCAATCTTGTATTTCCATTTAATAGAACTTTACCAAACTCAATTTTTGGACCTAAATTAATTTTCCAAACAACAAAAATTTTAAATTTATCCGCTAAAACATCTAATTGCTGAAACTTTAGTTCGGGATAAACATCAACATACCAATAACTTTGTTGTTGGAAATTGTTTAATAAAAACGTTTTTTGTTCTTGAAGCCAATAATAATTAAATGGAATTTTAAAACTTGTTTTTGAAGGATATTTTTTAAAGAAATCATTTTTTTCTAGATATTCAAAGTTTTCAATTTTAAACCCAGCCCAAAGTCTTTGTTGATTACTTTTTATATTTAAAATTAATGTATAAAATTCGCCTTGTTTATTTTTAATTAGTTGTTTATCTATTACCTGAAAATTCCAATATCCCTTTTCTAGATACGTTTTTTTTAAAAGGCTAATTCCTTCTTTTAATGTTTGTTCATCAAATACGCCCTTCTTGAGAAGTTTGGTAAAAAAAACAGAATTGTATGTTATTTGTTTTTTGGAAAAATCTTTAATTTCAATTTTATCAATTATTGTTGGTTTATTTTCTACAATTTCGAATTCAAAAAAATTATCTTTTGTTTTTTTATAGTTAATTACGGTATTCCAATAACCTTTTTTATAATATTCATGTAAAATTTGTTCAGCAATAATTTCAGGCGAAAAATACCAAGAAGGATAATCTTGTCCTATAATTTCTTCTTTAATTTGTTTATCAGTTAATACTTTGTTTCCATTAAAACGAAGAAGTTGTCTTTTACCCAATTTTATAATAAATGTTAATACAATGCGGCTTTCATCTTTATTCGTGATTTTTTTTAAAGAAATATGGCAATCCAAAAATCCTTTTTTCTTAAAAAAAATTCTAATTCTTTTTACTTCTTTTTCTATAGAGCTTTTTGAATAAATTTTGCTTAAAAGATTATCCCCTATTCTACGTTCAAGTTTTTCCTGAAATTTAGACAATTGTTTATCAGAACTATTTTTTAATTCAAAGCCAACAGTTTTTACAATGAACGGTTTGTTTTTATTTATATCAATTTTACTGATAATTCCCTTGTCTTTTTTTTGATAAATCAATTCATCTTTCACTTCACAATTAAAGTAACCTTTGTCTTGAAGATAAGAATTGATTTGTTTTATCGATTCTTCGTGAACAGACATATCAAAAACATCCCCAGACTGTTGCTGATAAAGTATTGAATACTTATGCTTACCAAACATAATTCCATTTAAAATTAATTTTTTAAAAATCCAGTGCGACTTAAATTTAAAGTTTAAACTTTTGCCATCTTTGGTTTCACAAATTTGAATCTCGATCTCTTTAAACTTTTTTTTATAAGATAAATTTTGATAAGCCAAATCAACTTCGTTACTTGAAATCCAACTATTATTTTTAAGATTAATTAAATAAAAAAATTCATCTGAACTAAAGGACGAATCACTCTCATAAGTGATTTGATTAATAAAATAATTAAAATATTGAGAAGAGTTTGGCTCGTACACAGTAAAATAAGAATCATTATCTTGAACCGCAGACACTAGAGTCAGCGACTCAAGAGTCAGAAATAAAAATAATGGAAACAAAATGATCAAGAAAAGAATTTTAGTTTGTTTAATAAAAATTGGGAACACCTAAAAACTCCGTTGATGCAACAATGATTTGTTTCGATATTCAATTGAAAATCCGAAGGCAACCTTACTTTACTAGTTATAAGTAATTTTGTATTCTTTTTCTGTGAACTTTGACCCTATCGTCTAACGGTTAGGACGTTGCTCTCTCAAGGCAAAAATAGGGGTTCGATTCCCCTTAGGGTCACCAACACCTCGAGTTATCAACTCCTGAATAGAGTTTTATATTGAATGATTTAGAAAATAGATATTTTTTTATTTATTGAATCCAATTACTCGGAACACTCCTCTGAAATCTTTATCTTGTAGAAATGGTTCAACCGAAACATCCTCAATTTTAGACTTTAAAGTTCCTTTGTATAAAGCATCAATAAAATCATCTAGCCTATCTGAATCACCGCACGCAGTTATTAAAACGCTTTCATCATCTTGATTTTGCGCAATACCTTCAATCTTTAATTTTGTTGCATGTTTTTTTGCAAAATCTCTATACCCAACATCTTGCACTTTGCCTGTTACTTTTATTTTCACACATCTTCTCATCCCTATCCTTTCTCTCTAGTACGATCTTTTCGTTAAATCAACGGGATTAAATCTATCAGATGTAAGTTTTATTTGTCAAAACAAATATGATTTAAATTAAATAAGCTGTTTATAAAGCTGTAAATGATATTCAACCATTTTTTCATTTTTGAAATCTTCAAGATTATCTTTGTAGTTGCTCATTGATTCTAGTTCGTTTCGGTTCAATACAAGTTGATTTATTCTTTGAGCAAGCATTTTCCAATTACCTGCAGGAATTAAATAACCATTTTTATTTTCTATAATAACCTCCGGAATACCCGAAATATTGTACGAAACTACAGGAAGCTTACTTAATCTTGCTTCTATAATTGCGCAAGGCAAACCTTCCCAAAGCGAACTCATAACAAAAACATTCCATTTTTTCATCCAAGATGATACATCATTTTGCCATCCCAAAAGTTCAATTTTATCTTGTAAGTTATTTTTATTGATCCATTTTTCAATCTCTGGTTTCTGAACACCATCACCTATTATTTGCAACAAAAGATTTTGCTTGATTTCAGAATTGATTTTTTTATCATCGTGAAGATGCTTAAACGCTTTTAATAGATCAATTAAATTTTTTTGCGGCTTTAAACAAGAAACTGTTCCAATTATAAACTTTTCGGACCCAAGCTCCTTGGCCCCAAACTCTTTGGAACCAAAACCTTCTGTTTTCGTTGCACCATAAAACTTATCCCATTCAACGGCTGCGCGAATCACAGAACTTTTTTTGCCAAATTTGGGTAAATATTTTTTGCCAATATTAACATCATTTTGCGATACACAAACGTAATGAGTTGTTATAAACGATGCAAAGTACTCGAATAAAAAAATTATTGTCCAAGAAATTTTATTTTGATGTTCATGAAAGCCAAAACCATGAACTGTATGAACGATGGTTTTAACTCTTGCAAAAAAAGCCGCCCATCTTCCCAGAATTCCTGCTTTTGTACTATGCGTATGAACAATTAAATCTGGATTTTGTTTCTTTAAATTTCGAATTTTTTTAATTAAAAGAAACAAAGTTTTTAATTCATTAAAGATAGTTTTTATTCCAACTTCTCTCTTAAAACTTTCTATCAAATAAACAGAATCTGATTTCTGCGCCTGCGAGACAAGAACACCTTGCGCACCAGAAATCAATGCACTGAATTCACCTTTTTTTTGAATTCCCTCAAGAAGTGATAAACAAACCTTTTGTGCTCCCCCAAGTTCAAGTTTTGTTAAAATATACAAAACCTTAACTTTTTTCTCCACTCTCTCTCCTTTTAAAAAAAACCCTGAAAAACTTTTCCCCTTCCCCGTTCGTCCTGAGCGTAGCGTTGCTTCAACGCGCAGTCGAATGGATTTAATTTCCCGTTAATCTAAAACGTCTTTGTGATCAAAAACAATGCGATTATCAGTGAATAAATAACTGAAGATTCAATAAAAGCTTGTGCAAGTATTGTTGAACGAAACAACAGTGAATAATTATCAGGCTCCAGTGCCAATTGTATACAACTTTTGGATCCAACGTATCCTGCAGAAAGGGCTGTTCCAAAAGAACCAACTCCAACTGTAAATGCAGCAGCTAAAAAACTAAGAGATGAACTTAAAGGAGCTGCCGCTGAAATTGGAAAATAAATTAACATAATAGAAACTAATAACGAAAAAATTAATGGTGTTTCTATAACAGCTTCGTTAATTACAGAAAAAGTAAAAATCTTACTGTACGCATCTTTGTTTAAACCCGCCGCTTTACATGATGAATTTGCAAAAATAGCCTGCCCACAAGATGGTCCAATGCAACCGAAAGCAACACATAAAGATGCGGCAAGATACTTTAATCCCACAAAAATCGTCATTGTTTCAGTTAGATTCGCTTTAATGATTAAAGCGATAACAAATGCAAAAACTACAGGAGCTTCGATAAGTGATTGAGCAAGTAACATTAAAGTTATAATTTTTTGTGAAAAAAATGGTTGCCTAGAAATTGCTTGCGCCGTTGATTTTACTGCAAAACTAGATGCAATACTTATTGATAACGCAGCAACGCCGACAACAATACAAATTCCCAATTCTGCGATTGCAGTTGCAAGTGTGATTTGCGGCAAACCGGTAAAAAGAAGAAGCAATGTTATAACAAGTGCAAAAATTGCACCACTTTCGATAAATGCAAGACCTATAACCATAGATCTGACGATCGGATCGTTACTTGCTGGTTGACGCGTTAAAGATCCAACGGAACTAAAAGCTGCAATTCCTTGTCCAATTCCTGCACCAATTGAACCAAGTCCGATAAGTAATCCAATAGATAAATAGTGTAATAATTCTGGAGCTAACATACCGCAGTCCCCTCATCTTTGTCTTCTTCTTGAATTGCTACAGCAAGATAAGTAATTGTTAACATTGCAATAACAAAAGATTGTACAAAACCTTCGAATATTCCAAAAAATATTTGTGTACTTGCTAGAAAGAAAACCACAATTAACAGTGTTTTGAAAAAAATATTTATAATTTTGTGTTTATGAAAATCTATAATTTTTGTTGCAATCCAATAAATAAATAAAGTAGATAGCGCAAATATTACAAAATAAGTCTTGAACGGTTCTAATGCATTAATAATTATTAAAAATATTATTGCACCACCCAAAATGTTACCAAATAACCTAAAAGACATTGATGCTACTTTTGCAAATTCACCAATTATATTTAACGGAAGCAAAACAACGAATGGCTCAGTGAATTCTTTTAAGAATGCAACAAAACCATGAATACGTATTTTTTGATATTGAACATAGAAAAAACTAAGACAACCAAGAGCCAAAGTTGTATTTAGATCTTTTGTTGTTTCATCGCAATAAGGAAGCAATCCAATCAAACATCCGGCTAAAGTAAAAAAGAATATTGTTGAAACAAAACTGAAATATTTATATTTAAATTGTCCGCCGAAAGATTCTTTACACAAATCATCAAAAAAGCTAACTGATTTTTCGAAAATCAATGCAACAACGTTTACTTTTTTCCGTAAAAAATAACCGCCAATTAAAACCAGCACAAACATTATTCCCATTGCAATCCATGTATTGCGCAGAGTGTCTATGTGCATACTCCAAAAGGGATGAGCAAGACCAAAACCTTCGAGCGGTTTTATTACTCTTTCATCGAATATAGATATTTTCATTTTTTTAAGCCTTACCTTTTTAAGCCCAAGCTTTTCTTAGCAGCTAAGCCTTTTTAATACTGGTAACAAGTAAAATATAACACCAAAATGAAATGATAAAAGTTAGTAAGACAATTAACACATTTACATTTAGTTTGAAAATCAAAAACAAAAATAAACCGAATAACAGAAGATAACTTAGAATGGATAGAGTAATTACCTTAAAATAGTTGGCTTTTGTCGGTTCCTGACCCACCGGAAACATTCTTTTGGTCTTATAAATAAAAAGTTTCGAGTATAAAAGACCAAAAATCAGACCAATTAATATAGATTTTATAGCAATAATAAACATTTTTTTCTTCAGTTTTATGGGTAATTTTAAGGTTAATATATAAAATTCGTCAAAATATTGCGAATTGCGGTTATTAAATAATCTATTTGTTGATTTTAGGGCACGCAAAGTATTAAATTGAAGATGAAAAGAAAAGTTTTGAGGGGGCGAATAAAACTTTTATAAAATTAATATTTTTTTAGGAGGGCGAATAATGAAAAAATTAATGTTATTGGGAACATTTCTTCTAGTGTTTCTCGGTCTAAATTCAGCATGTTCCGCTGCAACTTTAACTATTCAAACAGGTAATGTTTCAGGAATTCCTGCGGGAAGCACGCAAGTCGTTGAAGTTAATATAAAAATTAACGGAACATTGGCAACTTACGGTTCTGGCGGTTATCAAAGTATTCTAAATGCACCCTTGAGATTCACTTTTACACCTGGTGACACAATTCAAATATCTGCAAGAGTTGGTAGATGGCTAGTAACGGGAATTGGTGAAAATGTAGATTATTTAGGGGCAACAGAAACAATTACTGTATCGCCACAAGCCAATGCCACTTACAATATAAACTACCCTACTGGTGGACCCGTTTCTATTCAATAAAAATAAATAACTAAAAAGTAAAAGGTCCTACAGTGCAGGGCCTTTTACAAAATTTAAAAACAGGGAGAATAAATTATGAAAAAAATATTTTTTTTAATCTATTCTCTTTTTCTATTTTCAAATTCTTTTGCTTCAAAAATAACAGTCAATATTCAATCAGAATCGCTAAATGGATTTCCCTACAAATCAGAACCTATTGTTTTGGTTCAAGTTCAAATTCAAGACAAAGTAAAAAACAAAATTGATAAAACATATGACTTTACGAATATAGTTGAACATCCAATTGGTTTTGAAATAGAACCAGGACAACATGTTATTATTACTACAAAAGTTGGTTTTAAAGATGAAGATGGAAATAAGCATTTTTGGCCAGATCCAAATGCAGATGATAGCGGTAATCGCATTAAAATCGTGCAACCATTATCCGATACAACTTATTCTATCAACGTAACTTTAACAAATTCAGATCCTGTTGAAGGAACCATTTATTTTGTTCAGGATTAAAAAAAGCACAGCGCTTATCAGACTTCGCCAAGGCTTCGACCGACAGGCTGCACTGCGCTAAATACATAGCATCGCCTCCTCACGGAGGCTTTTTAATTTAAAAAAAATCAGCTAAAAATCTTTAGATCAAAAAATAAATATAATATTCAAAAATAATATTCGATTATAAAAAAAGCCTCCGCAAGGAGGCGGCACTCAGTATTTAGAGCAGTGCGTAAGCTCTGTTCTATTAAGCGCTGTTCTATTATTTCTTATGATTATTATTTTTATAAAGCATCACTCCTAAAACAATCACAACAATTACCAACAATAAAATTACAAACCACATGAATTTGCCCATTCCACCTCTCATGTAGCCCAAACATCTGTTGAAATATCCTCTGCCAAAACCGCGACCATTTTGCGCAGCCATTGGACCGCCTTGAGCAAGAAGCAAACTATTTATTGTTGTAAAAAATAACGTATAAAAAATTAAAAACAATTTATTCATAATTCCCCTTTTTTTAATTAACCTGAATTCTACTTTTTAAGTATCTATTTTTTAAGAATCTTTTTCAGAGTGCAAGAAATTTTAATTGCAAAAACTAGTATTGCTATTAACAAAATAATTTTTATGACCTCCAAAACAAACACGGATCTCAAAAGACTCTTCGCCTTATCAAGACCACTCACCGTTATATTTGGAGATGGAAAAAGCAACCCCATTGCATTTGCAGAAAACATGGCAAAAGAAAAAACAATGGCATTTATGATACATAAAACTTTTTTCATGAAAAATCTCCTTTTCTAATATCTTTGTGTTTTTGGAGATTGAATTGCAAGAATTGCGTTATTTTTTCTTATTTTTAAGCTTTAATTTTGTCCAAAATAAACTGAACTCTTTGCGCAACAGTAAGGAATGGAACATCTACTACATTATATCCAAGATCTTCGTATGCCAACTTAATTGCATCATGAAGTTTTTGCGCATCTTCTTTTGATTCAAGCCTTACTTCATTTTCTTCATACGAATCTATAGGATCTAACATAAAAATAGTTCTGTATTTATTACTTTCGTTTTCAACATAATCAGTTAATTCTTTAGGAGCTGGATTGTTATAAAATTTTGAATACGCAATTCCATCAACTATTCCTCTATCAAGAAATGCTTCGTCTTTAGAATCTAAAACAGATTCATGTTCTATTTGTTTTATTGCAACTTTGGCCTGAAAAGTTTCTGGGTGCTTATTTGGATTTTCTCCACTATTTTTTAAGTCCTCGGTAATAATAAATGTGGCAGCTTCTACAACAGTCTTGTGTCCCATTTTTTTTAATTCATTAATAAGCGTAGTTTTTCCTGTTCCTGGTCCACCGGTTATTACATGTTTTATTGGATTTTGTTTCTTTAATTCTTTAACTTTATCCAAAATAAATTCAACTCTATCATCAACAGACATTGCTGGAACCATACTTGGCTCATAGCCATATTCTTTATACGATTCGATTACAAATTGTTGGATTTTTTGTGCCGTTACAAAATCTTCTGGACTTACTTCATTCGATCTAAAAGAATCTAATGAAGATACAAAATCGAAAAGAAAAACATAGTCATATCTATTATCTTGAGCCAAGGATATTAGCTCTTCTGGAGTATCTATTCCATCAAGTTTGTAATAGGCAATCCCATCGATTATTCCACGATCTAAAAACGCTTCCGATTCTTCTTTTAGTTCGGCTTCTAATGCCATTTGAGTTTTTCTGATATTTTCTTGAAAAGTTGCCCGATTATTTGCGGGATGAGGGTTTCCCTTATTCAATTCTTGCTTTATATGATAAGTTGCGGCTTCATCTGTTGTTTGATATCCAAGTTCTTTGAATCTATTTTTGGTAGTAGTTTTTCCTGTTTGTGGTCCACCAGCTAAAACAATTTTTATAGGCTTAGTTAAAACTATTCCCTTAAAACATAAACTGCACAGAAATAAACCAACTAAAAGATTTGATCTTTTTAACATCTTCTCTCCTCAATCTTTTTTATTAAAAAAATTAGATTATTTTTTTGAAATATATTTTATTTTTTTGAATACAGAATTGCAATAATATAAATATATTATTTTTTAATCTTTGATAATTTTCGATGATAACTGATTGCAAAGTGGTGTGCATAATCACGAAGCGCAATTAAAACCTGACCAACAAAATCGTGTTCATTTAATTTTTTACCTTCTGGTAAATTTTCAGAAAAAATTGTCTCTTCTTTTTTTGCAAGACTTATAACTTGTGCATTCGGCAAAACATGCAAAACAGAACTTAACTGCCCTTTTCCACCATCAATTAAAATTAAATCAGGAATATCTTTTGAGTTAAAATATCTTCTTTCTACAATTTCTTGTAAACATGCATAATCATCTTGTTGTTCAACTGTTTTAATTTTAAATTTTCTAAAATTATCTTTATCAGGTTCTCCATCTTTAAACCTTACACAAGAACCAACTTGGAACATTCCTTGCTTGTGAGAAATATCAAAACAATCAATTGCATGAGGTTCATTTTCTAATTTTAAAAACTTTTTCAATGATTTTGCTAGAGTTTTTTGTTTTTTAATTTCTTCCTGCATATGAATTGTTGCAAGTTTAATAAGGCTTAAAAAATGACCTTCTTCTGGATTAATAATAGAAACATTATAATCTTTTTTATGCCATTTTTTTAAAAACTGCTCATAAATATCTTTCGATGCCAATATTTCTTCTTTAGTATAAATATTGGCAGAAGAACCCGGCGAAGCCTCGGCGAAGCCTGGGAAGTCAAAATTTACAAGAATTGTATTTGGACAAGAAAAACTTCTGTAATATCCCAAAAAGTAGTCTAGATAATCGTTAGTATCGGCCACAGGAAAGTAGAAAATTCTTTTCTTTTTAATCGCTGCATTATATTCAAAAAATAAAAATAGTGTTTTTTTGTCTTCTGCTAAAATCCAAATATCTTTTTGTGCAAGAGTTTTTGTTGGAGCATTTGGATAATTTGTTGTATCTAAAACTTCAAAAACTCTTTCAAACGCTTTGTAATATTCGTGCAATTCTTTTGATTTTTCAAACTTCATTTTTGCATTACATTTTTCAATTTCTAAGCCTAAGTGTTTTAAAAACTTTTTATGTCCTTGCTGCAATGCAATTTTTGCTAAATTAAGTCGTTTTAAATATTCATCTTGATTAAAATCAGTCCGACAATTTCCTGCACAATTTCCAATGTGATATTCAAGACAACCCGATTCCATTTTTTGTTTGCACAAAGTTAATTTAAAAGTTCTTGTTATAAAATTATAAACTTTTCTTGCGGGCGTTTTTTCTAAAAAAGGACCAAAATAAGTACCCTTCTCTTTTTTTGTTCTAACGAGTTTTATTTCAGGTAATTTTTTTTGTGGTGATGTGATGAGTAAATATAAAAATGGCTGACCCGATTTTAGTAAAATATTAAATTTTGGTTGATTGCTTTGAATTAATTGTGCTTCCAAAAGCATTGCTTCGAGTTCGTTTTTTGTAACAATATGATCAATTTTGCAACTTGCGCTTGTAATTATGTGCGATTTAAAGTCGTACGATTTATAATCGATCGAACTAGAACTCGTATCCATACCTTTAAAGTAACTCAAAACCCTCTTTTTTAGGTTTTTTGCCTTACCGATATAAAGGATCTGATTATG
>DAOVNS010000045.1 GCA_030630075.1 bacterium | reverse complement strand
GATGCATTCTTTGTATTCTTTACTAAAAACATCTATTGATAGATCAAAGTTTACATCCATAACTCTCTCTTTCTTTCTTTTAAATAAAAAAAGAGAGGAATTTATCCTCTCTTTATCATTTTATAACAAAACTAATTAATCGATTTTTAACAAAAATAGTTTTAACTATTGTTTTGTTTTCTAACCATTTAGCAATCATGTCTTTTGCTTGAGGTTCGATATCTTCTTGTTTGCAATCTTTGTTTGCTTTTAAAGTTCCACGTAATTTTCCGTTAACCTGAATTGCGATTACAATTTCACTGACTTGTGCAAGTTCTTCGTTGTATTTTGTCCAAGTTAAATTTTCCAATTCTTTGCCCAAAAGCTTTTGAATTAATTCACTTGCAAAGTATGGAACCATTGTTGAAATTGTGACCAATAAATTTTCGAGTAATTCATGATCTAGTTTTAACTTTTGAGATGTAAGATCGTTAAGATATTCCATAATTGCAGAAACGGCAGTGTTTGTTTTAAATGCTTCGATACGTTCTTGATAATCTTTTAAGAACCTGTGAAAGCGTTTTTGCGATTCTAAACTTGCTTTTTGGCCGGCAGGTAAAATGTTTTCTGGTGTTGTTACAAAATTCCATAATCTATTCAAGAAATTTTTAACACCTTTTATTCCATCCATTTGCCATTCAACATCAAGTTCTGGTGGTCCCATAAATAATTCGTACATTCTAAGTGAATCAACGCCGAATTCATTTATAATTTCTTCAGGATTTACAACGTTGCCCTTTGATTTAGACATTTTTTCTATACGACCAGTTTTTGGAGATTTCATACAAACCATTCCTTGATTGAATAGTTGTGTGAATGGTTCATCGAATGGTAAATATCCAAGCTCATGTAAAACTTTTACGTAAAAACGTGAATACAAAAGATGTAAAACAGCATGTTCAATTCCGCCGATATACAAATCAACTGGAAGCCAATATTGCATATTTTCTTTTGTGAATGGTTTATCTTTTAAGTTTGGATTCGGATAACGTAAAAAATACCAACATGATCCTGCCCATTGCGGCATTGTATTTGTTTCACGTTTTGCATCACCACCACATTCAGGACATTTGGTACTAACCCAATCTTCAATTCCTGCTAAAGGAGATTCGCCTGTTCCTGTTGGTTCATAATTTTCAACTTCCGGTAAAACTATAGGAAGTTCGTTTTCTGGAACAGGAACAATTCCACATTTTTCACAATGAATAAGTGGAATAGGTTCGCCCCAATAACGTTGACGAGAAAAGATCCAATCTCTTAATTTGTAATTTGTTTCGTGTGTTGCAAGACCTTTTTTTTCTAAGAAAAATGTCATTTCTGGAGCTGCTTTTATTTTTGCATCAAGACCGTTAAATTCGCCAGAATTAATTAAGTTACCATCTTCGGTAATTGCACAAATTTGATTTCCATCTTTATCAAAACAGCTGTTATCAAGATGTGCTGGTTTTACAACTTGGCGGATTGGTATTTCGAATTTTTTTGCAAATTCAAAATCTCTTTGATCGTGTGCAGGGACACACATTATTATTCCGGTTCCGTATGATTTTAAAACATAGCTCGAAATATATACTGGAATTTTTTCATTATTGATTGGATTTATTGCATAACTTCCTGTAAATACTCCAGTTTTATCTTTTGTTTCGGTTGTTCTTTCGAGCTCTGTTAACTGAGCAACTTCTTGTTGGTATTTTTTAACAGCATCTTTTTGCATTTCTGTTGTAATTTTTTCAACAAGATCGTGATCGGGTGCTATAACCATAAATGTTGCACCAAAAAGGGTATCGGGTCTTGTTGTAAAGGCTGGAAGTTCTATTCCATTTTCTGTTTTAAATATTATTTTTGCACCTTTACTTTTACCGATCCAATTTTTTTGCATCAGTTTTACTTTTTCTGGCCAGTTTAATTTATCAAGGCCATCAAGTAACTGTTCGGCATATTCGGTAATTTTTAAAACCCATTGGCGAATGTTTTTTTGTACAACTTCTGTTCCACAGCGATCGCATTTTCCTGCAACAACTTCTTCATTTGCAAGACCCGTTTTACAAGATGGGCACCAATTGATTGGTTTATTAGATTCGTACGCAAGACCTTTTTTGAACATTTGCAAAAATATCCATTGAGTCCATTTATAATATTCGGGATCGGTTGTATTTACAGTTTTATCCCAGTCATAAATTGCGCCAATTTTTTCCATTTGCTCTTTAAATAGAGCAATGTTTTTGTTGGTTGCCTCTTTAGGATGCGTTTTTGTTTTAATTGCATAATTTTCTGCAGGTAAGCCAAAAGCATCCCAGCCCATTGGATGAAGAACGTTATATCCTTGCAAAAACTTTATACGTGCATAAATATCAGAAAGAACATAGTTTTTCCAGTGTCCAACATGAAGGCCAGAACCGGATGGATATGGAAACATGTCCAAGCAATAAAATTTCTTTAAAGATTTATTATCGGGTTTGGTTTTAAAATATGGATTCTCTTTCCAGCTTTTCTGCCATTTTTTTTCGATTTTCTTAAAATCGTAATTCATTTTTTTGCCTTTATTTTAAATATCATTTTTGATTTTGATATAAAAAATTGTACCACAAAAAACCATTGTTGATAAAAATAATGTACTTTTGGCTTGTTTTTTCTATTAGGAAAAATATGCATAGCGCCGCGCTTGTCTTTTATTTATATCTGAAATGTTGATTTAGCCCGTATTTTTTTTATACATTGTATGTGAATTAGGGGATTCAATAATAGTTTTGAGGGGAAATTTTGAAAGGGGGAAGGGATGTTGAATTTCAAAATAAAATTTAACAATTATTTTTTGGTATTGTTCCTTTTTATTTTTACTACAGTTTCATCTGCTTTTGCATCGGCGGAGTGGACGGTTCTTGTTTATGTTCAGGCAAAAAATAACTTGTCGAAATTTGCTGCAAAAAATTTAAGTGACATGTCGACTATAGGTTCAAATGCAAATTTAAATATGTTGGTTCAGTGGTATCAATTAAATCAAAAGGGTGTTTGGAGATATAAAATAAACAAAAATAAAATAGAACTGGATACTTATTTGCCAATAGATACTGATGGAAACCAATCAAAAGACTTAGTTGATTCAATGAATTGGGCTGTTACGAAATATGCAGCAAAAAATTATGGATTAATTTTATGGAATCATGGCGTAGGGATTTTGGATCCTGTTTGGGGTGCAATGCGCGGAAATATTTATGGTTTGGGAATGGGTATTGATACAGATGCTATATCTGATAATCCAAGAATGCAGATAGAAGATTTAACGTTTACATCAACACAAGAAGAAAAAGATATTCATGAACAACTTTTAGAGGAACAAGAAGTTTTTACTCAGCGCGGAATTTTATTTAACGAAAATAGTAGAACATATATGACCAATCAGCAGTTGTCCGAAGCTTTGCGTCAAATAAAAACAAATGTTTTAAAAGGTAAAAAGATAGACGTTTTAGGAATGGATGCATGTTTGATGGCCATGGTTGAAATGGCGTATCAAACAAAGGAGTATGCAAATTATATGATTGCGTCGCAAGAAGTTGAACTTGCATACGGATGGGATTACTTATCTTTAATGCAGGGACTTAGTTTTGGTGGAATAACGCCCGAAACTTTTGCTAAAAGCGTAGTTGCTACATACGAAAGATATTATAAAAATAGAATTAAATTTTATACGCAATCCGCTGTTACTTTGAGTAAGATGAATTTAATAAAGGAAAGTATTAACACTGTTGTTAATAAATTTAAGGCTTGTAAACAGCACGATGGTTTAATTATTAAAAAATTAATTCAAGAAGCACGAAAAAACTCGCTACAATTTAGTGCCAAAAATTATATTGATCTTTATTCTTTCTATTCAAAATTCGATACACTTCTTAAAAATGCATATACACCAACGTCGCAGAAAATTTTGAACAGTGCTGCTTTAAAAAAATCTGTTACAGAATTAAAAGAGGCCCTGAGTGTTTCTATGAAGTTAGTGGAAAATTCGGTTATTGCTAATACCGCGGGACAAAGCGTGGCGTCTGCTAAAGGTTTGTCAATTTATTTTCCTGTAACGCAAATTGATAAATCTTATTATTTAACTGACTTTGCTAAAGATTGTTTATGGATAGATTTTTTAAGGGAGTATCTGACTAAATAAAAACCTAAAAAAAGAATTTTATTAAAACAATCGACATTTGTGTGTTTTTTTATAAGAATAATGCACTTGTCGGTTGTTTTATTTTTTTAAAGGGAATTTTGTGAAAAAGTTATTAATATTTTTATCTTTAATGTTTTTTAATAGTTTTGTTTTTTCTAATACTGATTTTAAAGGTAAATATCTAGAAATAGTTTCTCCATTTAAGAAGCACGCATATATTTCAAGAAAAACAAAAGAAAACGTTATAAGATTGTTATCAAAACATTCTGTGCCAAATCTTATTAAGCGAGCTATAGTTCTTTTGGAGCAATTTGATAATGGTGATACGAGTTGTGTTCAAGAACTTGTTTTAAATTTTGAAACTTTAGCAAATATAATTCCTGATGAAGCTGATTTATTTGGATACTTGGAAGATAATTTACTTGAACACTCCGTTTCTTTAGAATCTTTTTTACAACAATTACAGGATTACCGAATCTATTTTGGTAAATTTTTAGAGTTTTATTATTCTTGGTATGAAGCTGCGGGATTGGAACAAAAATAAATTTAAGGAGAATTATGGAAAAGCAAATAAAAAAAGAACAAAATGTTTTTATAAAAAAAGAAGACGAAAAAATTCTTGTTGTTGAACGCAAAAAGCTTTTTGGTGACGAAGAATTTAACGGTATCAAAAAAATCGATCTTGATTTTTATCAAAATTTAATCGAAAAAAATAAAGAATTTTTGTGGCGTTCAAAGATGGAAACAGATACAAATTACAAACAAATTATTCCATATTTAATTTTTACTTTTGACGACAAATTATTTTTGATGAAACGCAGAAGTAATGCAAGTGATACAAGACTTCAAGATAAATATTCTTTAGGAATTGGCGGACATATCCGAGAAGATGATATTCAAGAAAATTCTATTTTTGATTGGGCAAAAAGAGAATTTGAAGAAGAAGTTAATTATTCTGGTGATTTTGAATTTGAACCAATCGGTTTGCTTAATGATGACACAAATTCTGTAGGAAGAGTTCATACAGGTTTTGTATTTTTATTAAAAGGTAATAGCGATCAAATATCAATTCGTGATGAACATAAAGAAGGAAAACTTTTAACATTAGTTCAATGCGAAGAGTTTTACGAAAAAATGGAATCATGGAGCCAAATGGTTTTTGATTACTTAAAATAGCAAGACCCTTCGAGGCGTCGCGTTGCTCCTCCTCAGGGTGAACGGGCTGGGGTTATGCAATGCAGAGATTTAAATTAATTTTTTCCAAATTTCCAAGAAATCATCAAAAGTTAATTGCTGTGCGCGTTTACTTAGAATTTCTTCTGGAATAAGATCTAAATTACAATGGGTTGTTCTTAAATTGTTATGCAAAGTTCTTCTTGGCGAAATAAAACATAATTTTAAGAACTTCCAAAATCTTTTTTCTTCTGGAATTTCTACAGGATTTAGTTTTGGTTTAAAATATAAAATTCTAGAGAAAATTTTTGGTGGTGGAGAAAATGCACCAGGTTCTACTTTTTCCAATAATTCAAAATCAAAATGATATTGCAAAAATAAAGATGTTGCACTGTATCCGCGGCCTCTTTTGGCTACTATTTTTTGTGCAACTTCTTCTTGAATCATTACAACGCCTTCTTCGAATAATTCTTTATGTTTTTTAAATAAGAAAAAAATAGGAAAAGTTATTTGATACGGAAGGTTGGCGAGTATTACCCAAGGTTTATGTTCTTTTAGTGGCTCAAAATCTACATCCAAGATGTTTTCTAATTTGACTTTTAAGCGAGGATCTTGGATTTTATTTCTTACAAATTCTGCCCATTCTGGATCGATTTCGAAACTCCATAATTCTTTGCATTTTGTTTGATTGAGTATTGATTGACTCAAAAAACCATCGCCGCATCCAATTTCTAGAATATTTGTTTCCGGCGTTACTTTTACCTTATCAATCATATGATCAACAACTGATTGTTTGCGTAAAAAATGTTGTCCGAATTGTTTCTTTTTTCGGGGCATATTTTCGTCAATATGATTAGATTTATGTTTGTTGCTTTTTTTATATACAAATTTTTTATACATTTATTACCTGATTTTTACCCAAAGCTGACGCATTGGGCTACCATAATACCGCCTCAAGAGGCTCTCAATTAGAAACAAGTGATTAAGTTACAGTTTTATGCACTTATTCTTGTATTTTCTATAAACAGTATATTTTATTATTAAACAAATACAAAATAACCTATTTAATAATGAGTTTTGAATAAGAACTTGAGAGCCTCTTGAGGCGGTATTATGGTAGCCCAATGCGTCAGCTTTGGGGGCAATTGACATATAGAAAGTCTAAGTTATGATAAAAATAGGATATCAGGTCCTTAAAATTCTTTGACAAATTCGGGGGCGTCACGGTTTCGACGTGATGTTTTGTGTTTTGAGAGCATGTCGAGTTTTGTATGGGAGCTCGTAAAAAACATTCAAAAACAATAAGTGCAGAATATAATTCTGACGAAACCTTTGGTTTTGCCAAAGGGGATGTTCTTTTCGGGAACATCAATGCTCCTTCCAATTATGCCGCTTGTGCATAGTTAGAGGAAACATTTTCCTTGTTAGAAAGATGTGTCTATTCATTGATCTAACTCGTATTACCCTTTGATAGAACTCTTTTGCAAGAATTTTTGGTTTTGTAGCAAAAGAAAATACTAAACCGGCTTTTATTTTTTACTGCGCTCTTGAAGTTTAAATAAGAGTATTATCGAGAGATAAACATGTAGTGCTCAGATCAGATTGCTTTGCGGACATGGGTTCGACTCCCATCGCCTCCACCAGTCTTCGTTGCTTCGCAACTTCGCCTGGCACGCCAGTTTTTTAAATGATTGATATTAATTAGAAACATAATCGAAGACTGTCCGGTGAAGCAGCATCTTTTATTGTTGGACGTTATTTTTCAGTTGGTTTATTTAGAAAATTATACTTTATTTTTTACAGCGAAGACGGACTAGCTTTTACTTATGTATTATGTTTATATTCTTAGATCCATTAACTTTTCAGATAAAATTTATATTGGTTATACGTTGGACTTGAAAAAACGTATAGAAACGCATAATTCAGGGGGATCAACTTATACTGCAAAATATAAGCCCTGGGAATATGTTATGTTTTTGGGTTTTAAAGATAAGTTGCAAGCTCTAGAATTTGAAAAATATTTAAAAACAAGATCCGGAAGAGCTTTTTCGCAAAAGAGATTTTTGTAATCTGATAAATCTAAAACTTTTCCCCAAATTTTACTTTAAAAGTATTTAGCCGTTTGTTTAATTAAACAAACGGCTTTTTTTATTTCTTAAACTTTGATATTTTAACACTACTTTTCTAAGCTTTTCTAGAAAAATTGAATTCAAAACCTTTGAGGAATTTTATGGTACACAAAGTTATCATTATTGGTTCTGGTCCAGCAGGATTAACCGCAGGAATTTATACTTCTCGTGCAAAATTAAACCCAATTTTATTTGAAGGATCGCAACCGGGTGGACAACTTACAACAACAACAAAAGTTGAAAACTGGCCGGGTATCCCAGAAGTTATGGGTTTTAAACTTATGATGGATATGCGAAATCATGCAAAAGTTTGTGGTTGCGAAATTATTTCAAAAACTGTTGAAAAAGTTGATTTTTCACAAAAACCTTACAAAATTTTTACAAAAAAGGGGGAAGAGTTTTTAGCGGAATCAATAATTATTTCTACAGGTGCAACGCACAAAAAATTAGGTATTCCGGGTGAACAAGAATATTGGAGTAAAGGTGTTTCTGTTTGTGCAACTTGTGATGCACCATTTTTTAAAGATAAAAAAGTTGTAATTGTTGGCGGTGGAAATACAGCAGTGCAAGAAGCGGATTACATTGCAACATTTGCAAGCAATGTTACAGTCGTTCAAAATACTGCACAATTATCTGCAACCGATCCGCTTAAAGATAAAGTTTTAGCAAATCAAAAAACTCAAATTGTTTACAATTCGATAGTAAAAGAAATAAAAGGAGATGGACAAAAAGTTATATCAATCGTTATTGAAGATGTAAACAATAAAGAAGTCCGTGAAATCGAAACAGATGGTGTTTTTGTTGCAATCGGATTAAAACCAAATACAGAAATTTTTAAAGACCAAATTGATGTCGATAAATGGGGTTACATAATTCGCAAAGAAAGAACTTTAACAAACAAAGAAGGAATTTTTGCAGCAGGAGATGTTGCAGATTTTAGATATTGCCAGGCGATTACTGCATCTGGTGAGGGTTGTAAAGCTGCTTTAGATTGTCAGGAGTATTTAAGTAAAAAGGAGTAGTGTGAAAAAAATATTTTTTCCAATATTTATATTTCTGGGTTTTATTTCTTGTGGAAATTCTGTTGCAATGGAAGAGGATAATGTATCTGAAGAAAAACCAAAGATTCAATATACAAGAGATCAGTTATTAGATTATAAAAATCCTAAATTAACGCTGAAGCTTGATCAGTTAATTGCTGCTGCAGAAGCTGAATGTTTAAACTATGAAGAATTTTTTAATAAATATACAGAATTGGGTAATAAAATTATTTTAGAGTTGGAACAAGAATTAACTATTCAAAGTTTTCAAAAAGAGTATTTTATTCATTTACTGAAACAAGCTTTTGATCAAAAATTTTTAAAAGATTTAATAATGCAACAATATTTAAATTTATCAAAATGGGAAATTAATGGAGTTGAGCGCGTTGGTTTAAGATGGTTATTGCAAGAAGCTTTTGCAGGATGTGCTAGGTCTGCGGAGTATTCTGAAACAAATTTTGTTGTACAAAAATTTATTCCTGAATTGGTTCGATTTTTTAGCAATTTATTTGTTGTTAGAAATGTTAATTTATCTAATAATGGTTTACTTGGATTCCCAACAATGATTTATGACTTTCCAAATGTTACGTACGTAATTGTTTAATTTTATATTATTTTTGTTTAGATTTTTTAATAAAGTAGGTCACAAAAAAAGAGCCTGGCAAAAATACCAGGCTCTTTTTTAATTGTATAAGTATCTTGTTTTTTATGCCGCAGCAGGAATAGAAATTCCTGCCGGAATGATGTTTTCTGTTTTATTAAATTTAGCTTTAAATCGTTCTCTTTGTTTTAGAGAAGTTTCGGCATCGTGTTTGTGCTCTTGAATTTTTTCATCAACAATATTCTTAAGAATTTTTTTTGTAAGTAATCCATTTCCAAGATTGTACGAAGCAACTCTTAGTTCAGAAGCCATTTGTTCAATTTCACGACCACTAAAACCATCAATATTTGTTGCAATGTTTTCTAGACATTCACTATTGATTTCTGGCGAAATTTCGATTGATAATTCTAAGTGAGTTCCATCTTTTTTAATTTTACGGACGTCATTTACAATATATTTATCAAAGTACAAATTAAAGATCTTAAGTCTTTCTGTATATTCAGGAAGGCCAAAGTACATTTTTTTATGAGTTCTACTTCTTACTGCAGAATCAATATCATCTTCGTAGTTTGTTGCAATAATAAACATTACTTTATATGAACTTTCACCTGTATGAGACAAAAATGCATTAACAATTTTTCTTCCCATATCGTCAAGTGTTTTTCTGTCACCCAATGCGGAATCGGCTTCGTCGATAAATATTATTAAACCTTTTTTGCTTGTTTTTGCCCAATCAAAAACTTTGTGTAATTCACTTATTCCTTCACCGCCTTGGAATTGTGCAAAATCTACACCAGACATTATTGCAAAATCCATATCTGCGCTCATGGCGAATAGTTTTGCAACCATAGTTTTACCTGTTCCTGGGGGACCGTAAAATAAAAGATTACGAAATGGT
>DAOVNS010000063.1 GCA_030630075.1 bacterium | reverse complement strand
TTAGATGATTGCGAAAAAGAATTACCCGATATTGGGTTGTTGGAAATTCAAGATTTAGAAACAGGTGGATTTTTAACAATTAATACGACAAGCAAAAAAGGGTCTGTTGATTTAAATGTTTTGTTAAAAGAACGCATGATTGAACAAAAAAAGATGTTTGAAAAAAATAGAATAGATTTGTTGGATTTAACTATTGGTAGATCGTTTATAAATCCGATGATTAATTTTTTTAGACAAAGAATTAGAAGACAGATTTAGCAGAGGTTGTTATGGAAAAAACTGTCGAATTTTATGAAATTTATGATTATTATTATCAACCACTTTTGCAACGAAGTTATTTTAGGTATCCGCTTTTAATTTTTATTTTATTATTCTTGGCTGGAATAATATTTTTTGTAACTCGTTATTTACTTAAAAAACAAAAACAGAAAAATATTATGCCTTGGGTTTGGGCAAACGAACAGTTGCAAAAATTATCGTTAGATAAATGTGAGACAAAAGCTGATATTAAAAAGTTTTATTTTGAGCTTACTTTAATAATTAAAAGATACTTGCACAAAAGATTCGAATTGAATGCTGTAGATAAAACCGATGAAGAATTAATAATTTATCTTAAAGCTCAAGATTTTGATGATGAATTGTTAGAAATAATCAAAAACATTTCTAAAGAAGCTTTGTATATTAAATTTGCAAACGAAGATGCATTAAAAATCCAAGCTAAAAAAGATCTTGTGGCCGCTTATAAATTAATTCAAAAAACTACAATAATTAAAGCAAAATAATTAATGAAAAAGTTTAATAATTTTCCTGAACATATTTATATTCATTGGCCGTTCTGCCAAAAAAAATGTCATTACTGTGATTTTATTTCTTTTCAGTCTCACGAAGGGTTCGAAAAAAAATATCACGAAGCTTTGTGCAACAATGTTAAAAATTTTGTAGAACAAAATTTTGTGGACATTAAATCTAATAAAATAAAAACTATTTTTTTTGGTGGTGGATCGCCAAGCTTGTATCCATTAGATTTGTTCGAAAAATTTATGGATTTATTAAAAGAATCTTTTGATTTAAGTAGTGTTGAAGAAATCACATTGGAGGCGAATCCTGCCGATGTAACAGAAGAAAAACTAGATACTTGGAAGAAATTTGGAATAACAAGATTAAGTTTGGGTGTTCAGGTTTTAGATAATAAAGTTTTAAAAGATTTAAATCGTTTTCAAACAGTTGAAGATGTTTATAAAACTATGGAAATGGCGCCAAAATTTTTTGATAATATTTCGGTTGATTTAATTTTAGGTTTACCAGGAACAACTCAAGAGTCGTGGCAAAAAACATTAAAAGAAGCCGTAAGTTGGCCGATAAAACATTTATCTGTTTACATTCTTATGCTTTATAAAAAAACACCTCTTTATTTTAGAGTTAAAGAAAAGAAGATAAAAGTTCTTCCGGAAGATGAGATTTCTGAATTATATGCAAATACTGTTAATTTTTTAAAAGAAAATCAATTTGATCAATATGAAATTTCGAATTTTTCTAAGAAAAATTTTGAATCCAAGCATAATTTGGCATATTGGCACAGAAAATCTTATGTTGGTTTTGGACTAGGAGCATCTTCTTTTGATGGAACTACAAGGTATGTTAATGAAAAAAATTTAAATAAATATTTGGATGCTTGTAATAAAAATGAAAGCATTATTGACTTTAGTGAGGATTTGGACAGTCAGCAGGTCTTTTTGGAGAAACTCATGCTTGGTTTAAGGCTTCGCAAAGGGGTGGGCTTGCAGGGTGTGCTATACTCTTTAAGTAACGATGAGAAAAATAAGTTTTTGGATGGTTTAAAAGTTTTAAAATCTGAAGCCTTAGTTGAAGAACAAGGGGGTAGAATTTTTCTTACAACCAAAGGGATGATGCTTGAAAATGAAGTGGTTTTAAAACTGATCTAGTTTGATCTAAAAAAATCAATCTACATGAATTATTTTGTTGTTAATGTTTGAAAGTTGTTTCTAGGGTTAGTTTGACTAAAAATTAGAGGTTTTATGTCCGCAAAACATGTCGGCGTTAAGTTGCCAGATGATTTATTAAATATTTTGAAAAGAAAAACAACAGTTGCTGTTTTGGCTACTTTTTCTGAAAAGGGAGTTCCAAATACAACTCCGTTGCAATGTATTTATCCAAAGGGAAGTGAAAGTCTTTTGATTACTATTCATAAAGAGCATACCGGTTATCACAACATGGTTTGGCAAAAAAAGGTAATGCTCAACTTTATGTGTGAAGGTAATATCGCTTATAGCATTTTGGGACGAGCAGGTGTTGTTAGAGCGCCGTCTTCCGTTCATCCTTTAATGAATGTTGTAAGAATTGATATTATTGATATAAAATCAGACCGATCAATTCTTACAAGAGTAGATCAAGGAATTTTGTGGAGTTATACTTCTACAGAAGCAGAAGAATTACACAAAAGTCTTTTTGATGAATTAGAAGATTTGTCTAAAACATTATAACCTTGAGTTTTGAAAAGGTAGTGAATGAAGAGTAGGCTTTCTTTTCTTGAAAAAGTAATTTTTATTTGGTTTGTATTTTTTAGATCTTTATGTGCAATGGAGGCTCCAATGCCTCCATCTCCTATGGGGCAAGGAATGGATGCTGCGCAAATGGTAGAAGAGGTTCTACCTGTTGCCGAGAGCATGTCTGTTGAAGAAGGTATGCCTTCCTCGGAAATAGTAGAAGAATCTGTTGAAATGGAAGAAACTCCTGAAGCTGCTTTGGGCGCAGACACTGAAGGTTATCTGGAAAAAGAAATTGGAAGTCAGGGGAATTGGGTAAAAAAAAGAGAGTGGTTAAAAGAAGCTCAAAAAATCAATGATGAAATTCAAGACTTAGTTGTTGTAGTTCAAGAATTAAGAAAAAGTTTTTTCGATAAATATTCTACAATCGATAATGAGTTAGATACTTTTTATAAACAAGAAGGTTTTGAGCAAGGCAAAGTTCAAACGCTTTTTGATGATTTAGAAAAATATTTGGACAAAAAAAGAAAAAAAGAGATGGAAGTATTAAAAGTTCGCGATCAAGAGCGTGGCATAACTGGAGAGTATGAAATTAAGTTAGATATGCTCGAAGATGAAGTGAAATCTCAACGAACAGATCTTGATCAATTAAAATTAGATATAAAGTCTATTTCTGAATTAGATAAATCTTTAGATGAACGTTTAAAAAAACTTGATGAACAAATAAATGTTGCGTTAGAAGAGTCTGCAAAAGCCCGAAAATTAACTAACAAAATTTGGTATATTCTTGACGATAAAAAAGCAAGAGCTATTTATTACGAATTAAAAGGTAATATTTTAGAACATGTCAAAGGTATTCAAAGTTATATTCAAAAAGATTTAACAGGCAACTTCGATAACGTGATTAATGTTATTAGAACTCAAATGGGTAAAGTTAAATCTGGAATTAAAAGTTTGGAAAATCAGGGCTTTATAGTTAAAGATCGCATTCAAAGAGTAGAAGAACTTCGACTAAAAAAATTAGAACAACTGCAATCAGGTAAAAAAGAAGAACAAATTGAAGTAGAAGAAGAAAAAGAAATTCAACTTTCTTGGACAGATAAAGCTTATAATTTTGTTGTTAATGTTGTTGCAAGAATTTATAGTTGGACAAGAAGTTTTTTTGGACCTCAAGATGAAATTAAAAAAACTTCTGTACAGAAAATAGAACAAAAAACTGTTGCAACTATGCCACCCGTTTCGGCCCCAGAACTTCCTGTTCAAATGCCTTCTGTTTCTGGAATAATGCCTCCGGCAATGCCGCAAAGTTCTGGAATGGGAATGCATTAACCCAACGCTCACGCATTAGGCTAAAACCTTTGTGCCGCCTCCTTACGGAGGCTCAATAATTTGAATAAGATTATAAAAAATTTCTAAAACTCCCCCGCTCGTCCCGGGTGTTTTATAAAGCAATGCAATTGCGAAGTAAAATGTATCGAGGGATAATAATTTCGATCAAGATAATTCAGAGAAAAAAAATAATTCAAAAAAATATTAAATTCACTTGAGTCTCCGTAAGGAGGCGACATCACGTATTTAGCCTAATGCGTAAGCGTTAGGATATGGTTTAATCTGATTTAACTATAAATTGATTTTGATAGAACCATCTTGATAAGATCAACCAGAATTAGGTTGGTTTTTGAAAGGTGGATTTATGAAAAAAATATTATCTTTTGTTTTCGTGTTTTTACTATTTTTTAAATTTCAAATTTTTTCGATGGAAGCCCCGGTTTCTGCCGATGCAGCGTCTGGTGGTGGAATGGGGATGGAAATTTCTGATGATGCAATGCCTGAAGGTGAAGAGATTGTTGAATCCGCCGACGCCGAGGCTTCCGCCGACGCTAAAGCTATGGCGGATAAAATGGCGGACATGGAAGTTGAAGAGATGGAAGTTGATGAAGAAGTCGTGGCTGAAGGTGGTATGGGAATGGGAGAACCTGCTCCTCCAGGAGGTGGAATGGGGATGGAAGTTCCTGCTGATGAAATGTCTGAAGGTGAAGAGAT
>DAOVNS010000038.1 GCA_030630075.1 bacterium | reverse complement strand
TAAGTGAAAATTTACCGCCAAATTTTAATTGACCAAAAGTTCCAGTTGCAGCTTCGTGATTGTTTAAAGCGTTGCCCAAAAAGTTGGCATAGTTTTGTACGCTTGGATTTAGTTTTACGTTTTCAAAAAGATAAAGCATGTTGTAATTTCCAGCGCCGTTTAGAAGTGGTGCGCTGTCACCATTTGCATTCCAGCAGCTATCTGCACTTCCGTATGCATAACTTAAATCTATTTTGGTTAACCAGTTGCTGGTTTCGTTTAGTTGGTCACCGTCGAACCAACATGTTGTAGTAGATTTATATAAATGTGGTGCTTTGTAGTTGTGGGCATTGTCCGTTGCCCTCAGGGTCAAAGTTGAACTGACTATTGCAACGAGCAACAGTAGCTTTTTATGCATTGCTTGCATATTTTCTCCTTTCTTTATGAGCCGTTTCCTTACCTTTTCTATTGATGTATACTCTTTTTTGTAAACAAAGTGTAAGAAAACTATCAACAAAATGTAAACAAAGTGGTTCAGAAAAATGTTCGGATTTATAAAAGACAAAGTAAGTAAGATATATAATCAATTCACAAGCAAGGCGGTTTCTCTTTTTTCTAGAAAAAATTTGGATAATGAATTTATAAAAGATTTAGAATCATTGTTGCTTTCTGCTGATACAGGAGTTAAAACAACAAAGAAAATTATTGCAAAATTACAAGATGATATTGGTAGTAAAAAAATTATTGATGGCGAACAGGCAAGAGAAGAATTAGAAAAATTATTAATTTCAGAATTAAATTCATATAAATCTAAACAATTAAAACCGAAAGTTTTACTTCTTGTTGGCATTAACGGAAGTGGCAAAACTTCTTTTATTGGAAAATTTGCAAATGAATTAAAAAATAGTGGCACAACTCTTGTGCCCAAGAGTGTATTGCTTGTTGCGGGGGATACTTTTAGGGCCGCGGCGGTTGAACAACTAAAATCATGGGGCGACAAGATTGGAGTTCAAACTTTTGTTGGCAAACCAAATCAAGATCCTGCATCAGTAATTTTTGATGCATGTAAGTTTTTTGTGGAACAAGATTTGGATCACATAATTATTGATACTGCGGGAAGATTGCAAACTAAAACTAATCTTATGAAAGAGTTAGAAAAAATCAGAAAAGTTGCTTGTAAGGTTTTGCCTCAAGAAGATATTAATTGTTGGTTGACTATTGATTCTATGTTAGGGCAAAATTCTCTAAGACAAGCTGAAGTTTTTAGTCAGGCAACAAAAAATGATGGAATAGTTTTAACAAAACTTGATGGTACGGGAAAAGGTGGTATTGTATTTTCTATCACGAATGAACTTAAGCTTCCAATTGTTTATGTAACGTTTGGAGAAAGCTTAGAAGATATAAAAACGTTTGATCCGCAAGAATATGTAAAAGGTTTAATGGAAAAGTAACTAGGAGTGATTATGAAAAAAAGTTTAATATTGTGTTTTGCGTTTATGTGTTTATTACCTTATACAAACGCAAAATTTAAAATGTTTGGTTTAGATAAAGCAAAAGATAAAATTAAACAAACGCTAAGTAAAACTAAAGAAAGTTTTAATGAATTTCTTGAAAAATCAAAAATTGGACATCGAAGAGATTGCGAAAAAAGTAGTAAAGAACAATTTGCAAGTGTTATAACAACAGTTGGTGATTCTTCCATTTCGGGAATAAATATTTTAGAAAACAAACTTGAAGACGCCTTAGATAAAATTGATGATTTTTTACCAACAATTGTTTGGGGAACAGAGTCTGAATTTGTTGAGATATTAAATTCTGGGTTCAATGTTTCAAGAGAAAACGTTCTAACCATTTTGCATAAAAAAATTGATGAAAAATATAAAGATTTAAAAGCTTCTTTTGTAATATTAAAATTTTCTGAAGATGTAAGTTGTGAATATAAGTTGGTTGATGAATACTGCCAAAAACTTGCTGAGTTTATAGAAAAAAAAGATAAGATTACAAAAAAAAGAAATTTAAAAGATTTGGATGAAGCTGTTGAAACTTTATTGGCATGCAAAGTAAATCTTGAAAATTTGGTAGAAGTAATCGATAAGCTATTAAGTTGACGCGAACTTTATAATTAAATGAAAGCAATAAGCATTATAAAACATTATGTTTTGATTAGATTTGTAGATGCACAAGAATAATTAACTATCGACTTAGGGTTAAGTTAAAGTTTATGAAAAATCGAGATTTAAAAATTCAAGATTTAAAAGACAAATTAATTCCTGCTTGTTCAACAGAGCACGAAGCCGAACAACAGGCTATCTGGATGTTAGAGGAACTAACACAAAAAACTTATTCTGAAATTTTGCAAAAACAAGAAATAGAAATTACAAAATCGCAACAAATAAAATTGGACAATTGGATTGAACAACGAGTTAAAGAACAAAAACCAATTCAATATATTTTTGGGCATATTTTATTTGGTGACTTAGATCTTGTTTTAGAATCTCCAATTTTGATTCCAAGGCCAGAAACAGAAGAATGGTGTTTTTGGTTGATTGAAAAATTAAAAAAAGTTGAAAAACATCAAATAAATATTCTAGATTTAGGAACTGGTACTGGATGCATTGCATTATCTTTGGCAAAAGCTTTGCCAAATTCGGTTGTTGTTGGTGTTGATATAAACGAAAAAGCAATTGCATTAGCTGAAAAAAACAAGAAAATAAATAAAATTGAAAATGCGTATTTTATTAAGTCAGATTTTTATAAAAACATTGAACAAGAGTTATCAACTCAAGAGTTATCAACTCAAGAGTTAAAAAACAAAAAAATAGATGTAAATAAGTTTGATTTAATTGTAAGCAATCCTCCGTACATTACTCCAAAAGATTGGGAACATTTGGATAATGTTGTACGAAAATGGGAGGATAAAAGGGCGCTTGTTGCAGATAACGGTTTAGCTGCATATAAAGAAATTGTTTTTGGGGCAAAAAAGTGGCTTAATTTAGGTGAAAATGCCATAAAACTTGAAAAACTACACATTCCAAAAATAGTATTAGAATTGGGGAAAGGACAAGAAAACGCAGTAAAACAGCTTTTGGAAGAACAAAATTTTACAAAAATTGAGTTTTTTAAAGATTTAAATAACATAAATCGCTGGATTATCGGTTTTTAGCCCTTTTGACATTTTAGGCTTATTAAAACATACTTTTAGTAATAATTAGCTATATAATTTGAATATAAAAAATTTATAAATCAGGGTTAGTTTTTATGAAAAATATTTTACTTAAAAAAGTTGTTATCATATCTTCCGCTTTAAGCGTGAGTCTTTTTTCTTTATACGCTGATAAACTTGATTTATTTAAGAATTTTAATGTTGTTGAAGATGCAAGAGAAAGAATTGAAAGTACATTGAATAATGATGGAACAAAACCTTATATAGTAAAACTCAATTATAAAGTTTCTAAGGATAAGGTTGTTGTTACTAAAAAAGTTCATTATTCAGAGTATCGTAAAAAACCTGCATACGAAGAAGAAGTTTTAAAAACAAATACTGCTAATCCAAGAGATATTGATACAAAAATAGAATTTACTTACAACAGAAAAAATGATCCTGATCATATTAGTCAGTTAAATAAAGAAGCTAAAAAAAGCGAACCTAAGTTTACAAAAATTGCTCTTCGCTCATCAACCAATGATGATCTAGAAAAAACAATCTTAAATGCCTAAAAAAATCTTAAAATGCGTGGCACAAACTGCGTTTGTTTAAAAAAGGAGTTCTATGAAAGCATATATGTGTTCGGTATGTAGTTTTTTATATGACGACGAAACTGCAGAAAAGAACATAGAAGGAAATCCTATTTCTTTTGAAGATTTACCAGATGATTGGGAATGTCCAAATTGTGGCATAAAACCTGATTTATTTATTGAAGTGGAATCAGACAGAACTCAAGATATTTCAAAAAATTGAATTTTAAAAATTAAATTTTATAAAAACTTTTTCTGGAGAAAAACGTGAGCGATCAAAATGGCAAAAAAACGGGTGGTTTTTTTAATATCATAAAAAATATTTTTATTCTTTTACTTGTTCTGCAATTTGCACCTACGGTTTTTACAACTATAAAAAAAGAAATTCAAAAGGTAATGGTTCCAAAAACTCATGTTGCAAAATTACATGTTAAGGGTGTAATTTCGGATTCCGGTTTTTATATTAAAAAAATGGAAAAGTTTTTAAAGAATGACGAAATTAAGGCACTTTTATTAATGGTTGATTCACCCGGCGGTTTGCCTGGTGCGAGTCAGGCAATTTTTGATGCCGTTAAAAGATTTAAAAAAGAAAAACCAGTTGTTGTTTTTGTAGAAAATGTTTGCGCTTCCGGCGGATATTATGTTGCGATGGCAGGTGATTATATTGTTTCAACTCCATCTGCGTTTGTTGGAAGTATCGGTGTTGTTGCGCAAATCGCAAACGTAAAAGAATTACTTAATAATTGGAACATAAAATTTAAATACATTCAAAGTGGTAAATACAAAACAGCCGGTAGTCCATTAAGAGACTTAACAGTGACCGAAGAAGAATATTTACAACAAATTTCGGATAGAGCATATAAACAATTTGTTGGTGATGTTTCAAAAAGCAGAAATATAAGTTCTGATAGTTATAAACAATGGGCTGATGGAAAAATATTTTTGGGAACAGAAGCTTTAACTTTAAAGTTAATTGACCAAGTTGGCGGCTTTCAGGACGCTGTAGATAAAATTAAAGAACTTGCAAAAATCGAAACAGAAATTAAATTTGTAACACCAAAAAAAGTTTCTGGTTTAGCCAAATTATTTTATGGCGGAGAAGATGGAAACGATAATGGTGGTGGAGGTTTTTCTACTAAAACTGCCAATTTTTTAAATGAAGTCTTCGTGAAATTTGTATCAAAACAAAATGATTTAAAGATCGGTTGATTTAATTTATTACATACGTAATGTGTAAAAATAATAAAAAAAGCCCCAAATTCAGGGGCTTTTTTATTCGACAAAAACCCATAAAACAAGCTTCTAATAACAATTATTGTTTTTAGTATAATTATTGAGTTCGCGTTACGTTATTAAGCTTCCGTAAGGATGCGACACCAAGTATTTAGCCCAATGTGTAAACGTTGGGACTGATAAACGTTTGGTATATAATCTGAAATTTACTGAAATGTAATTTTTTTATTCTTCGATTTTCAACATTTTAATTTTGCTATAAAGAGTGCTTCTACTAATACCCAAAGCCTTTGCTGCTCTTACGTAATTATATTTTGTTTCTTCTAGAGTTAAACAAATTAAATATTTTTCGACTTCTTGAATAATTAACGGGTAAATGTTGCCTTGTTCATTTTTGCCAATTCCATTAATCATTTTTTTTACATCTCTTTTTAATAAATCATATAATGAAAGTGGCATTTTTGTTTAGACCTTTTGGGTAAAGTTGTTTGTAAAATAATTAAGATAAAATAAATCTAAAGCGCAAAATGTTGATCCTGTTTTTAGTGCGAAATCATAGCTGTATAAAAATTTGTAGCAGCCTTGTAAAGATGGTAGCTCTGCTTTTTTCCAGTCTTTATTAATAAATGAATAAGGTAGTCTGAAGCTTAAAGAACGTGCTGCCGTAAAGTTTTTTTGCTTTAGATATTTTACAACATAATGTGCTTTCCAAATTTGTTCTGACCAAAAAGCAACCCAGAACATTTCGGGATAGTCTTGATAAATTTTGCTCCATAGAGAAAAAAAGGCTTCTGGATTTTTTGCAAAAAAGTACTCAGCAAGATTTGTAAGAGATGGATTATCTTGAATTAGTGTAGATGAAATATAGTTATAAAAACTATCAGCCATTTTTACACTTATCAATTCGAGATAGTTCATTAAAGATATGGCTGCATCTAATGGTATCGTTTTTGTATTTTTAAATATTTGGGATGCAATTTTTAGTTTTTTTTCATTTATATTTTTTCCAAAAAACAATGCCATGCTTTTAAAATCTTCAAAATCAATTTGTTCTTTAAGCTCAATCAAAGATTTATCTTGTAAAGATTTACTTTTGATTTGTTTTAATGTTTTTGCAGGTAGTTTTTCTTCGTTAATATATATTGCAGCAAAATTTGGACCGTTGTAGGTTAACAAAAAATCTATAAGTTTAATTTTTGTTTTATCTGTTTTTTTGAATTTGTATTCACCAAGCCAATAAAAAGTTGTTTCGCCTAAAAAACTTTGTTGTAAGCTGCCAGATACTTGTATTTTGTCTGTTGAATTTATGATTAAGTTTTTAAATGGTGTGGGAATAATATTTTTTTCTTCGAGCGTTTTAAATAAATTATTTATAAAAAGAAATGGATAATTTGATCCTTTAAAAAATAAAGTATTTTGGTCAGACCAAAAACTTTTGTCGCAAATTTTTTTAAAAAGTTCTTCTAGTTTCATAAGCCTTTAGGTCTTTTAAAAAATTTTCTAAAGTATTGTTCAATTTTAGGAGCTGCTTTTTTTCCTAAATCTTTATACGCAAGTTCAAAAAACTTAGAAGCAAGAATTGGATTACTTGGTTTACTTATTAATGAATAGAAATAAAAAGTTTTTTCTTCAAGTAGTTTTTTGTTTTTGTCAAAAAGTTTGCATTGCAACTCAAGTCTCATTCTTAAATCATAAAGTAAAATGTCGGGCGAAATAAATTTTTGAGAATTATCAACATTTTTAATTTTTACTTTTAAAGAAAAAGCATTTTCTTCATTATTGGTTAATGTATAACCAACTCTGTGAAAATGATTGTGTATCTTTTTATAAATTACAGGAGAGAGATTGTCAAAAACTAATACATTATCGGGCATTTGTATAAAAACATTTATATCTCGATTTTGATCATAAGTTTTTTTTACGCTTTGATAAGAGCAGGATGCAAAAAATAGCACAAGCAATGGAAGTAAAAAGTATTTTATTTGCATTATGATGTTTTTTCTAATCTATTTCCTAAGCTGAAAAATGGTTTTTTGTATTCGAAATTTTTACTATTATTTGAATTGTTGCTAGGAGAAGTTTTGATAGATTGTTCAAATACTTTTTGAGCTCCTTGGATTGCCAAGTTTTTTAATTTTTCAAATTCTTCCCATGGCAATGGTTGTTTTTCTGCAGTTCCCTGAATTTCAATAATTTTTTGTGATTCAGTGATAATAAAATTAAAATCGGTTTGTGCATGACTGTCTTCGATAAATGATAAATCTAACAAAGCATTGTTGTTTACTATTCCAACAGAAATAGCTGCAATTTTTTCTTTTAAAATATTTTGTACTATTTTTCCAGATTGAATCCATTTTTTTATTGCAATATCAAGTGCAATGCTTGCAGCGGTAATACTTGCAACACGAGTTCCGCCATCTGCTTGTAAAACATCACAATCAATTAGTATTGATCTTTCTCTAATTAGAGATAGATCTGTGACCGAACGCAAACATCTTCCGATTAACCTTGAAATTTCAACACTGCGAGCATTTTTATTACTTTGCGATGATTCACGATTGGTTCTTTTTTGAGTGGCGCAAGGAAGCATTGCATATTCTGCTGTTAGCCATCCCTTTTTTTGACCACGTAAGAATCTTGGAACACTATCTTGTAATGTTACAGATACTAGTATTTTTGTTTTTCCTTGTTCAAATAATACAGATGCATCTGCATAACCGAATGAATTATGTGTTACGTTTATAAAACGTATTTGGTCGAAACTACGACCATCAAATCTTTTATTGTTCATGATAATTTTTTTATTTAAAATTATAAAAAATCAAAAGCCGCTTGAAAACAAGATCTGATAAAATCAGTTATGTATTTCGAACGGCTTTTAATTAACTTAAATGTAAATTATTTAAAAATTAAAGTTTTAAGTTTTTACTTACGTTGTAATTCAGGTGCAAGCAAAGCAATTCTACCTGAATCGTCATCGTAACTGAGAACTTTAACTTTTAATTTTCCGCCTATTTCGCAAACATTGTGTATGTTATTTTGAATTTCACGGTCAATTTTTGAAATATGAAGCAACCCGTCTCTTCCTGGTGCAATTTCTACAAATATTCCGAACTCTGCAATTTTTTTAATTGTTCCTTCAAAAACATCACCGGTTTCTATTTTACCAGATAAGACTTTAATCCATTTAGCTGCTTCTTTAAAAGCGCCAGCTGTTTTTGCATAAATCAAAACAGTACCGTCATCTTCGATATCAATTTCAGTATTGGTTTGTGCAATAATTTCTTTAATTGTTTTTCCGCCAGGTCCAATTAATGCACCGATTTTATCTACAGGAACTTTTAAGGTTTGTACTCTTGGAGCAAGATCAGAAAGTTCTTTTCTTGGAGTAGCCAAAACTTTTTTCATTTCGTTTAAAATGTGCAATCTTGCATCTTTAGCTTGTTTTAATGCTGTAGATAAAAGTTCTTTTGTTAAACCCGCTTTGGCTTTTATATCCATTTGCATAGACATAATACCTTTGTCTGTTCCGGTTAATTTAAAGTCCATTAAACCAAAAGCATCTTCTTGTCCTGTGAGATCTGAAAGGATGTGAAATTTGCCGGATGAATCTTTAAATAATCCCATTGCAATTCCACTGATCATATCTGACAATGGAACACCTGCATCCATTAATGATAATGTTGTAGCACAAACAGTTGCCATAGAAGATGAACCGTTTGATTCTAAAACATCAACAACAGATCTGATTGTGTAAGGGAATTTGTCTTTATGTGGCAAAATGTTACGGAAAGAATTTTCGGCTAAATAACCGTGTCCAATTTCCCTTCTGTTAACACCTCTCATTGGTCGAGCTTCGCCAACAGAAAAAGGAGGCATATTGTAATGCAACATAAAACGTTTTTCCGATGGTTCACCAATTAAGAATTCCATTTTTTGTGCATCTTGAATTGTGCCCAATGTAATGTTAGAAAGAGCTTGAGTTTCGCCTCTTCTAAATACAGCGGAACCATGAGTACATGGTAAAACTTTAACTTCGATATCTAATTTACGAACTTCTGTTAATTCTCTTGAGTCGAGACGTTTACCAAGTTTTGCAACGTGATTAGGAATCGCTTCTTTTAATACTGAATCAAAAAGAAATTGAATATAAGCTTTAGAAATTTCACCAGATTCTATTTCTGATTTAAATTTTTCTAAAACATCGGTACGCAGTTTTTGCATTGCAGTTCTGCGATCCAACTTTTTAGTTGCAAATAAACCTTCTTCAAAGTTTTTTGGAAAGGCATCTTTGATTTTTACTTTCCAAGAATCCCAATCAAGTGTTTCTATAATTTCTGCTTTTTGAACTCCGAGTTCTTTTTGGATTTCAAGTTGCCAATTGATTTGTTTAATTATTTCTTCATGAGCCAAGGCAAGAAGATCAATTAATTCTTGTTCTAATAAATTATTACAATGTCCTTCAACCATACAGATACCATCTATTGTACCTGCAACAACAATTGAAGAATCGGCTTTGAGGTTACTATCGTATTCTAAATTGAATTTCCATTCACCATCAATTTTATTTGCTCTAACAGCTCCGACTGGTCCAAAAAAAGGAATGTCAGAAATAGTTAATGCAAGAGATGATCCAATAAGAGCCAAAATATCTAGTGGATATTTTCCATCTGCGGAATAAACGGATGAAAGTATTTGAACTTCGTTAAAATACTTGCTTGGGAAAAGAGGTCTTATTGGTCTATCGATCATTCGTGATACTAAAACTTCGTTATCACTTAATCGGCCTTCTCTTTTGATATATCCGCCTGGAAATTTACCAGCGGCAAATGTTCTTTCGCGATACTCAACGCTTAAAGGAAAGAAACCCATAAAATCACGGGGATCTTTGCTGGCTACCGCAGTTGATAGAACAATGTTGTTGCCGTGTTTAATCCAAACAGCTCCGTTAGCTTGACAGGCGTATTTGCCTATATCTACTTCTAAATTCAACTGTGGTGACCTAAACGTTTTTTGCATATATTAAATTCCTAATAATTTAAATAGATAACAGTTACTAATATGTAGTAAAGCTAAATTTAAAAATTAATAATTAAGATAATCTTGTTAGATTAACCTTTAACTTTTAATTCTTTAATTACTTTTTCGTAACTTGGTTTATCATGTTTTTTGAGATAGTTATAAAAAACTCTTCTTTTTCCAACCAACTTAACCAATCCCAATCTTGAATGTTTATCTTTTGGAAAAGATTTAAGATGTGTGGCTATTTGATTGATTCTTGCAGATAAAATAGCAATTTGAATTTCGCTTGAACCAGTATCTTTTTCTGATTGAGCGAACTTGCTAATAATATCTGTTTTTGTTTCTTTGTTTAGCATTAAAAAATACTCCGCAATGTGTTTTTAAATTACACGATGACTAATAAAATAAATTCAACTTCTAATTTCTTTTTTTGGTAGGCGCGAGCGGGATTGAACCGCTGACCCTTGCTACGTCAAAGCAATGCTCTACCACTGAGCTACGCGCCTACAAACTTTTTGCTCACAAACTATTTAATCCAAAGAAATATTTTCTAGACTTGCTTCTAGCTTTTCTTCTTCCCTTGCTTGTTTTTCCAAGTCAGAAATGTCTTCTCCGAGATATTTGGTTCTAAAAGAAGGAATTCCTGTTCCGGCTGGTATGAGTCTACCAATTACAATGTTTTCTTTCAAGCCGTAAAGGTAATCAACTTGGCCAACAATTGATGCTTCGGTAAGAACGCGTGTTGTTTCTTGGAATGATGCTGCTGATAAGAAGCTGTCTGTTCCTAAAGAGGCTTTTGTGATACCCATCAAGATTGATTTAGCGGTAGCAATTTTTTTGCCTTCTTTTACCATTGAGCGATTAATAGCTTGCAAATGGATCTTGTCAACTCTATCACCAACTGCAAAGTTAGTTTCACCTGGATCAACAATTCTTACTTTTTTAAGCATTTGCCTTACTATTAATTCAATATGCTTATCGTTAATACCTACACCTTGAAGTCTGTAAATTTCTTGAATTTCTTTGACCAAATATTTTTGTAGTTCATCTGGTCCTAAAATTCTTAAAATATCATGTGAATTTGGTACACCAGATGTTAATAAATCACCGGCAGTTACTTTTTGTCCATCTTCAATGTTGAGGTGTTTGCTTCTTGGAACGCTGTATTCAAATGTATCACCTTCTTCTGTTGTAATTGTTATTCTGCGTTGACCTCTATGAAGACCTCCAAATCTAACAATTCCGCTTACTTCAC
>DAOVNS010000040.1 GCA_030630075.1 bacterium | reverse complement strand
TGAGGCCTACTTTTTTTTATTTTTTTATTGCATTTGAAATATTATTTTTGATAAACTCAATATTGAGGTAGGGAAAGTAGTAAGAAGTAGAGGCTTCAGTTATGACGTTCGGAAGAATGTTAATATGGTTGTCAAGCTTCTAAACGACTTTATCACTCCGGTGGTGAAGCTCCAAACTCTACCTCATTTTTATTTTTAATGTGAGTTTTCAAAATTAAAACGAAAAAAGAGCCTTGATTGATTCCAAGGCTCTTTTTTCGTTTTAAAAATTTATTTATAAAAATTTTATGCAACTGAAACTAATTCAACTTCAAAAATCAACGTTGCATTTGGTGGAATTACGCCGCCAGCGCCACGTGCACCGTAAGCAAGTTTAGAAGGAATTGTAAGTTTGCGTTTTTCGCCAACTTTCATGCTTAATAAAGCTTCATCCCATCCAGGTATTACTTGACCAACTCCAACATTAAATGCAAGTGGTGTTCCGCGATCAACACTGCTATCAAATTTTGTTCCATTTTCTAACCAGCCAGTGTAATGAGCTTTTATTTTTTGTCCTTTTGTTGGTGAGGCGGCATTTGCTGGAGCTGCTGTTAGAACTTCGTATTTTAAACCCGAAGATGTGGTTATAACTTTTGGTTCGTTTTCAACTTTTTTAATAGTCTCAGCTTGTTTAGGGGCTTCTGTTTCTGTTTTCATATTTGTTTCTTTCGTATTTTCCGTTTTGCAACTGCTGCAACATTGTTCACATGTTCCACATGACGATAGTAGGCAACCTAAGAGTACAAAAGTTGCGCTTTTGATTAAATTATTTTTCATAATTTCTCCTTTGATAATTAGATAAAATTTTTTGTTAGTAAAATAGTTTTGCTTGCAATTTTTACTAAAATATTACTAAAACATTTTAATAATGTATAACAATTTTTGGTTTGTGTGTGTGAATATAGTTTAATTAGAAAGTTGTACTAAATTTGAAATATGCTTATCGAGGTATATCTATTGATTTAAAATGTTTTGTCATCCTGAACTTGTTTCAGGATCTAGTGTTTTAGAATTAAAAAAAAGATCCTGAAACAAGTTCAGGATGACAAAAACCAAATAGATTACTTTTATTGTGCTGTTTATCTAGATGTAATTTCTTGATTTAGCAGCGTACTCAAATCGTAAAAACTTTATTAATGATTTAATCGATTAGGTATTAATATTATGAAAAATGATTTACCTGTAAAAAATGGAATTGTTATTCCTGGCCATGAAATCGAAGTTACAACAAGTAGGTCCAGTGGTGCCGGAGGACAACATGTTAATAAAGCAGATACGCGTGTAACTTTACGTTGGAATGTAAAAAATACAATGGCGCTAGATGACGCGCAAAAAGAACGTGTAATGCAGAATTTAAAATCACGTTTAACTAGTGAGGGTGATTTTATTATTCATAACAGCGAAACGCGTAGTCAGTTACAGAATAAAGAAAAGGCGTTTGCGATTTTGGCAAAAGATATTTCTAAAGCTTTGCATGTTCCAAAAAAACGTATGAAAACTCGTGTACCAAAAAAAGCAAAAGAATCAAGATTACGTAAAAAGGCGCAACGTAGTGAAATTAAAAAGCAGCGAAGCAAGAAGTACGATAATGATTAAGTACGGTGATGGCTAATAAAAAATCTTCTTAGTCGCATATTTCGTTTTTTGTAAAAAGACTTTTTTTATTTCAAAGTGTTGTATAAATCCAGCAAAAATTTATTAACTTCTTAAATGTCGTTTAATATTCCAAACCAAAAAGGGAGATTTTTGTATGGCAAAAAAAACAAATAAAATGAGTTTATTTACACTCATTATGATTTCTGCAGCACTGACGGTGAGTGTAAGAAACTTACCAACGGAAGCTGAAACCGGAATGCACATGATATTTTTTGCATTAATTGCGGCAATTGGATTTTTTATTCCAGTCGCACTTGTTTCTGCAGAACTTGCAACAGGTTGGCCAAAGCAAGGTGGAATTTATGTTTGGGTAAAAGAAGCTTTTGGTGATCGTTGGGGTTTTGCCAGTATTTGGTTTCAGTGGACTTACATGATTATTGGAATAATTTCGCAACTTTATTTTGTTGGTGGTTCGGTTGCTTTTATTGTTGCACCGCAATTGGCGGAAAGTAAAATATTTTTGCTGGTAACAATGCTTGTTACTTTGTGGGTGTTAACTTATTTTGCTTCGCGAGGACAAAAAACATCTTCGTTAATAAGTACCGTTGGATTTTTAGGCGGTGTTTTATTTCCTGGAGTATTGCTAATTGCTTTAGGCTTTGCTTATTTTGCAATGGGCAATCCATCTCATCTTGATATGTCTTTTACTTTTAAAAACATAGTTCCTAATTTAAATCAAATTACGACATTAGTTTTACTTGTTGGTTTTATGAGAGCTTTTTGTGGAATTGAGGTTTCTTCTAGTCACGCAGCGGAAGTTGAAAATCCAAAACGTAGTTATCCAATTGCATTATTCTTTGTTGTAATAATTGGTTTTTTAATAAACGTTCTTGGTTCTCTTGCTATTGGTATAGTTGTTCCAAGAAAAGAAATTAGTTTGCTTGCAGGTTTAATGGAAGCATTTGCAGATTTCCTTTTCAAATTTAATATGTCTTGGTTTGTTCCAATTATGGGTGTGTTAGTTGCTGCCGGTGCACTTGGTGCAATTAATAGTTGGTTGATGGGACCAGTTAAAGGTTTACTAGCGAGTGCAAAAAGCGGACAGCTTCCTCCATATTTTCAGAAAGTTAACAAAAACGGAGCTCCTCAAAGATTGTTAATTATTCAAGCAATTTTAATTTCATTAGTTGGTGGAGGATTTCTTCTTTTACCAAACATCAATATTGCATTTTGGATTTCAGTTGCAGTTGCAATGTTAATTTATTTTACAATGTATTCGATGATGTTTTTGGCAGGAATTACTCTTAGATACAAAGAACCAAAAGTAAAAAGAGCATACAAAATTCCTGGTGGAAATTTTGGTATGTGGTTTGTTTCTATTCTTGGTTTATTAACATTATTGTTTGGTTATGTTGTTGCGGTATTCCCTCCCGCACAATTACCAACAGGTGATGCAAAAGTTTATGAAATTGTTTTAATTTCTTTAACTGCAGTTATTTTGGTTATTCCTTTTATTATTTATCAACTTAGAAGACCTAGTTGGAAAGTTAAAGTTAAATTAAAAGGGTGAAAATCATGACAACAGAAATGAAACAATACGAGGCGATGAGTCCGTTTGAATTAAAAAATGTTTTAATAAAAATGGCCAACGATGGTGCAAAAGCAAAAAACGCTAAAGTATTAAATGCAGGACGTGGAAATCCTAATTTTTTAAATACTTTAGCAAGAAAAGGTTTTAATCATTTAAATCTTTTTGCAACAGATTTAGCAAAAAAGAACACAGACATAGAAAACTTAGGTTTAAAAATATCAGCAGATGGCATTGCAAAAAAGTTGGATGAATTTTTAGGTAAACTAGAAGACAAAGATACTGCTACATTTTTAAAAAAGGCATTAGAGTTTTGCGAAAGTAAATTAAAACTAAATCCAGATGCACTTGTGCATGAACTTGCAGATGCTTCACTTGGTGATTTTTATCCAGATCCTCCAAGAATTTTTCCAAATATAGAAAAAATAGTTTTTGAATATTTGAACCAAGTTCTATTTAATGGTGATTTATCAAAACAAGGTAAATTTCAGCTTTTTGCAACAGAGGGTGCAACTGCATCGATGGTTTATATTTTTAATTCTTTAAAAGAAAATAAAATATTAAAAAAGGGTGATCACATTGCAATTATTACTCCCATTTTTTCACCTTATTTAGAAATTCCGGCTTTGAATGATTATCAATTAGTTGTAATTAATGTTGAAGGAAGCGAAGACGAAGGTTGGCAAATTCCTGATTCAGAAATTAAAAAACTGGAAGATCCAAAAGTTAAAGCATTATTTTTTGTAAATCCATCTAATCCTCCATCTGTTGCATTAAAAAAAGAAACATTAGAAAAAATAGAAAAAGTTGTAACAGAAAAACGCAAAGATTTAATTACTTTAACCGATACTGTTTATGCAACTTTTGCAGATGAATTTAATTCTATAGTTGGTGTAATTCCAAAAAACACAATTTGTGTTTATTCATTTTCTAAATACTTTGGTGTTACTGGATGGCGACTTGGAATAATAATGCTTCACGAAGATAATGTTATTGATGAATTAATTGCAAATCTACCAAAATCAGAAGTTGCGCAACTTGATGAACGATACAAAATGGATTCTGCAACTCCAGAAAAAATAAAATTCATTGATCGTCTTGTTATGGACAGTCGTGATGTTGCACTTGCACATACTGGCGGACTTTCTTGTCCTCAACAATGCATTATGTCTCTTTTTGCATTATTTGAACTTTTGGATACAGAAAAAAAATACAGAAAATCAATTCAAGCTCTCTTGTTAAAACGAATTACAGATCTTTATACAAATTTAGAGATTAAGTTTGATAAAGGACCTGAGCACACATATTATTATACTTTGCTTGATATTGGTAAGATGGCAACAGAAAAGTATGGTGATGATTTTGGAAAATATTTTATCAACAATGTTTCGACAATAGGATTCTTATTTAAACTTGCAAAAGAAAAATTCACTATTTGTTTACCGGGCGAAGGCTTTGCTGGACCTAAATCTTCTATTCGACTTGCACTTGCAAATTTACCAAGTGAAGATTATCCGGTTATTGGTAAAAACATTAAAGATGTCATGCAAGAATATTATGATGAGTGGAATAAAAAGAGTAGTTAATTTTAAAAGAGAACCAACCAACCAACTTTCGCTCTGCGAAGGTTGGTTGGGATGAGAGGATTCGAACCTCTGTAGCTGGAACCAGAATCCAGAGTCCTGCCACTAGACGACATCCCAAAACATTTTTTAGATACTTAATTTTTTACCAGAAAGTTGATTTTCAGGCAAATGTTACTTAAAAAGTAGGCGTAAAATAAATTTATGCTACTTGAGCCAATTGTAGCTGTTTTTCAAGTTCTTGTTTTCCAAATTCTATTCGTTTATCAATTCCCGGATGAGAAATACAACCGTTTTCAATAATATTTTTCTTGTTAGTTTCAATATTATTTTTAGATAACGTTATTGCTGATTTTAATTTATTAAACCATGATTCCGAACTGGTTTTTAAATCTTCAAGATTTTCGTCAACAATTTCAAAACCGTTTTCGATTATATTAAAGTCTTTTAAATATTGATTTTTAAGTACTTGCATTGCATTTATAAATGATGTTGGATCATTGGTTATGTCGATTGCAACTTTGTCAGCATTAACTTCATCTGATGGATTGTGTTGCTTTTTGTTAATTAAATAAATAAGGATTCCAAATCCGATAAATGGTGTAGCTAGAAGGGTTCCAATTCCGGAACTTCGTAGTAAATTGTTTTTAAAGAAATTTTTTGGCGTGAGTTTATAGAGCGCTATTAGGGTGCCGATTGAAGCAAGTATTGCAGCTTCTGATATAAAAATGTTTTTTATAGTTACATATTTATCAAGAGCGCTTACTTTTTTCACTGAATCGTTTTTTATATGGCCTAGTTCATGGGCAATAATGGCTTTAAGTTCATCGTCTGTCATGTTTTTAATAAGATTTTCGCATAAAATTATGCAGCTTAAATTTTTAGAATAAGTCATTGCCCAAGCATTACTTAACTTTTTATTTAGAGAGAGGAAGATTTTTGGTGTTTTAATGTTTGCTTTTTGTGCAAGATTGTTGATTAGAGCGTACAGTTTTGGTGTCTGTTCTTGATTAAGGTGAACAGCTTCATTGAATGTTGGCTGAATATCATAAATAAAATTAATTTTTATTTGTTCGTCTTCTTCTGAATCAGCTATTACCTTTGCTTTTTGTATGTAATTTAAGAAAAGTTTTAAGCCGTAGTCTTCTATTTTTTCATATTTTTGTATGTATGGATCTGTTTCTTTTAGATTGGTAATTTCGGATGAAATGGTATGTTGGGAATTTTGATTTATTAAGACATTTTCTGCCTTACTGCTTGAAGTTGTGCTTTCTGCATTTAAAGAGACTGTTGTTACCGTTATAAAAAATAATATTTTTTTGAATATGTTTTTCATATTTCTTTCCTAAATTAATTCATTAATAATACAACTAAAAAGTTGCAAATTGGTGTTACGTATATCTGACTGCAGTGTATTTACCTTATAATCTAGGAAACTTGCATTTGGTTAGACGAGACCCCAATAATTTTGCTATCACATAAATTATGGGATTATTGTTTCTAATGTCAAATTTTAAAGGATTATTATTTATGAATAACAATTTTTTTAAAAAAATAAAATGGAATTCCTTGAATAGTGGTTTGAAGGTATTTTTGGGTATTATTTTAATAATAGTAGGGATTGCGGGGCTGTTTCTACCGATTGTTCAGGGAATACTTTTTATAATTGCAGGATTAGCATTAATTGGAGCAAAGCCTGTTTTGAAAAAGTTGAAAAAACTAAAAGATTATTTGGTAGATAAATTTTTTAAATAATTTATTAAAATCCAAATTGATGCGATTGTTGCATAAGTACCAGTTATTGTTGTGTTGTTAACTTTATAATCAGAAAGTGTTTGATCGTTAGTCATTCCAGATACTTGGGCAAGTTTTAAAGATAACATTGTTAGTGCTGCTAAAGTTGTACTAACAGCCAAAGGTTTTGCAATATTAGAAAAGTGATTGAGTTCTTTCCAGTCATAATTTTCTTTTAAATGTTTTTCGAGGTGTCTTATTATTTCTTTTGTTAATTGTAGTTGTTTGAATTCCTGCTCAAGTTCTTCTTTGCTTTTGCTCGATTGTTCCGTTTTTAAACTTTCATGAAGTTCTTCTTGATGTTTATATAATTTTTTTAAAACGACTAGTTGTTCTTTTAGATCGGAATTATTTTTATCTAGTAATGTTGTTGAGCGAGTTAAATAAAAACTTTCTGCTTTTGTTAAATCTTCTACGAGTTTATTAGAATTCGAATAACAAAAAATATTGCTAATGAATACTAAGGATACGAAAAGAGCTGAAAATATTTTTTTCAAATTAAAAAGCATATTTTTCCTGAATTATTAAGTGAGTTTTAAAAAACTTATCATAAGTTGTTTTATCAAGAAAAAAAAGCTTTTTTTAAAAATTTAGTTTTTTGTTAAATAAATTTCTTTTGACGGGTGTTTTATGTTTAATTTCGGGGATTAGAAACGTAAATTGAATTCCATAATAATGTTCGTATTTTAAGGATTCGTTAAATCTTTTAAAATAACTTAATAAGTAGTAATAAAAATCTATGGAAAGTTCGTTATTTCTGTTTGATACAAAACCAATAGAAAAGATGTTTCTGTGCGAATCTTTTTTATTGATATCGTAAAAGAGAGTATCCGAAACGTAAGGCTTAATGGAAGATTTGCCTGATTTTTGTAGTTCGAAATTGAGTGTTAATTGATTTTTTAGAAAAAGAACATCAGAGCATTTTTGTCTTTCTCTATACTCAAAGCCGACCTGATCGCTAACGCCAAATTTATTTATTTGATTTTTAAAGTTGATGTTGAAATATAATCTTTGTTCCATTTTTTTTAAGTTTGGATATGTATATGATATGACTCGATAAGTAAAATTTGAATCTATGTATTTGGGTGAAATTTTATAAATACCGCCGATTTCGTTATGCAGATAGTTTCCTCTTGTATTAGAATATCTTTCATATTCGCAATTGGCTTTTATTGAAAAATTCTTATTAAAGTCTTTAAGAAGTCCCACATTTATAAATGGATCATAATCGTGCATTGCATTCATCATACTTGGACAACATAAAAATATTATAATTAAAATTCGAAGAATCAAGGTTCTTATTAATATCATTTATGAAGACCTTCTTTGTAATGTGTTTTATGTTTTCTTTCTGGGATAAAGTATGTAAGTTGAATTCCCAGGTTGTGGTTAGATTTTAATGAGTGATCAAATTTTTTAAAATAACTTTCTAAGTAGTACTGAAAATTTATAAACAACCATCTGTTATGATTTAATACAATACCAAAATAGAATCTATTTATGTGAGCAAAGCGTTTGTTGGTATCGTAATAAACTCTATCCGCAACATATGGTCTTACGTAAGATTTTTTTTTAGATCTTATTTTGTATCCAAGCCGAATGTGATTTTTTAAAAAAAGTATATTTGGTTTTCTTTGTATATCTCTGAATTCAAATCCGACGTTATCGCTGAGTAAAAATTTATTCAGTTTTTTTCTAAAGTTAACATTAAAATATATTCTTTGATTGATTTTATTTGATTTTGGACTTTTTAATTTTATAAATCGGTAGTCAATACTAGAAGAAATATGTTTTGGAACAATATTATAAATACATGCTATTTCGTTATGCATGTAGTTTGTATTTGAATCGGCATATCTATCGTATTCCCAATCAACTCTAAGAAGAAGGCTTTTATTGAATTGTTTAAAAATTGCAAAGTTTAAAAAAGGAATGTAATCGTGTTCAGCATTTATAAAAAGAGGGCAAAACAGAAATATAATGCTTAGTATTTTTATAGATCGCATATATTTAGATTTCTATTAGATGGTTAATCCCTTAGATTGTTAGCTTTCTATTTTTTAAAGCTTCTGCTTTTCCTTGCATAAACAAAATATCTTTTTCTAGATTAACGAGATATTTCATTATTTCATCAGAATATTGAGGGTGTTGTAATGCAAAATCCAAATTAGTTTTTAACCAACCTAATGTTGTTCCTGCGTCGTAACGTTGACCTTGAATTTTATATGCAAAAACTTTTTCACCAGAAAGCAACAAGTTTTGAATGCCATCTGTTAATTGAATTTCTCCACCAGATCCGAATTTTAAATCCTCAAGAGATTCAAATATTTTTGATGAAAGCACATATCTTCCTACAATTGCCAAGTTTGATGGAGCTTTATTTGGTGCTGGTTTTTCTACTAGATCTTTTACTTGAAATAGGTTCGGAGAAAATTGACGTCGTATTGAAATTACACCATAACGCGAAGTTTCTTGTTTTGGAACTTCTTGAACCGCGATAACATTGCATTTTTCTTGGTTTGCGATTTTTATAAGTTGCGCCATTCCGGGATTTGGGCCTGTAAAAATATCATCTGGTAAAAATATTGCAACGCGTTCATCGCTAAATGCTTTACGTGCACTCCAAATTGCATGACCTAATCCGAGTTGTTCAATTTGTTTTACATATAAAAAATTTGCAGTTTTTATTATTTTGGAAACGCTATCTAAAAGGTGATCTTTTTTATTTGCGGTTAGTGCTTGTTCAAGTTCAGGATAAAGATCGAAATGATCTTCGATGGCTTTTTTGTTTTTTCCTGTAACAATTACAAAATCTTTTATTCCAGAAGCTAATCCTTCTTCGACGATGTATTGAATTGATGGTTTGTCAAGAATAGGAAGAAGTTCCTTGGGGACAGCTTTTGATGCTGGTAGAAAGCGAGTTCCAAAGCCTGCTGCAGGAATAATAGCCTTTATCTCATTCATTACAAGTTCTCCTTTTTTTTGTTTGGGAGGAACTTAGAATTGTTCCAAAAATTTTATTTTTCCGCTATGCAACAATCGGATGTCATTTATATTGTATTTAAGCATAACTAGTCTGGTAAGACCAAAACCAAATGCAAAGCCAGAATATTTTTCTGGATCTATACCGCCAGATTTTAACACATTGGGATGAATTAGGCCACCAGGAAAAACTTCAATCCATGTGCTTTTCTTACACACAGAACATCCGTCTTTACAAAATGGACAACGCATATCGATTTCAACTCCAGGCTCAACAAATGGAAAATATCCTGGTCTTGTCCTTATATCTAAGTCTTTTTTATTAAAAAGTTTTTGTAAAAAAGTTTTTGCAACGGCCAAGAGATTTGCAAGTGTTACATTTTTATCAATATAGATTCCTTCACATTGCATGAACTGAAAATCATGTGAAGCATCAACTGCTTCGTGCCTGAAAGTAGATCCCGCGACAATGCCTGCTAGTGGTAAATCTTTTGTTTTCATTGCATGAATTTGAGCAGGGGATGTATGCGTTCGCATTAGCATGTTTTTTTTGTTTAGCCAGAAAGTGTCGTACATATCTCTTGCGGGATGATCTTCGGGAATATTTAATGCGGTAAAATTATAAAAATCGGTTTCAACTTGAGGTCCATCAAAAAGATCAAAACCCATTGATATAAAAATATTTTCTACTTCTTGGGTGAATTTAGTAAGAATGTGAAGATTGCCTTCTAGTTGATTTGTCTTATAAGCCGTTACGTCAAAATTTTCTTTTTTTAACGATTCGGCTTTCGCTTGTTTTTGTATAAAATTTTCTTTTGATATTTTTATTTGTTCTTCAGCTGATTTTTTTAATTGATTGAGAAGTGGGCCGAATTCTTTTTTGTCTTCGGAAGATAGATTTTTAAGTTCGGACATTAATGAGGATATTGATCCTTTTTTGCTTAAAAACTCTATTCTGATTTCATCGATAATTTTTAAGCTGTTTGCGTGGCTCAATTTATCGTTTAGATCTTTTTTTATTTGCTCGATTTTTTCCGATAAATTACTCATTTTTGTATCCTAGAAATAATTCTTATTTAGTATTCGAAATTTAAAAAAATATTAGCATTATTTTGGGATTTTAAAAATAAAAACTGTTTTTTTTTATAATTTTGGTATTATT
>DAOVNS010000067.1 GCA_030630075.1 bacterium | reverse complement strand
TTCTGATTTTTATTATCCTCCAGAATTTTTATCTTTCATTCCTGATTCCATTATAGATACTATTTTTCCACCAAAAATTAAAAATCATCTAAACAAATCGCCTACAGCATTGCATAGCATGGCTTTCGCTGACAATTTTATGTCATTTAGGTTACTAATGTACAACTTGGATGAATTAGGTGGCGGAAGAATAATAAATCTACTGAACAATAAAGATGAAAAAAGCTATGACTGCTGGTTCAAAGTAAATAAAAAATATGAAGACTTTAAAAAAAAATATGATGCTGCTAAAAATAGCGCCTCTAGCTGGACAAATAAAATAACAAGTGGAGGAAGTGCAGTCTGGAAATTACTAGAAACTCAAATGAGCGCATTTCAAATAGCATCAAGCATAAACTCTATATCAAACACATTAAAGGGCGAAGCCCGAAAACTTAAAACGTTAACAAAAGCGTACACAAAACTACAAAGTGCATCTAAAACAATTAAGAGTTTAATAAATATAAAAGAAAAAACAGATAGAAGTTCGTTACTTTTTAATAATTTAGAGTGCTACGACAAGGTACAATATCTTTTTGATAAAACATCAAGTGGTTCAAATAAATTTGATAGCTTGCTTAAACTATTAACTGGTGATGATTTTTCTGCTGAGCCAAACGCAATTAGAGTAATGTCATCAAGGGGAACAATTCTTGCATCTTCTTATCTAATGAAAACAACACAAAATAGATTAGTTGATATTATGCGAGCAATTGGACAAATTGATGCATATCTTTCTATTGCAAAATTATATAAAGAATCAATTAATGAAGATGCTACATATTCTTTTGCGCAATACATTGATCAAGAAAATCCATACATAAACTTAAAAGATTATTGGACTCCTTTTATTGATCAAGAAAAAGTTGTAACGAATGATATTGAATTAGGAAAAGATGGTTTTGCACACAACGCTATTATTTCTGGTCCAAACGCCGGTGGAAAATCAACAATTCTAAAAGCTATAATTGTTAATCTGTTACTTGCACAAACAATCGGCATTGCACCATGCAAAAATATTATTTTTACACCATTTAATTATCTTGATACTTATTTAAACATTGTTGATGATATTTCTGCAGGAAATTCGTTATTTAAAGCAGAAGTTTTGCGCGTAAAAGAATTGTTAGAAACATTACACAAAATTAGCCCTGGAAAATGTTTTGTAATTATGGACGAAATGTTTAGCGGAACAAATCCAATTGAAGGTGAAGCTGCCGGCTGTGCAGTCGGAATGGCTTTAGCAAAAATGCAAAATTGTATAACAATGATTGCAAGTCATTATCCAAAAATGACCCAACTTGAAGAAAACACAAACGGAGTATTTAAAAATTACAAAGTTACTGTAACAAGAAACGAAGATAAATCTTTAAGTTATCCTTTTAAAATCGAATCAGGAAAAACAAATCAAACAATCGCAATTGATATTTTAGAAAATGAAGATTTTGATCCCGAAATTATAAATCACGCACGTAAAATGATTAATGGTTGAAATATTTAATCCGGGGCACCTTTTTTAGATGCCCCGGATGTTTATTTTATTTAATTCCAAATAATTTTTGTGCATTCAAAGTGGTAACATCTCCCACTTCTTTTACATCAATATTTTTTATATCTGCAATCGCTTGAGCAATAATTGGAATATAAGCAGGAAGATTTTGTTTTCCTCTTAATTTTTGTGGAGGTAAAAAGGGAGCGTCCGTTTCTAACAAAAGACTTTCAAGTGGAAGTTGGCGTACAACATTTCTGAACCATTCATTTTTGGGATAAGTTATCGGTCCATTGATTCCCAAATACAAACCTAATTTTAGTGCCTCATCTGCAAAATCTTTTTTTTGCGAAAAACAGTGGATAACACCTTTTATTTCTTTTTTGTAATCTTGCAAAACTTTTAGAACTTCCTCAGCAGATTCTCTTACATGAACAACAACTGGCAAATTATTTTCTATTGCAAGTTCAATATGCAAACGAAAAGCCTCAATTTGTCGTTCTTTATCAAATGGCTTATGAAAAAAATCTAAACCAGTTTCTCCAATTCCTACAATTTTATTTTCCTTGTCCGCCGTAGTTTTAACGAAGGAGGAAGCTTTATTTTTTATTAATTCTTTTATTTTTACAAAATCATCTTTCCAATTAATAGCGCAATCACAAGGATGCAATCCGACAACGGCATAAACATCTTCAAAACGTTTTGCAATATTTACAGAATTTATACTTTCATTAACACTCGTTCCAATTGTTATTATTCTTTTAACATCCGCCGCTTGAGCTTCAGATATTTTTTCTTCAATTATTTGATAATCATTTTCTTGCAAAAAAGCATCCTCATCTTTTTTTACAAGCATATTCAAATGGCAATGTGTATCAACAAACATAAAACTCCTTTTTTTACCTTTAAAATTTAACATAATTAATTAAACACTTAACATAAACAAAAACAACCCAATAAACTTACATCTAGTAACAAAAATGCCAATTTCTTAATTTTAAAAGCATTATTCGCAGTCACCAAAAAAGAATAATATAAAATATGTAATTAAAAAAGACTTTTTTCCCTTTTTTTCTTGACAAAGGCGCAAACAAAATCTAAATTCGCACTCAGTAGACTTCTGAAAACGAAGTAAGTTTTTGTATGTAGTGTTTATCGTTTTATTAACTCTTTAACCAATTAAAAATTGGGAGAAACAAATGAACAAGAGTGAATTAATAAGTGCATTGAGTGAAGAAACCAACTTCAGCAAAAAAGATATTGCAAAAGTTCTCGCTTCATTTACACGAATCGTAGAAAGATCACTTCAAAAAGGTGACAAAGTTTCACTAACAGGTTTTGGAACATATTGGCTTTCAAGACGTCCAGCACGCATGGGTATTAACCCAGCAACAAAAGAACGTATCCAATTACCTGCAGTAAATGTTCCTAGATTCAAACCAGGTAAACACTTAAAAGAACAACTTCGTTCTGCCTAAGGTCTGAATGAGGGTAGTAAAAGAAATTTTTATTTCTGTAGGGCCGATAATATTATCGGCCCTTTCAATTTTTATTTCATTTTTAATCTTACAACCGCTCGCAATCGCTCTTAATCCCACATTTAATTTATTAGCAAACCGAGGAATCGGAAAAGTTGCTTTTGTTTCGTTAATTATTTATCAAATTTTTTTATTAATAATTGTTTTACCAAAAACTTTTTTTAATAATTTTATAAATTTTAACTTTAAGTTTTTCGCAAATATAAATTGGATTAAGAAATTTTTTGCATATTTTTCTGTATTTTTTCTTTTACACTCACTTTTATTACTAACTCTTTTATCAACAAAATATGTCTTTTGGAACCTCGGTTCGTTAAATTCCGTATGGGGAACTTTTAACAGCAGTCTTTTACTAAAATTAATTTGGGGATTTGTCGTAGTTTTCTTTTTGGCATGGACAGAAGAATTAATATTTCGCGGAACAATATATCTTTATTTCGCTCAATATTTTCAACCA
>DAOVNS010000005.1 GCA_030630075.1 bacterium | reverse complement strand
GAACTTGATGAACTTGTTCTTTCTTATGCAATATCAATTCACAAAAGTCAGGGATCTGAATTTGGCGCAGTTATAATTCCAATATTTATGCAACATTTTATTTTGCTACAACGTAATTTAATATACACTGCAATAACCCGCGCAAAAAAACTATGTATTTTAATTGGCCAACCAAAGGCCATTGCGATGGGAATTAAAAACAACAAGGGAGTAGAACGCAATACTTTTTTAAAAGAATTTTTAACTACAGATCTTGAGGCGAGATAAAATGATTAAAAAAAGTTTACTGTTTTTTTTTGTTATTCCAAACCAATATTTTACTACCAAACTATTATCATACTTTTGTGTTACGAAATGAGCCACAAAACATACATAATTTTATTAGACATGGCAGAACAGGTTTAGATAGCAAAAACAGATACTTTGGCAACACACCACTTTGCTTGGCCGCAGAATTAACTAGACTAAATCTAATTCCAATATTTTTACAAAATGGAGCAAATAGATTAATAATAAATAATTATAATCAAACACCTTTACATCTTGCCGCAAATTCAAAATCAAAGTATTTTTATTACACAATTGATCAATTAATTTCAATTAATACAGAAGAAATAAATATTCCTGAATATTTAAATATGCAAGATATAAATGGAAATACCGTTTTACATATCCTTGCAAAAAGACACGATATTCCACAAGATTTTATCTTATATTTAATAAAAAAAGGCGCTAATATTATTGCTCCGAATTCAAACACCCAAACACCACTTCATGTCGCGGCTGCATCAGGAAATTTAAATATGATTAAAGCACTTTTACATAAAAATAATTATCGAGATTTAGTTTTTAGAAAAATTTATGTAAACACTAAAGACACGCATGGTAATACCGCTCTTCATTTTCTTATAAACGAATGTTATTTAAAAGAAAATTTCATTCACCTTTATTCAGAATTAATAACAAGAGGGGCATCCGCCTTGATACAAAACGATTACAAACTATCCGCCATTGACATGGCTAAGATAAAACAACAAAAACTTATTCTGATAATAAAATCTCCAAGTGTAGAACGAGAACTATCACAAAAATTGTATACTGGAGCACAGGCTATTGATGTAATTTTATTTTCTTTAAATCAAATTGCGGAAAAAGAAAAGTTAATTATCGCAAGTTCGCGTTAAGAAAACTTTTCTAAATAAATAATTGGGGGAAAAACAATGCGTGAATGTACTTTTGTAATACTGGGAGCAACAGGCGATCTATCAAAAAGAAAACTAATTCCTGCAATTTATAAATTAATAAAAGATAAAAAAATAGATAAATTTGCAATCATCGGTGCTGCAAATTCAAACTCATCTGTTGATAAAATTTTAGAAAGTTCTAAGCAATTCATCAAACGATACGATGCTAAAACTTGGAAAAAATTAAAAAGCGTAACTTATTATCAACAACTAAATTTTTACAAAAGCAAAGATTATTCAAAATTACAAACCGTTATAGAAAAAACAGAAAAAAAACATAAACTTTGCGGAAATAAACTTTTTTATCTCGCAACAATGCCTGAACATTTTAAAAAAATAACAGAATGTCTTTCCAAAAATAAAATTGTAACAAAGCATGATAGTAAAAAAGAATGCGAAGACTGCAGCCATCCATGGTCACGCATAGTTTACGAAAAACCATTCGGTCATGATTTAAAAACAGCAAAAGAAATTAATCGTTGTATTTTAAAACTTTTCCATGAAAAACAAATTTATCGCATCGATCATTATTTAGGAAAAGAACTTGTAAGTAATATTGGACTTGTGAGATTTACTAATAAAATTTTTGAACCACTTTGGTGCAACAAACAAATCGATTCTATACAAATAATTTTAAGCGAAAAAATCGGAATCGATTCACGTGGTAGATTTTATGATCAATATGGCGCAATAAAAGATGTTGTACAAAATCATATGTTGCAAATACTTGCACTTGTTGCAATGGAGCCTCCCAGAAGATTTATTGCTCAAGACATTCGTGATGCAAAAGCAAAGTTATTAAAAAAAGTAAAAGTTGATTCTGCAATTCTTGGTCAGTACGAAGGATATAGAGAAGAAAAAGATGTAGATCCAAAATCTAACACCGAAACGTTTGCAGCGCTAAAACTTTCCATCAACAATAAAAGATGGAAGGGTGTTCCTTTTTATCTAAAGACAGGAAAAGCTTTAAAGAAAAAAGAAGCGAGTATTCATTTAAAATTCAAGATGGTTGATTGTATTTTAAATAAATCGTGTCCAACAGATTCAAATTACATGACCATTAAAATTTCACCCGATGAAGGTTTCTTTTTAGAATTAAATGCAAAACTACCTGAAATAAGTGATGAGATTACAACGGTAAAAATGGACTTTTGTCATTCTTGTACTTTTGGTCCAAACTCACCTGCAGCATACGAAGTTTTGTTATCTGATGTTATAAAAGGTGATCAATCAACTTTTGTACGATCAGATGAAATTGCAATATCTTGGAAAATAATAGATCAGATACACAAAAATAAATTAAAGGTTTATCCTTACAAAAAAGGTAGTTCCGGACCAAAAGAATTAGCAAATTTAGATAAAGACCGGAAAATTAGTTGGCGTGCGTAAATTTTAATTTTTTATAGGAGATACCGATGTTAAAAAAGTTTTTTGCTTTAATTTTGATAAGCTCAATTTTTAATTCAAATGCATTTATTGATGAACATTTAGCTCAATTAAGCAATCCAACTCAAAAATATTTTGCCAATTTAGATTTATGCGGCGTTAATCTTTCAGGATTTGATCTAAACAATTGTACATTTGAAAAAGTGAAATTTAATGGAGCAAACTTAACTGAAACAAATTTTTATAATTCAATATTCATAGAATGTAATTTTGTTGACACAATATTTGATGAAATAATTATAGCTAATGCTCATTTCGAATTATGCAACATGCAAAAAGTTTATATGTTATTTAAAACTTACAATTCTGCATATTTTGATCAAAAATCATCCGAAGGCATTATTTTTGTTGATTAAAAACCTACAACATTGTTTCTCAAAATAAGGATTTAAATGAAAATTGGTTTAATTGGTTTAGGAAAAATGGGACATGCAATTGCTGAACGATTATTGCAAGATAATCACGAGGTTTTTGCACACGACCCAAACATTACAAAAACTGATCTTAAAAATTTAAAAATTCAAAACAATCTTTGCGATGTTGCAAAAAACGCAAAAATAATTTGGTTGATGGTTCCAGCTGGAAAAATTGTTGATCAAGTTATAAATGATTTACTTCCAAATCTGCAAAAAGATTCAATTTTAATTGATGGTGGAAATAGTAATTTCCATAACACTGTTCGTAGATACCAAGAACTAAAGTCAAAAAACATCAATTATTTAGATTGCGGAACATCCGGCGGTGTGCACGGAAAAGATATCGGTTTTTGTTTAATGGTTGGTGGAGATAAAAATATTTACGAGTCAGTTAAACCAATTTTTAAATCTATTGCTGCGCCAAATGGTTATGAATACATGGGACCATCGGGATCTGGACACTACGTAAAAATGATTCACAACGGAATCGAATATAGTTTACTGCAAAGCTATGCCGAAGGTTTCGATCTTTTAAAAAATAACAATCGTTACAAAAATTTAGATTTAGAAAAAATAAGCGGCGTTTGGGAAAATGGTTCGATTATAAGATCTTGGATTTTATCACTTGCACATAATGTATTATCGAAAGATCAAAATTTAGAAAAAATTTCTGGAAACATTGGAGAAAATTTAACAGGAAAATGGACTCTTGATGAAGTTAAAGAACAAAACATTCCAATGGATTTGCTAGAAAAGTCACTTGAAATTAGAAAATGGTCACGAGAAAGCGGCGGAAATTATGCAACCAAACTTGTTGCGATGCTTCGCAATCAATTCGGCGGACACGAGGTTAAAAAATTATGAAAATTATAGATATAAGTTGGCCAATTTCAGAAAACACAACTGAATATAAAGATCGCAAAACAATAAAACTCACTCAAATAAATGAATATTCAAAAGATGGTGTTAGCGAAACACTTATAACTATGCATTCTCATACGGGAACGCATGTTGATGCACCTGAACATTTTTTGGGCAACAAAATAACAATAGATCAAATTGATTTAAATAAATTAGTTGGAAAATGCAAAGTTTTAGATTTAACAAAAATTGAAGACAAAATAACCAAATCCGACCTGCAAGACTTTGATATACAAAAGGATGACATTATTTTACTTAAAACAAAAAATAGCAATTTAAGCACTACAGAAAAATTTAATCCTAATTTTGTTTATTTAGAAAAATCCGGCGCGCAATTTTTGGCTGACAAAAAAATAAAATGCGTTGGAATTGATTATCTCGGCATTGAACGAAGTCAGCCAAATCACGAAACTCATAAAATTCTGCTCGAAAATGATATTTTAATAATTGAAAGTTTAAGATTAAAAAATGCCAACGATACAGAATATATGTTTTATTGCTTGCCTGTTTTAATGGAAAATTTAGACGCTGCCCCTGCACGAGCAATTCTTATAAAATAAATAACGCCCACGGCACATCAACAATTCTCTTTCTATTTTATTGCAAAACCACTCGCCAATTATATAAAATTGTTCAGGTGAGATAGTAATATTTCCAATTTTTGGGGAGCGGTTGTTATGAAAAAAACATTATTTTTTTTAATTTTATTATTTGTATCTTCAAACAAAGCATATTCTATGCATGAAGTTGAAATTCCAACTCAAACAATAAGACATAACTTAGGTGAACATACACAATTAAATGTTTTAAAAATAATGGAAAATCTATTAATACATATTATACACGAAGCATCCCAAAGATATCTGGCAAATTTACACTATCTTATTAGATCTTTAGAAAACAATCTCAAAAATCAAGCCTTTTTAGACAATTCATTATTAAGTGCCATAAAAGAAGGTTATTTAAATGTGGCAGCTTTTTTAATTAAAAAAAGAGCAAATATCAATTTTATAGATCCTGAATCTGGAGAATCAATAAATGAAATTATAGTCAAAAAAGGATGCGAAAAATCTCTATTAAAAGCAATGAAGCCATATATAGATTAATCAGCACTCATCTAAACAAAAATATATAAATTGCTGGGGGACAAAAAATGATAATTAAAAAATTAATTATTTTTATGTTATTACTTCTATATTCAGACGTAACAAATGCATTTGGCTTTAAAAAACGAACAAGTAAAATAAATCCAGAAAAAATCAACCTAAATACGGTAACCCAACAAATATATATTTTTAAAACATTAGAAAACATTCTGGTCAATATTACTAAAGATTCTCGTGAGATATACCTGATACACCTATGCCAAATGCTTAAATATTTAAGAGATAATCTTGAAAACAAAACCTTTTATAAAACAGCCTTATCATATGCAAATGAAAATAAATATGATTCTTTGAAAAATTTTTTACAGAAACTTGCTGACAGTAGAAACAAAAAAATCCCAATAATAGAAATAGCATTGCAACTTATAAGTCAGAAATAAAATGCTCATAATTATTTAATCAAATTTTATGAGCATATTTATAGAGATCAATTTTTGAGGCTCTTCCCAATTTTATTGCAAAGCAACAAAAACATTATCTAAATTTGCATAAGCAATGACAAAAAATCTTTTAAAATCGGGAGAAGATCATGAAAAAAATCATGTTTTTTTTTGTAGTATTTTCACTAAGTTTAATATCGAATTCAAAAGTTAAAGCTGAAAACATTGAACAAACTTTGGCATCTGTAGAAACTTATCTACAAATTCAACAAACAAAGCATAAATCACAAGGAGCAAGTCTCACATTGCCTCAAATACAGTATTTAAAAATTTTAACCGAACAATTCTTACCCTTTTGCAAAAACGATCAGCAAAAATTAAATAATTTAATGTTAAATGCATGCGAAAAAGGCTTATATAATATAACTTTATGGACAATACAAAATGGTGCAGACGTAAAATACGCAAAAAATTTACTAAATCAAACAGCCTTGCACTTAGCGGCTAAATCAGGAAAAATTAACCTTTTAAATGTAGTACTAGAAAAAGAAGGTGATTTAAATGCTATGGATTTCTGGGGAAAAATTCCTCTAGAAATTGCGCACGACGAAGCTAATGAAGATGCAACTGCATTCCTTATACAAAAAATGCATGAATGCTATTGTTATCATTGCCAACAAGACTTAGGACGACTTCGCATAAACCCACAAAGATAATTCTTAAACTATTTTGCACTATCCAAAATAATTGTTACAGGACCATCGTTAATTAAATTAACTTTCATATACGCGCCAAAAATTCCGTCTTTTACTTTTGAATAATTTTGTTTAAAATTTTCAACAAAATTCTGGTAAAAAACTTTGGCATCTTTTGGAGGCATCGCTTTATCAAAAGATAGTCTATTACCTTTTTTGCAAGAAGCGTAAAGCGTGAACTGCGAAACAAATAAAATTTCTAAATTAAAGTCGTTTACACTTTTATCCATAAATTTTTCTTGATCATCAAAAATACGAATATTTAAAATTTTGCGAATTAAATAATCGGCATCTTCTTGCTTATCATCTTTGTGAATACCAATAAGAATTAATAAGCCTTTTTTGATTTCAGAAACTATTTTTTCATCAACCTTAACGCTTGCTGAATCAACTCGCTGAATTATAGCTTTCATTATTTTTTATTCTTAATTCTTTTTAGATAAACTTCTAAATATTCAAGTCTTCTTTTTTGAGATTCTAATCCAAAATTATATTTTGAATAACTAACTCTAAGATCTTTTGTTACTTTTTTGATGTATTTTTTAATACTTTGAATTTTTGTTTTTGTAAATTCTACAAAATCATCTGTGGAATCTTTTAAAACTCTTAAAGTTTTTGGTGGATTATCGGAAGTTAAATCTTTGCAAAAATTTAATTCTGTATCAATTTCGCTGCTTAAACTATCAAGAACTTGTTTGTAATGCTCTAAGCCTTGTTGAGACTGATTAAATTGTTCTTGATCAACTTTGATGCCGCCAGACTTAACAAGACCATCTAATTTTTCTTTAATAGATTTAATTTGATCAGTACATTTTAATTTTTTATCTTCAATTTCATTTTTTACATCTTCAAGCTCTTTTGCTTGCTTTTGTAAATCTGTTTTTATGTCAACGGGGAGAGGCTTAATTTCAATTTCTTTTGTATTTAGCTTAATAAATTCTTTTATCGCCTTTTCTCTCTCTTTTTCTTTTTTTTCCAATTCAGCATCTTTTAAATTATTTTGATTTTTTATATCTTTATCTTGCATCAGAACTTCCTGTTAAAAAAATTATCATTAAAATTATTTCCCGAAAAAACCCCAATAAAAGCATTTATTCCATTTTACATGCTACAAAAAAAACATCAAAACAAATTTATTTTTAACGTCTTTTTATTGACATTATCAAAACAGATAATAATCCATGCTCAAATTTATCATTAGACATAAAATTTCAAGAGTAATCTAACGCCTTTTCCGGAAGGCAGCGCCATTTAAAAAATTAACAACCTGAGTTTTTCAAAAAAAATATTTATCTTCAAATAGAAAACACCAAAAGTTATCCACAATCCGAAAACATGCACAGGAAAAGATAACCTTCAATATTTTAACAAAGTTACCCACAAAATTGTTAGTAACTTATATTTTTTTTCTCGAAACCCATGTTCTATTAATACCTCCAATAGAATGTCTGAAATTTAAACATATTAAAAATCCACTACCAAATCGAATGATTGAAGTGGTTAACATAATATTTATAGATACGACACGCATTGTTATGTAAAAAACAAGGCTTTAAATTTTACTTTATGCCTGTTTTAGATATATTTTGAAACTTAAGTAAGGATAGAAAAAAATGATACAAAAAAAATTCCCTGTAACTTGTCACACAAAAAATGTTGGGCCCAATTCAACCTTTGTAGCAATCAAAGGTTTTTCGCAGGATGGAACAAAATATATTTCAAAAGCCATTGAACTTGGCGCAACAAAAATAATTTCATCAGAAAAAATTAATCTAAATTGTTCAAAAAAAATACAATTTTTGCAGGTCGAAAATACAAGAAAAGAATTAGCAAAATTATCTGCAAAAGAATTAAATTATCCCGAATCAAAGTTAAAAATAATAGGAATCACAGGAACAAAAGGAAAAACAACAACAACTTATTTAATTGAACACATCTTAAAAAGTGTAGGATATAAAACAGCTCTACTTGGTTCAATAAAAAACAAAATTGAAGATTTCAAAGAAGTATCTAAAAATACTACGCCGGAGAGTGATTACATCCAAATGTTTTTAGCTCAATGCGTTAAACAAAAAATAGATTATGTTGTCATGGAAGTTTCTTCGCATGCAATTGCATTGCACAGAACATATGGAATAAATTTTTGTTCCATAGGTTTTACTAATTTAGCTACAGAACACATGGATTTTCATAAAAACATTGATCATTACTTTTTAACTAAAGCTAAAATCTTTGATCAAATAAAAAAAGATGGAAAAATAATAATAAATACCGAAAACACTTGGGGCAAAAAAGCCGTAAATCTTTTATGCGAAAAGAAAAAAACTAAAACAATATCAATAGTCGACTTTGACAACAAAAGCCTTTGTAACATAAAATCTGATTATTTAATCGGTGATTTTAATAACTACAACATGACAATGTCATATTTAATTTGTAAAAATCTCGGAATAAAAAAAAATAGCATCATTGATGCTATAAAAAATTTCACGGGTGTTCCTGGAAGGCTACAACTTCATGTTTTAAAAAACAAAGCAAAAGCCTTTGTTGATTTTGCTCACAATCCATCATCAATGGAAGCTGTTCTTGCAGCGCTCAAAAAGTTAACTGATGATTTAATTGTAGTTTTTGGATGCGGCGGGAACAGAGATAAAACAAAAAGACCGATGATGGGAAAAATTGCAGAAAAATTTGGTGATCAAATTATATTAACGGATGATAATCCTAGATTCGAAAAATCAGAAGATATTGCAAAAGACATTTTGGCTGCAATTAACAAAAAAGAAAAAGTCATTTGCGAATTAGATAGAAAAAAAGCAATCGCCAAAGCTGCACAAATATCAAAACCTAATTCAATAATCGCAATTCTTGGAAAAGGGCACGAAGATTATTATTTAATTAATGGTGAAAAAATTTATTTAAGTGATTTTGAAGAAATTAGTAAATTTTAATTTTTAACAACATCTTTAAATTCTAAAATTTCCCATTTTTTAGATTTTGCATAATCATTTAATTTAGAATCTGGATTAACAGCAATTGCTTTACCAACTTCATTTAAAAGAAAAATATCATTATGACTGTTTGCATAAAAAACAGTATCTTTTAGACTTCCATTTAATTTATTTTCTATAATTTCTTTAACTCTTCTTAATTTTTCTTTACCCGAACAAGGCTCGCCTTTAAGTTTTCCCACAACACATCCATCTTTATACTCAATCTCTGATGCACAAACATAATCAAAAGGATAAAGCTTTAAAAAATCATTATAAAATTCTCTTATTCCGGTTTCTGTTAAGATCGTAATGATATTATTTTTTTTGCAATATTCAAAAATTAATTTTGCATCGCTACAAATAAAATTTTTACATTCTTTTTGCCAAACATCAGAACATGTTTTTATAATACTAGATTTTCTTTTGCCTTTGCAGCGCATTAAAAAACAACCATATGCTTCTTGCAAATCAAATGTTCCCAATAAATATGACATTCCGTATTTTGCGAATTTAAAACAATCAGACCAAGAAATACCTTGAGTTTTTTGATGAGAATAAAGAAGTTCATATAAACTTTTGTTCCAAAAAGTTTTGCATCCATCAAAAATTACATACTTATATTTTTGTAAATTTGCCAAGTCCAAATGTGGCAAATCTCGATTCATTAAGTCTCGACTTATTGCAATGCTTTTCTTTGTTTTGTTCTTTAGTTTAGAAAATCGAGCCTTAGATTTAGCAAGTCCAGACTTGGAAAATATCGAAAAAGTAGAAACAAATCCAATAAATACAAAAAGTAAAAACTTATTTTTGTTTAATATCATAATTCAGAAAAAATAATGTTGTTTAAAAAATAAATGTTAATTATTTGAGAAGAGCATCCCGGAAAAAGTCTAATTCATCCAAAACTTTTCCAGCACCATGAACAACGCACAGCAAAGGATCTTCGGCAACGGTAACGGGAAGTCCAGTTTCTTTTGAAACTAAAACATCAAGATTTTTTAACAATCCACCGCCACCAGCCATCATTATTCCTCTATCAACTAAATCAGAAGAAAGTTCCGGCGGTGCGTTTTCTAATGCTGAATGTATTGCATCAATAATTATAGCAATTGGCTCAGTTAAAGATTCAAAAACTTCTGCATCAGAAAGAGTAATTGTTTTTGGAACACCTGTAATTAAATCGCGGCCTTTAACATCTTCTCTTGCCGCTTCTTCTGTAAGCATTGCTGTTCCAATTTTAATTTTGATTTCTTCAGCAGTTCTTTCACCAATAAGCAAATTGTATTTACGTTTTACATATTGCACAATCGCACGGTCCATTTCATCACCACCAACGCGAACAGACTTACAATAAACAACATCTTTTAGTGAAATTATCGCAACTTCAGTTGTTCCGCCCCCAATATCAACAATCATATTTCCAGTTGGTTCTTCAACAGGCAGCCCTGCACCTATTGCTGCAGCCATTGGTTCCATAATTGTATAAATTTCTCTTGCGCCAGCTTGTTTTGCAGAATCTTCAACGGCACGTTTTTCAACTTGAGTTATTCCAGAAGGAACACCTATAATCATCCTCGGACGGACTAAAGTTTTTCTATTGTTGTGAACTTCACCAATGAAATATCTAAGCATACTTTCTGTCAGTTCATAGTTGGCAATAACACCATCTCGCATTGGACGACACGCCACAATACTTTCGGGAGTTTTTCCAAGCATTTTCTTTGCTTTATTTCCAGCAGCTAAAACTTCATTAGTCGAAGACTTAACAGCCACAACAGAAGGTTGATCTAAAATAATTCCTTGATTTTTGACATATATCACAGTATTTGCAGTACCAAGATCTATAGCCAAATCATTAGAAAAAAAACTAAAGAGTTTGGTTGCGGGCCAAAACTTCATTTTATTTCCCTTACATTAAAAATGTAACTCAACACCCACACTAAACTGGTGCGTCTTACAAGAACCATTACCACTAAACTGATAATCCAAAAGAGTGTAAACAGTTGGACTTAAAATCCAATTTTTTCCGGCCTCTTTAGAATCATACGAAATTTGAAAAGTAATATAATGTTCTCGCCACAAAGATAAGCTTTCCTTTTGCCAAATATTATCTGCTATATCTTGCGCACTCAATGTAACACCACCAACTTCAGTATCGGGCAATTGATTAAGATAACTTTTCACAGTTGGATTTTCTCTTTCATCATACCATTTATCTTTATTATGTCTCAAATATGTATAACGCGCCTGAAAATTAAGACCTTCTGATAAATTTCCTAAAGTAAAATAAGGAGAAATCTTAAATGTCATTCCTGGATCAATTTTTACATCCGAAACTAAAGCGCTAAAAATTGCAGGTTCTTTAAAAACCGGTATCCGTAAATTTCTTGTATTTTTAAATTGGTATGCCATACCAAGCATCAAACCAAAATTCCAATCTTGCTTTAGCTCGAACTCTGAAACAATATCAAAATACCAAGACCAATGTCCATTACCCATATAAGAAACTGAAGAAGCGTAATGATTATCAGAGTTAACGCCTGTTGGAACAACGATACCGGTTTGCAGATTTAAATCTATTTTTCTCATCTTAAGAATATAATTCCAGTCGTGGTTAAATCTTAAATGTAAATCTAAATCACCAAAACCAGTTTTAATCCAATCACCACCATTTAAACCCAATTCCTGATTTACATCTCTTCTTATTCTATCGAGTTGCGAGCTTTCACCATCACGCAAATTACTAAAAACAGGATCTGAATCTTGAGGCATTAGAGCAAAGTTATGACTAGAATTAACATGCATAAAAGGAATATTTGCACCGGCTTGAAAACCATACTTTAAAATTTGTTCATAATTAAAAATTAAACCAATTGCTTTAATTTTTCCATTAACTTTAAATCTTATAGATTTATTCAACCAATCATTATTTGGTCCACGCGCTGTTACTATTGGATTAGTTTTTCCTTCAACCTGGTGCAAACTAGTAATAACATCATTAAGATCATACTTCCCCCACAATTCAGGAATTCCGCCATTCCCACCGCCACGCTTAAACGCTGCAGAAGCTTTTGCATAAAATATTTCTGGGGAAATATGAGACCTTCCATTCAAGACATATTCTTCCGGTCTTTCTAAAAATGGAAAATACCTACTTGTATTATGGGTAGGGAAAACAGTCGAACAAGAAATAACAAAAAGTCCGGCCAACAAAAACGAATTAATTTGGAAAAATTTATTTTTATACATTAGAAACACCACAGATCTTTTCTTAAAATCCCTTTTAAATGCAAGTTTTGAGCTTACTTTAAATTCACTTTTCGTCAAGACAATTTCAATGCAACACAAGGCATACAAGGTGGAAATAAATTACAATTAAGTTATCTTGGATAATAACATTAATATAGAAGGACTCAAAATTTAATTTAACTAACCCAAAATAAATAAAATATTTATGAATAAAAAACTATTTTATGTAGCTAATTGGAAAATGAATTTAAGCCTTGATCAAGAAATTGAATTTGCAAAATTAAACAAAAACAATTTTTTTAAATTGGCAAAAGATCAAGATATTATCTTATGCTCCTCATTTATTAGCCTATATCCAATAAATAAATTATTTGAAAACTCTAATATTAAAATCGGTGCTCAAAATTGTTCTAACAAAGAAAAAGGCGCTTTAACGGGTCAAGTAAGCGTACAAAGCATAAAAGAATCTGGTTGCAAATATTGCATCATTGGGCACAGCGAAGTGCGCGAAGAACAAAAAGACACCAACCAAAATATTTCTGAAAAATTCAATTTATTAATCAAAAATAAAATTACACCAATAATTTGCATAGGCGAAAACGAAAAAGAAAACACGCAAAACAAAACTTTTGATGTTTTGACTCAAGAACTTGAGCTTGTTTTTAACATAATAAAAAAGAATTTAGACAAATTTGCACAAATCAACATACTCATTGCGTATGAGCCAATATGGTCAATAGGGACAGGATCAATTCCAAAATTTGAATATTTAGAAAAAGTATTTGATTGGCTTTTTACAAACACCAAAAAAATATCTTCTCAAATAAATTTCAAATTGCTTTATGGAGGAAGCGTAGATTCCTTAAATGTTATAAAAATTAAAGAAATTAAAAATTTGGATGGTTTTTTGATCGGAGGAGCAAGTCTAAGCTTTCAAGAATTTGAAAAAATAGTAAAATTAGAAAATAATTAAAATAATTGAAAATCCTAAACAAAGGAAGGTATAACACAATGGCAACATTACTTATGATACTTTTTGTAATATTATGCTTAATTCTTGGATTAGCAATATTAATACAACAAGGAAAAGGCGACATGGGCTTAGGCGGACTAGGCGGCGGTGGACAAATGTTATTTGGTGGATCAGGTGGACAAGATTTCTTCGAAAAAATAACATGGGCAATGGCTGCATTATTTATTTTGGGTGCACTAGGATTAACAGTTTTAAAACACAAAGAAACCAGCGTTTCAAAAATTAGACACTCCGCACCAATAACACAAACACAAACACAAAACGCTGCAAAACCTTCAGTTCCAATACAACAAGAAAAATAAATTAAAAACCATTACAAAAAGTCGAAACGGATCGTAATGGTATTAGAAATAATAAATCTTATTGGTAGAATCTCGATAGATGCATGCAACGATGTTGGAAATATTGGATTGTTTTTATACAGTTCAATACTTACTCTTTTTGCAACTAAGCCAAAAATTAAAAAAATAACCTACCAAATGTATTTTATTGGCGTTAGTTCGCTTAGCGTTATTGTTTTAATTGGTGTAACAATTGGCGCAGTTCTTGCTGTTCAAAGTTATGATGGGTTACATAGGTTTGGGGCAGAGCGTTTTATTGGTCCCATTATTTTTATTTCTATGGCTCGTGAATTTGGACCAGTTCTTACTGCAATCATGGTAATCGGTCGTGCCGGTTCTGCAATGACTGCAGAGATTGGCACAATGAGAATCACAGAACAAATAGATGCGCTACAAACACTTTGTATAAACACTCAACAATATTTAATTGTTCCAAGAATTATCGCAACAACATTTATTCTGCCTTTTCTTTCTATATTTTGTTCTCTTTGCGGAATCTTAGCCGGATTTTTCATGTCAGTTCATGTTTTAGGAATAAGTTCAGAGTTATATATGGAATCAATCAGAGAAAACGTTCTTATGTCTGATATAACAAACGGATTAATTAAATCAATATTTTTTGGTTTTTTATTATCCTTAATTTGTTCTTACAAAGGCTACACAACAAGCGGCGGCGCACGAGGAGTTGGATTATCAACAACGCAAAGTGTTGTTATGGCAAATGTTACAATATTTGTAGCAGATTATATTCTTACCTCTCTTATGTTTTAAAGATTTATAATGATAGAAATAAAAGATTTAAAAAAATCATTCGATTCCAAAATAATCACCAATGGTCTTGATTTAACAATAAAAAAACATGACTTTATGGCAATTATCGGAAGATCTGGAGAAGGAAAATCTGTTCTTTTAAAACAAGTTATTGGTTTAATAAAGCCAGACTCAGGACAAATAATAATAGAAGGCCAAAATATTGGAAAGCTTAATAAAGAAGAGCTCCATGAGATATACAAAAAATGCGGATACGTTTTTCAGTTTGCAGCACTGCTTGATTCTTTAAATGTTTTCCAAAACGTTGGCATTACTCTTTTGGAAAATGGAAAAACTGAAGATGAAATTTATCCTCTCGTTCTTGAAAAAATTAAAAACGTCGGGTTAGCTGAAGATGTTTTAAAAAAATACCCATCAGAACTTTCTGGTGGTATGAAAAAAAGAGTCGGGCTCGCAAGAACATTAATGTTAACTCCTCAAATTGTTATGTATGATGAACCAACAACAGGTCTTGATCCGATTACTGTTAGATTAATTCACGACCTAATGAAGCAAACTCACGAAAATCTTAACGCAACAAGTGTTGTAATTTCTCATGACATTGAAATTTTTAAATATGCAAAAACCATTTCAATGCTTCATGAAGGCAAAATCATCTACACAGGCCCTGCGCAAACAATATGGGAATGCGACAATCCATACGTTTATCAATTTATTAGAGGACTGGAAGAAGGACCTATTACAACAAAATAATCCAATGGAATAATTAATCATGACAGAAAAAAAACCACTCCTCCTAATAATTGATGACGAAGAATCTATTCTCAAGATGCTAAAAGAATCACTTGAAGACGAAAACTATAGAGTTCAAACTTTAATTGATGGAAATAAAGCTCTTGATACAATCGGAAAAATTCTTCCAGACTTAATTTTGTTAGACATATTTATGCCAAATTGCAGCGGAATAAAATTGTTAGAAAAAATTAAAAAAGAATATCCTCAGCAAAAAGTTATAATGATTTCTGGTTTTGGAAATATATCTATCGCAATAGATGCGAGCAAAAAGGGTGCAATAGACTTTATAGAAAAACCTTTAAATCTTGATGAAATTTTAACAAAAATAAGTTTTTTAAAAGAAGAAAGTAATCTTAAATCTACTAAAAATGCTGATTCAGAAAATCTAGAAGAATATGGAATTATAGGGCAAAGTTATCTGTTTCAAGAACTTGTGCAACAAATTAAACAAGTCGCTTTTCTAAAATTCCCTTTAATAATTTATGGTCATCACGGAACAGGAAAAACACTTTTTGTTAAATTTATTCAAAAATTAAACAACTTTAACGATAAAGAGTTTCATATCATTAATAGCTCCAACCTTCAAGAATCAGCAATATCTCAAAAAATAGATTTGGCATTTTCAGGTAAAAAGGGAATATTATTTATAAAAAATATAGAAAACTTATCCCTAAAACTTCAAAAACAAATTTTATTTGAAATAGAAGAGGAAAGTAACAAAGATCTACGAATAATGGCCTCTTCTTGCGATTCACTTTATACACTCACAAGCCAAAACAGGTTTAATAAAGATCTGTTTTATAAACTAAACACAACTCCAATAGAAATTCCGGCTCTCAATAAAAGAAGATACGACATCCCATTGTTAGTTGATTATTTTTTAAAACAATCAAACACTAAATACAAAAAATCACTAATTTTAAACAACCAAAGCATCAGATTTTTACGAAACCATAATTGGCAGGGAAATATTTCGGAATTAAAAGCTATAATACAAAAAATAGTTTGCTCAACAACAAACGAATCAGAAATAATAACGCCAGAAATACTTGCCGAATTTTTACCAGAAAAAAACTTACAAATAATAGAAGAACAATCCTTCTATAGATTCAATTCACTAAAAGAAGCAACCGAAGAATTTGAAAAACAATTCTTAATTTATCAGTTAAAAAAAAATCATCACGACATTGCGCAGCTATCAAATGTCCTAAATTTAACTACTTTGCAATTACGTGATAAAATGTTGAAGTTTAATATAAAATACAAAATATAAACGAGGTTTTTTATGCAAGCAGAATCCTCACCAGAAATTATCGAACAAATTAAAGAACACGGCCTTAGATGGCAAGCGTTAAGAGATGAGGTAAAAAAAGGAATTGTAGGTCAAGACGAAATAATCGATAGAGTTTTTATCGGTTTGCTTTGCAACGGACATATTTTATTGGAAGGTGTTCCCGGACTTGCTAAAACAACTTTGGTAAAATGCAATTCTGAGGCAATTGGTCTTGATCACAAAAGAATACAATTTACTCCAGACTTACTTCCTGCTGATCTTATTGGAACTTTAATCTATAATCCTAAAAATCAAGAGTTTCAAACAAAAAAAGGTCCTATATTTTCAAACTTAATTCTTGCAGATGAAATAAACAGGGCACCCGCAAAAGTTCAATCTGCACTTTTGCAAGCAATGCAAGAACACGAAGTAACAATTGGAGATAATACCTTTAAACTTGAAAAACCTTTTTTGGTATTAGCAACACAAAATCCAATTGAACAAGAAGGAACATACAGACTCCCCGAGGCACAAGTTGATCGTTTTATGTTCAAATTGATTGTTACTTATCCAAAACACGATGAAGAAAAAGAAATTATCCAAAAAGTTTTCCATCCAACTAAAATAAATAAAGTTATGGAAAAAAAAGAAATCAAAGAAAGCCAAGAATTAATAAACAAGATTTATATAGACGATAAAGTTATCGAATATATTTTAAATATTGTTTTTGCAACCAGATTTCCAAAAGATACAAAAGGGTTAGAAGAAGTTAGTGATCTTATTGAGTATGGAGCATCACCAAGAGCAACTTTAATGTTGCATCATGCAGCAAAAGCTCATGCTTTTTTAAAAAAGAGACATTTTGTAATACCAGATGACGTTAAAATTATAGCAGCAGATGTTTTAAGACATAGAATACTTCTAACTTATCAGGCAGAAGCTGAAAATATAACAAGCGATCAGATTATACAAAAAATACTAAGAACAATACCTTCACCTTGAGGCAGTAAAATTGAATTGTATCAAGATTTTCTTGACAATTTGAACACTCAAAAACTATCTTCAGGTGATATAAATAAGGTGTTTTAATCATGAGATTATCGTTATGGATCTTAAATAGCTCATTGTTCGTAATACTTTTGGTCATGTTTGCCGTTAACATAGCGTTGCAACAAGAACCTCCGGTATTGCGAATTAAACCTATTGCCCCAGAATTGGTAGAAAAAAAAGCACCAATTGCTATAAGTTTAGATAAAATTTACAGGCAAGATCTTTTCGACACATTCAGTCCAGAAGAAAAAATAGCAGCGCAACAAAATTTTGTTTCACCAATTCCGCAAATAAAACCTCCTGCATTTGTTCCGCCACCACCAGCAGAAAAACAAGATTTTGTAGACCCTTTAAAAATTTCTATCAAAGGAATTATTAGCGCCTCTCTTGAAGAAAAAAGCGTTGCAATGATTGCAGATGAAGCTGGAAAAGAAAAAGTTTATCATTTGTCAGACAAAATTCATGATGGACAATTAATTAAAATAGAAAAAAATAAAATTATTGTTCTTCGCGCAAACGTCCAACAAGAAATTTATGTTTTGCGCAAAGATGAATTAATGCCGCCAGGAGAAAAACCTGCAAATAAATGGCAATACGTTGTCAAAAAGATAGATGATCAAAATTATGAAATTGATCCATCAGAATTTACAAAACAAATACAAACAATGGGCAATCTTATAGAAGAACTAAATTTAAGCACCGCATATAAAAACAGCGAAGCAATAGGAATTAAAGTTGGCGAGGTGCAACCGGGTGATATTGGATCAGTAATTGGACTTAATAAAAACGACATATTACTTTCTATTAATGAAATAGATACAATTAATCCTAAAAATAGGATTAAAATTTATGACACAATCACGCAAATGGAAAATGGTGACGAAGTAAAACTTGTTTTACAAAAAAATAATACTCAACAAAACATAAGCTATAAATTGACCGAAATAGAAAGGCCAAAAAAACAATTCTTCTTAGAACCTGCAAAAGAAGGCGAACAAGGTCAAGCTCCAGAATTTAAAACAAGTACAGAACAAGAACGAGAAAATAGAATAAGAAAATTTGAAAAACAACATCAAACCCAGCCAAACCAGGGGGTTGTTTCGGACATCAGAAAAAGACTTCTAGAAAATATGAAAAGAAGGGCTGTTGACCGAAGGGTAAGAAGATAGGGACAAAATATGAACAAAATAATCAAATTAATATTGCTTTTTCTGCTTTTAGCGCCTGCCGTAGATGCAAAAGTTAAAAAAATAAAAAAACGTAACATTGCAGATACATCAAATGTTCAAATACAAAAAAACAACACCCCTCAACAAATAGAAGCCATACAAGAGGGCATTCAGGAATTAAAAACAGATATATCTGAACTAGCTGCAAGTTTAACAAGCAAAACTAATAATGAAGAAGGTACTAGTATCGCTAACCCGGGCGTCGCTGACTCGAGAGCCGAAGAAGATCATCAGGACAATAACAACGAAAAAACAGATTCAAAAGATTCAGAAGAAAAAAAAGATATTTATTTGAACTTTGAAAACACAGAACTTTCAAATTTTATTAACTATATTTCTGAACTCAAAAAAATTAATTTAATGCCAGATAAAGCCTTGCAGGGAGTTAAAGTTTCTTTAACTATTCGTGAACCGCTAACAGTTGATGGCGCCTGGAAAGTATTTTTAACAGTTTTGGATATGGCAGGTTTTAGTATTGTAAAACGTGGTGATGTTGATGTAGTAATTCCAAAAAAACAAAAAACAACTCAACCATTACCATCATTTATAAACGTTCCACTCGAAACTCTTCCTGATAGTGATGAAAATATAAGATATGTAACATTTTTACAAAATATCAGCGTTAATACAATTCAAGAACTTTTAAAAAGCATGCTAAGTCCCGAACATGCACTTTTCCCTTATCCAGAAATTAACGGAATGATTATCACTGATAAATCATTTAATATTAAAGCTGCAATGAAGGTTATTCTAGAATTAGATCAAACAGGATTACAAGAATCTGTTGTTGTCATGAAATTAAAAAGAGCAAATTCAGCAGACGTTAAAGGATTACTTGATAGTCTAATTCAAAAACAAGAAACAGCTAATCCTCTTGCGCGGTTATTAGGAAAACAGGCAGAAAGCACTCTTGAATATTTTTCTCCAACAACAAGAATTATTGCAGAAGAAAGAACCAATTCTTTAATTTTGCTTGGTAATCAAAAATCAATTAAAAAAATTGAAGACTTTATTAGCAATAATATTGATACCGAACTAAAAGGAACAGAATCTCCTTTACATATTTATGAATTACAAAATATAGATGCAACTCAGGCAAAAGAAATTTTAGAAGCAGTAACAGAAACTACTCAGGCTACGGCAGCAAAATACGGAGCTGTACGCGGCGGCGTTAAATACTTTAAGCCAATGAAATTTCAGGTTGATAAAGATGGAAATAGATTAATTGTTTCTTCAACAGACAAACAAGATTGGAAACTTCTTAAAAAGACAATCGAAGATCTAGATAAACCGCAACCTCAAGTTGCAATCGAAACTTTAATTGTTACAGTTAACCTGGATGATGAAAAAGAACTAGGTGGCGCTCTTCGTAATAAATACGAAGGCCAAATCGGAAAGGGCGTAAACGCGCAATCTCCAACATTTAATGGAACAGTTTTAAAAAGTCCCGCTGTCGGACCAGCCGAAAACAGCTTACTCGGAAATATGATTAATGGTTTAACATATGGATTAGGTTCAAGTATTTTAACTTTTGGAAAAGGTGAAAATATTTGGGGAATCTTCAAAGCACTCAAAAGCCAAGCCAATACAAGTATATTATCACAACCATTTTTTACAGTTGCAAACAAAACACAAGCAAATATAAAAGTTGGAAGCACGCAACACGTTGTAAGCCAAGTAGCTACAGGAGGATTAGAAGGCTACACTTATGTTGAAGCAAATACAGATCTAAAAATTACTCCTCAAATTAATTTAGATGGAATAATACGTTTAACAATCAATGTAGAATTCAGTGAGTTTACAGATCCATCATTAGGAAATAAAGATATAAAACAACTAACAACAGATGCTACTATTGCTGATGGACAAGTATTAGTTTTGGGTGGATTTATAAAAACGAAAGTAACAGAAATTCAAAACAAAACTCCACTACTAGGCGACATTCCAGTTCTTGGATGGATGTTTAAAAACAAGCAACGCAAAGTTGAAAAAAATTATGTTTTTATTTTTATGTCCCCAACAATTGTAAAACCTCGTCAAATTCCAGGAACGAGTCTTTACACAAGAATGAAACTTCATGATGCAACAAGTTATATTGAAGACACTGTCCAAACTAAAAAAACAAATGATCCTATTCATAATTGGTTTTTTAACCCTGAAGGCGAAGATTACTCGCATAAGGTCGTTGATTTTGCAAATGCAAGATACCAACCAACAACCGTTGATATTAAACATGATCCATATTACAGAGTGCACCTAGAAAACGAAGAGGAAGAAGAAGTTTATTCGCCAGAAGAACGAAAAAGAGAAATAGAAGAAATTAAAGCACAACAACTAAAACCAAAAGAAAAAAGCGCTGAAGAGATTTTAGAACAACAACGAATAAAATTAAAAGAATTAATTGCCGACAATCAAAGAAGTATCAAAAAAAAATCAGCCGAAGAAAAGATTGCAATAGATGACGAAAAAAGAGAAGAAGCCAAAGAGCTGATTTCTTCTCAGCCAAAAATGGCAACCGAATATAGTCAAAACAAACAGCCCGCAATTAATACAAAACCAATAATTAATATAAATAGATCATCGCAAGACCTACAACTTGCAACTAATAAAAAAGCACCAAGAAAATCTAAATCCAGAAATAAAAATAATATTAATTTTAACCAATTATCTAAAATGAAAACGCGCCAGACAAGTGAATCAAAACAAAGGAGTCTGGCATGATTAAAGAAATCTTTCTTCCAGAAAAAATCGGTACCAAAAGAATTTATTCCCAAAAAATTCTGGGAATGACAATTCAAGAAAACACAGTTAGCTGTGCAAAAATTTATGCAAGCCGATCTAAAAACATAATCGAAAGAGTATTTGAACAGAAAATAGAAGATGGATCAGAGCAAAACTATTCCGAACGCGCAGCGCAAACAATTAAAGAAACACTATCCAAAACAGGCAAATATGATCAGCTTAGAATTTCAATTCCAGCATCGTTAGTTATTTTTAAAGAACTAACGGTTCCTTTTGTTGATGAAGATAAAATAAAAATGATTTTAGATTATGAAGTTGAATCAATGCTTCCATTTTCTATAGATGAAGCTGTTTTAGATTTCATAATCAACAAACAATCAAAAAAAGACAAAACATCTCAAATTTTAGTAGCAGCAATTAGAAAAGAAGATCTCTCAAAAATTCTTGATATTTATACGCAAGCAGGAGTAGATCCAACGTGTGTTACAATAGATCTTTTTGCAATTTATAGTATTTATCAACAAATTCCAGAGTATAGAAGTATCGAAAAATCTAGCGTAATTATAGATATAGGATCTCACGCAACACAAATAGCATTCATAGACGAAGGATGCTTAAGATTAACACGAATAATTCCGCGAGGAATTTTAACGGTAGCAAAAACAGTAAGCGATGAAATTAATATTCCAATGTCACAAGTTGAAGAAAAATTGAAAAAATATGGCTTAGATCCAATGGGTGAACAAGATTATGAAAAGTGCTTACAAAGGCACGTAATTAACTTTTTTCATGACATCCAATTTACCTTAAATTCGTTTAGCCTAAAAATTGCCAATTACCAAAGAATTTCTAAAATGCTTTTTACCGGAAGTAGTTCTGATTTAAAAGGTCTTTCTCGTTTTTGCCAAAATTTGTTACAAATACCATGCGAAATTTTTTCGTTTGAAAAGATTCTTTTAAACAAAAAGTTTAAAAACAAAGTCAAAGAATATGTTTCAAGATGGAATACATATCTTGTTGCGCTAGGAACTGCGTTGCCATCGGAGCAACAGTCAGATTTTGACCTTAGACGAAAAGAGTTTGCGCTACACCGCAAAAAACTTATTAGTTATCAAATTGTAACAGCTGGAACATTTATTGTTTTAATTTTTTCCGCACTAGCAATTACAGGTTATTTTCAAATAACAGACCTTTCATCAAATATTAAAAAAATAGAATCCAGAGAAAGTTCAAAATTAAAACGAATACTTCCAAAAGATGTAAGGCTACCAAAACAAATTAATCTTAGAACTTTATCACAAAAAGCAGAAACTATTCTTGCTGACAAAAAAGAAATGTGGACACCTTTTGAAAAAACAGGAATTAATCCATTATTAATTTTGCAAGAACTAACCAACATCATTGATAAAAGACGCTTTGATGTAAACGTAGAAGATATTGCAATATCAGAAGAAAACGGATCAACTCGAGTAGATGTTGAAGGATTTTTTAAATCAAAAACAGGCAGTGATCATTTTAGATATTTTGCTGAACTGGAAAAAAGATTTATGGATTCTAAAATTTTAAAATTATGGGATGAAAAAGAAGAGGTTGATTCAAGATTTATGGAAGATAAAGGTATTAAATTTTTTGTAAAATTACGATTAAAAGAATCTTGATATGAAAATATTAATTAACTTTGCAACATATTTGCAAAACCTTAGCAAAAAAGATTTTGAACGATATTTAATTATATGTTTAGCAACGATTGCTTCTTTGGCTTTAGCCATAAACTATTATATATATAGTCAAAGTTCGAGACTGGTATTACAAATTAAAAACCTCGAAAAAACCGTTGGAAAAACAACCCAAATAATTAAAGATTATGAAAAGTTAGAAATAAAAGAACAAGAATTACAAAAACTACTCGAACAAAACAGAGACTTTAATATAAAAACATTTTTTGAACAATTTTGCAGTCAAAATCAAATAGCACCCGATCCTAACTGGGAGACAATAACTAGATCGTTAGATGGAAGTGATAAATTTGACGAAGTTGTTCTTGCTGCAAAATTTAAAAACCAAACAACCCAAAAGTTAGTAACGATACTTGATGCATTGGACAAAAAAGAAATGGTTTATATAAAAGAATTAAATATAAAAAATACCGAAAATAAAAAAATTACATTTGATATAACAATAGCAGCCAAAAAATATATTGGGTAAAAACTACAGGGACGTTTAAATGGTAAATAAAATAGTAAAATTACGTCGATTAATATCTAAAACAACAATATTTTTGGTTATATCCCTACTATCAATAAACGTTTTAGATTGTAAAAAAATAAGAAATCCTAAACAAGCTCCAAATAACAATCCAAAATTAAATACAGCAAACGTAACAATTATCAATAATCCAACCCCAGAGCAAAACAAAGAAAATAAAAACACGAAGAATAAAAATAAGCGCTCAAATAAAAAAAATGATGCAAATATTTATTTAAATTTTGAAAATGCAAAATTATCAAGTGTCGTAAACTACATGGCAGAACAAAAAAAAATAAATATCATTCCACGCCCAGAACTTGATGGAATAAATGTAACACTTACAACTCGAGATGCATTAACTCTTGATAGAGCATGGGATATTCTTTTAACACTTTTAGAAATGAACAATTTCACAATAATAGATGTTGATGGACTTTATAGAATTATTCCCAAAACTGCAAATAAACAAGAGCCTCTTCCATCTTATTCATCTGCAACAGGAACAATGCCCAAAGATCTTCCAGAAAGCGACCTTGTTGTACGGTACATCTATTTTCTAAAAAACATAAAATCGGAAACTGTTCAAAGTATTCTTTCTACAATGATGGAAGGAACTATTCAAGTTAATAAAGATCTTGATGCATGTATTCTGACTGCAAAATGTATTGATATAAAAGCTTCAATGAAAATTATTGAAGAACTTGACCAAGGAGGACTACGAGAATCAATAAAAATTATTCCTCTAAAATACGCAGACGCTCAAGATGTTGTTACTTTGTTTGGACAAGTTATTACTAAAAGTGATCAACAGCGAAGTAACATCAGATTCATAACACCAAATGCAAAAAAACTTTCTACTTATTTTTCGGATGATACAAGAATTATTCCAGATTCGCGCAAAAATTCATTAGTTTTATTGGGAACAGAAAAAAACTTAGAACGCATTATAGATTTTATTTATAAATATATTGATGTTCCAATAACGGCAACCGAATCTAGATTGCATATTAAAGAAATTAAATATGCAAAAGCTGAAAATCTCAAAGTTCTTCTAACCAATCTTGTAAAACCACCGGCAGGAGCAGAAAAAACTTTAAAAGTTGGTGAATATAAATTTTTCGAAGATGTTGTAATCGCTGCAGATTCTTCACCTGAGGGAGAAAATCAGGGCGGCGGAAATAGACTAATTATCGCATGCAACAATGATGACTGGAAACGCATAGATAGTTTTATTGATAAACTAGATAAACCACAACCTCAAGTTGCATTCGAAGTTATGGTTGTTGACGTAAGCATAAAAACCGACGATGAACTTTGGGCACAATTTCATCCAAAAAAACCTCTCGGCGCAGGTATTGATGCCCGTTTCTTAACCGCACAAAATGTTACAAACTTTAACGATCCATTAACAATTGTAACAAACGATGCCGACGGAAAAATAATTAGAACAAATATGTCTTTTGGTCCCAACGAGAGTCTCTGGGGTATAGTGCGAGCTGTTTTGAAAAAAGAAAATTTCAGTATCATTACTCAGCCGTTTTTAGTAGCCAACAATTATCAAGAATGCGTTATCGATGCAACTCAAACCCGTTTAGCAAATGCAGGCCTACAAGACAACAGAACAGGAACAGAAGGTGTTGTAAAAAAAGAATATAAAGATGCCAAGACTAAAGTTACTCTTACCCCCAAAGTTAATTTAGACGGCATAGTTGATCTAAATATTAATGTAGCGATTTCAGCTTTCCAGGAAGTATCCGAAACAAGTCCAAATACAGATGATAGATTACTTACAACAAGAGTTAGTCTTGGAACGGGTGAAGTTCTTGTTTTAGGTGGTTTAACAAGGAGTAAATTAACAGAAAAACAATATAAGGTTCCAATTTTGGCAGACATTCCAATTATCGGAAATATTTTTAGAAGTAAGACAAAAATAAAGGATAGATCAAATCTTTATATTTTTATTCGTCCAAGCATTATAAAACCCCAATTCGCAGGTGTTCCTGACGAATACACACAACTAAAATTGGATTATGCAAAATTCCAAAGTCTTAATGTTGATACTTATGCAAAAGAAAGAGACCCAATTCAGCGCTGGTTCTTTAAACCATCAAAACAAACCGCCAAAGAAAAAATTGATGATGCAAAACAAGGAATATTTAGACCTGTTGATAACTATACTTATGGATTAAAACAACCAAAATCTGTAGACATCAGTAAAGATCCATACTTTAGAGTTTCTGAAGCAGTAAAAAAAGAACAACAAAAAGAGGTTGCTAAAAAACCAACAAAGACACTTAAAAGAAGAAGTTGATATTAATGGATAAAAGAATATTTCTATCAACATCATTACCAAAAAGTATTTATAAAACGTTGTCAGGCCCTACAGCCTTCTTATGCAAAAACTCTGATCTCACAAGTGCGCGATGGACAAAAGAAGAAAATTTACATTTAACGCTTTATTTTTTAGGCAATGTTAAAGAAGAACTAATTCCAGAACTAATTGAAGAATTAAATAAAAATTTAAACGAAATCAAATCATTTAATCTAAAATTTGAAAAAATAACTTTTGCTCCAGAAAATAATCGAGCTCGAATGATTTGGGCACAATTTCATGTAAATGAAAACTTTAAAAGATTATATGCAAAAATAAAACAAGTTTCTAAAAAATTTACTTGTGCAGATAATGAAAAAAACAAAAATCTAGATTTAATTCCACATATAACTTTAGCTCGGCTAAAAACACCAATAAAAAATTCCCAAACAATTTTAAATCAACCTCAAATTCCAGATTTAAAGGTGGATCATTTTAATCTAATGGAATCACAACTAGATAAGAATGGACCAACTTACAAAAATCTTGCCATCTTTAAATTAAGTCTTAGGTAAATATAATTATAGTTCATAAAAATAGAGGTAGTCGTGAAATCTTACGAATTTCTTCCACACATTGCAGACGTCAGATTAAAAGTCAAGTCAGATAATCTTGAGGATTTATTTTTTGCAGCACTTCAAGGAATGTCAAGCTTAATTAAAAATGATAGTTGCCCATTTCCTGAAGATTTAAATGAAAACAACATTATCAAAGAAACAATCGAAATATCGTCGATCGATTCAACATCATTATTAATCGATTTTCTTTCAGAAATTCTAACACATAGCCAAGTAAATAAAGCTGTATACTGCAAAGTAAAATTTGAAAAACTTACCGATAATTTTTTAAAAGCAACAATATTTGGTACCAAAATAAATTCTTTTGATGAAGATATAAAAGCCGTAACTCATCACGAAGCTGAAATAAAAAAAGATAGTGACGGAAATTTAGAAACAATAATAATTTTTGATATTTAGACAAAAAATAAAATTCAGCCACAGAATAATATCTTTTTTGTCATCCTGAAACAAGTTCAGGATGACAAAAGTGTAAAATATAAAAGTTAGATTTAATAAGCAAGGCTTAGATATATAAGGCTAATTATGATTACAAAAAAAATGATGAAAAAAATTTCTCCCGTCTTGTGGGAAATACCTAAAAGCTATCGCGAAGACATGAATGTACCAGCGAGAGTTTTTGCATCAGAAGAAATGCTAGACGATGTCTTTAATGATCGCTCGCTAGAACAACTTGTAAATGTTGCAACTCTTCGTGGAATTGTGGGCTCTGCATATGTAATGCCAGATGCTCACGAAGGTTATGGTTTTCCAATTGGTGGCGTTGCTGCAACAAAATATCCCGAAGGAGTTATTTCTCCTGGCGGAATAGGATACGACATAAACTGCGGGGTGCGTCTTTTAAAATCAGACATAAAAATAACAGAAATAAAAGATAAGCTCGAAAGTCTTGCAAGAGAAATTTTTAGTCAAATTCCTTCTGGCGTTGGAAGAGGTGGAGAATTAAAACTTTCAATACAAGAATTAGATGAAGTTCTAAAAAAGGGCGCCAAGTGGATGCTCGAAAAAAATTATGCAACTCCAGAAGATATAAAACATATCGAATCCAATGGTTGTCTAGAAAATGCAGATCCAAATACCGTCTCTGAGCACGCAAAAAAAAGAGGTTCCGATCAACTTGGAACATTAGGAGCAGGAAATCATTTTGTTGAAGTTGGTTTTGTAGAAGAAATTTACGACGAAAAAATAGCACAAGCATTTGGTCTGTTTAAAAACCAAGTAACAGTCTTGATTCATACAGGATCTAGAGGACTTGGACATCAAGTTGCAACTGATTATATAAAAACAATGATGCAGGTAATGCAAAACTACGATATTGTAATTCCAGACCGCGAACTTGCATGCGTTCCATTTAATTCTGAAGAAGGAAGTAATTATTTTAATGCAATGGCCGCTGCTGCAAATTATGCATGGGCAAATAGACAAATGATAACGCATCAAATGCGTCGCGCATGGGAAAAAGAAATAGGCGGAAAATTAACTTTACTTTACGATGTTGCACACAACATTGCAAAAATAGAAACCCACAATATTGATGGCAAACAAGAAAAGGTTATTGTACATCGCAAAGGTGCAACAAGAGCATTCCCTCCAGGAAACAAAGAAATACCAGAAAAATTCCAACCATTTGGTCAACCTGTCTTAATTCCAGGAAGCATGGGAACTGCATCTTATGTTCTTGCAGGAACAGAACATGGCATGCAAACTTCTTTTGGTTCAACTTGCCATGGTGCAGGACGTAGAATGTCCCGCCGTGCAGCAAAAAAAGAAATTCACGGAAAAACATTAAAAACGGAACTCGAAGAAAAAGGAATTTTAATTCGCGCAGGATCAATTCCAGGTCTTGCAGAAGAAGCACCTCTTGCATATAAAGATGTAGACCAAGTTGTTGAAGTTGTAGATAAGGCAAACATCGCAAAAAAAATCGCTCGCCTTCGACCATGCGTTGTTATCAAAGGATGAAAAAAATCACAAAATGTTGATTTCTAAATTATAAAAAAGCTAAATTCTATTAATAATGTTATTTCATAAAAAGGAGAATAGTATGAAGAATAACAAAATACTCTTGTTTATTATTTCGTTATTTATAACTTCGCAAATTCTTGCGGACACAAAAACAAACAAAACATTTTTTATGCCAAGGTCTTCAGGTGCTAACCTGGCAATGCAAATGACAAGCTGGTACACATTTATTAATCAGGATCAACCAGAAGCATTTGGATCTAGCTTTCAATCAACACTATTTTTCCAAGATTCAAATAATGGATCTGACCTTGCAAAATATTTTATGTTCGATAAAAAAAGTACTCTAAAAATCGGTCAAGCAGATTCGGATATTCATCCATACAATTTTAATTTATCAGGCGCTTACGATGGAACAATATCATTTGATCCAGAACAATTTGTTTGGGGATTAAGCGTAGACTTTCATCAAGATCTATCAAAATTCGTAAAAGGTTTTTACTACTCAGTATCAATGCCAATGGTAAGTGTTGAAAACGATCCAGGATTTAAAGAAAATATAACAACCCAAGGGAATAGCTCCAACACCGTAAAAAAAGTACTTAATGGTGGAAACTTATCATCTGATTGGTCTCAAAGATTTGAATACTCCAAAATTGAAGGCAAAAAGAAAGAAAACGGTCTTGCCGATTTCGACACAAAACTTGGATACAAAATCTTTGACGAAAAAAGAGTTAAATTAGATATCAATGTTGCTTTAACTGTTCCAACAGGAAATAAATCCAAGGGTACATATTTTTGGGAATCAATTGTTGGTAATGGAAGACATTGGGGATTAGGAGCCGGATTTAATACCGACTTAGTTTTCTGGAAAAATGATGATTACAGTAAACAATTGTCTTTAATAGTTTGCGCAAACTATCGTTATCTTTTCGAAAACAGACAAATCAGAACATTAGAACTTAAAAATAAAAACTGGGGACGTTTCATCAAAATGCGTCAACAAGATCCAAATAATCCAAATTCAGTTCTCGGAAATACAATCCCAGGTATTAATGTAATGACAAGAAAAGTTAAAGTTGACGCCGGAAGTCAATTAGATCTTCTTGCAAATT
>DAOVNS010000055.1 GCA_030630075.1 bacterium | reverse complement strand
TGTTGCAAAAGATTGGTTTTTGTATTTTTTAAAAAATTCTAAATTTGGTTTTATTTTAGTTTCTCACGATAAGTATTTTTTAGATAATTCATGTGAAGATATTTATGAATTATCTATGGGCAAATTAAATACTTATAAGGGAAATTATTCAAAATACTTAATTCAAAAAGAAAAAGACCGAGAGCTTCTTGAAAAAAAACAATTAGAACAACAACGGGAAATAAAGAGGAAAAGAGAAATAGCCGAAAAATTTAGAGCAAAAGCGACTAAAGCAAAAATGGCTCAAAGTATTTTCCGATCTTTAGAAAAAATAAAATTAATAGAATTGGATCAGCAACATAAATCGGTAAGAATTACTTTGCCTCCAGTAGTTCGTTCAGGAAAAATTGTTTTAAAAGCAAAAGACTTAAGCATGAATTTTGGAGATAAAGAAATTTTTAAGAATGTTTCTTTTGAAATCGAACGTGGAGAAAAGGTTGCCATTGTTGCACCAAATGGAGTTGGTAAAACAACTTTATTAAATATTATTATGGATAAATTAAAATCTCCAACCGGTGATTTTGAATTTGGATACAATGTTACACCTGCATATTTTGAACAAGATCAAAATAGATCTCTAGATTTAAATAAAGATGTTTTGCAAGAAGCTGAAGATTCTTGTAAAACCAGTGAAACAAGAGCCAAAGTTCGGGGTTATCTTGGTGCATTTCTTTTTACAGGCGATGATGTTTATAAAAAAATAAGAGTCTTGAGTGGTGGTGAAAAAAACAGAGTTGCGATGGTAAAAGTGTTGTTACAAAATGCTAACTTTTTAATTCTTGATGAACCAACAAACCACCTTGATCTTGATTCAAAAGAAATTTTATTAAATGTTTTAAAAGATTATAAGGGAACAATTCTTTTTGTTTCTCACGATAGAGATTTTTTAAATAAACTTGCAACAAAAATTATTGATTTAAACCCAAGTGGTGCATTTAGTTATTCTGGAAATTATGATTCTTTTTTGTATCAAAAAGGTGATGGTATTTTAGATACCGGTTCAAAAAAAAATGATAATAAAGTAGGAAAAAAAGATGTTGCAAAAAAAGATAATAAAGTTTCTTATGAACAAAGAAAACAGATTGGTAGAATTGAAGCAAAAATGCATAAGTTAGAAAAAGAACTAGAAAAACAAAATACCAAATTAGAAACTATTCAATATGATTCTGATGTTTACCATAAAACTTGTTCTAAAATAAAAGACTTAGAAGAAAAAATTGCGCAAAGCTTGGAAGAGTGGGAGAAGTTGAATCGGTAATTTTTTTAATACGTTGACATTGGGATATTTTTTTTGAGATAAAAGAACATGAATTTGATGTTTTTTAGTCTTTAGAAGGAAAGGATGTGTTTAACTTAATGTATATTGGGTAGATATGTTTTAAAAAAATAAGGAGATTGAAATTATGAATAAAAAGATATTTTTAGCTATGGCATTAATGGTATTATCTTTTACTTTTGAAAATAAAGCACTCAAATTATCAGAAGTAGATCTACCAACTAAAATTGAAGTAACAGAGCCGTCTGCTAAAATAACAGCCGCCGAAACTGAAATTCAAACTAGAATGGTAGAATTTCTAACATATCTTCTTACTGCAGATCATACTAATTATGCAACTTATCTTGCAAATAGTTCAAATACTGTTATGATTGGTTCTTCCCCCGAAGAATGGTATGAAGGATATACTAATATAATTACTGCTTTAGCTGGCTATACAGCAGCATTAGCCTCTGTTAATGCTCGAATTATTAGTTCGGATGTTAAGGCCCACGTAAGAGGTCCTATTGGTTGGGCTGCGACGCCTTTAACAATGAGAGTTACAATTAACAGTGTTGATATTGATATTGAATTTAGAATAACAGCTACTTGGTCTAAAATTGCTGGAGTATGGCAAGTTGTTCAATGGCATGATTCTACAGCTTCGACTTTAATATAAAATAAGCTTAAGACAAATAAAAAGGTTTATTTGCTTTTGTGGTTTTTTTAATAAACTTCAAAAGCAAATAAACCTTTTTTTGTTAGAAATAACGTTTAACTGGAGAAGTTAAATGGCTAATTTAAATGAAATTACAGATTTTTTAGATAATTATTTAGATATAAAAAGTGTTAAAGACCAGTCTTTTAATGGTTTGCAAGTTCAAGGCAAACAAGATGTAAAAAAAATTGTTTTTGCGGTAACTGCAGGAATGGAAACTTTTAAAAAAGCTGCGCAAGCTAATGCAGATATGATTGTTGTTCATCATGGATTGTTTTGGGATGGAGTTAATCCAAATCTAACAGGTTATAATTTTGAGCGAGTTCAGTTTTTAATTAAAAATGAAATTGCATTATATGGTTGTCACTTGCCTTTGGATAAACATCCCGAAGTTGGAAACAATGCACAATTATTAAAACTTTTGGGTTTTGATGTTGATCAACCGTTTGGTTATTATGCAGGACAATATATAAGTTTTACAGGCAAAACTGATAAGCCAAAAACAATTATTGAAATTCAAGAAATTTTAGAAAAACAACTTGGTGCAAAATGTAAAGTTCTTCTGTTTGGAAAAAAAGAAATAAAAACGATGGCCGTTTGTTCTGGCGGCGGTGGACAAGCGCAACTTGCAGAAGCGATTAATTTAGGTGTTGATTTTTATTTAACAGGGGATTCAACAGAATTTTATCATAATGTGTGTGATGCAAAATTTAATGTAATTTGTGCTGGACATCACGCAACAGAAATTGTTGGCGTTAAAGCTCTTGCTCCAATTTTAAAAAATAAATTCAATGTTGAAGTTGAATTTATTAATATTCCAACAGGGTTGTAAAAAACAAATTATTTTATTTAGAAAAAATTAAACATTAAATCTAATTAATAAAACATCTCCATCCTGAACGCTGTAATCTTTGCCTTCAGTTCTAATTTTACCAGCATTTTTTAATGCAGCTTCTGTTTTTAATTCAAAGATGTCGTCGCAGTTATAAACTTCAGCACAAATAAAACCGCGTTCCATATCAGAATGAATAGTTCCTGCTGCTTTTGCAATATTTGTGTCTTTTTTAATACTCCAAGCATGTGCTTCTTTTGGTCCACAAGTAAAAAATGCGATTAAATTTAAATTGTCATAAGCTCTTTTTATGATTTTACTAAGTTGGCATTCTTCAAGATCTAATGCTTCGAGCATTTCATTTTTTTCATTTTCTGGAAGTTGTGCAAGTTCTGCTTCAATCTTTGCACTAATCGCTACAACTTTATCTTTGCCAAATTTTTCGATAAGCATTTTATAGTATTTATTATTTTCGTAATTTTTGTTTGGCAAATCATCTTCTGCAACATTTGCAATAATTATATAATCTTTACCACTTAATAATTGAAGAAGATCTGAAGTGTCTTTAGAATATTCTTTTACAAGTTTTTGAACTTCATCGATGTTTCCTGCGTTTATCGCTGATTTTGCTTTTTGTAAAAATTCTTTTTCGATTTCAAGTTCTTTTATTTGGTGTGTTGTAAAATTTTTGTTTTTTGCCATTTTGAGCAAATTTAAAACTTTTGCTTCTTTTTTTTCTACGGCTTCAAGATCTTTTAACATTAATTCAGAAAAGATTACTTCAATATCATCTATTGGATTTATTTCATCATGAACATGTGTAATATTTGAATCTTCAAAACATCTTACAACATGCATAATTAAATCTACGCCCATGATGTTTGATAAAAATTGATTGCCAAGACCTTCGCCTTTTGCGGCACCTTTTACAAGTCCTGCAATATCCACAAATTGAACTGTTGTAGGAATAAGTTTTTGTGAATTAAAAATCTTTGCCATTTTTTCTAAACGTTCATCCGGAACTTCTGTTATTGCAACATGAGGATCAACGGTGCAAAACGGATAATTTTGTGCGGGGATACTAGATTTTGTTATTGCATTAAAAAGTGTAGATTTACCAACATTAGGAAGTCCTACTAAACCTGCTTGAAGTGACATTTAAGCCTTTCTTTAAATTTCTTTATAAAATTGTTCTAAATATTTTTCCATAAAAAGATGTCGCTCTTGAGCCATTTTACTTCCCGATTTTGTGTTCATTAAGTCTTTTAGTAAAAGTAGCTTTTCGTAAAAATGATTTACCGATGGATTGTTATTTTTTTTGTATTTTTCAAATAAAAAATTACGTGCAATTTTGGGTCCAGGGTTTTCGTCACCGTCGCAAAATTTCCAATCTGCGATATCGTGCAAAAGTGATGCAAGTTATACAATAAACATGTCAACATCTTCGTTTTCACCAATGAGTATAGCATTTTTTAGTACTCTTGAAATATGTAGCCAGTCATGTCCGGAGCCTTCTCCTTCAAGCTTATTTTTTACAAAATCTTTAGTTTTTTGAATAATTAGAACTTGTTTTGTTGTATCCATATTTATCTCCTTATGTTGTCACCTAACGCTTACGCATTAGGCTAAATACTGGGTACCGCATCCTTACGGACGCTTAAAAAATTACAATTTAAACTAACACAAACTTGATAATTAATAATTTTTTATAATCTATATATTCTTAGTTACGTATATTGCAACATGTTTCACTGCATAATTAATTATTGAATTCACATTAATTTAAGCTTCCGTAAGGATGCGGCACCTAGTATTTAGTCCAATGCGTGAGCGTGGGGGTATATTTCATTAGCATTTGAGGCTTTTTGGCTTTAGTTTATACTCAAATCGGGGATATTTATATCAGTGATATTTATATCGAGATATAGAAATATCGAGATATAGAAAGTTTAATATGATTATTTTAAGTTGGTAAAAAGTTATGATCAATTTTTTTATTAAAACATATGGTTGTCAGGCAAATGCTGCCGATTCGCAAGCAGTATCGAATTATTTGCAAGATTTGGGATGTCACAAGGTTGAATCCAGAGAAGATGCAGATTTAATTTTAATTAATACCTGCGCGATTAGAGAAAAAGCAGAACAAAAAGTTTTTTCTTATATCGGAGAACTTGCTCCTTTAAAAATAGAAAAAAAACATCTACAAGTTGGTATTATTGGTTGTATTGCAAGTTATAGAAAAAAAGAATTATTATCACGTTTTGATCATGTAAGATTTGTTTACGGCGCAAAAGATGAACAAGTTGGATTACAAAATTTATTAAATGATGTTGTATTAAAACTTGAAACTGTTAAGGCGCTAATGCCTTTCGAGACGCTTTGCTCCTCAGGGCGAACGGGAGAGGGGGAGACTGTTAAATCCTCGAAGCCTTGCGAATTGGTAAATGAATCTGCAGAGCAAAGAGTAAAAAACAAACTCTTTCTTGGTGGTTTTAAAAGCGCCGCAAAAGAGGTAAAGCAATCTTTTGTAAACATCATGACCGGATGCAATAATTATTGTAGTTATTGTATTGTTCCTTTTACTCGTGGAAGAGAAGTTAGTTATTCGATGAGTGAAATTTTAGACAGAGTAAAAAGAGATATTGAACTTGGGGCAAAAGAAATAACTTTGCTTGGACAAAATGTTAATTCATATAAAGATCCTCAAACTGGTGCAACGTTTAGTAAGTTGCTCGAAGAAGTTGCAAAGTTGGAGGGTGAGTTTTGGGTAAAGTTTTTTAGTCCTCATCCAAAAGATATGACGATCGATGTTTTAGAAGTTATGGCAAAGTATAATAAACTTTGTAATTATATTCATTTTCCTGTGCAAGCTGGTTCTAATAAAATTTTGCAGGCGATGAACAGAACTTATAGTGTTGAAAAATATTTAGAACAAGTTGATTGGATACATAAAATTTTGCCGGATGCAATGATTACTACAGATATAATTGTTGGATTTCCCGGAGAGATCGAGCGTGATTATTTAGCAACAAGAGAAGTAATGGAAAAAGTAAAATTTGATTATGTTTTTTCTTTTGTTTATTCGCCAAGAAAGTACACAAAGGCCGCTTTGTTGCAAGATGATTGCTCTACTGAAATTAAACATGATAGGTTGGCAGCGCTTCAAAAACGGCAAGTTGAGATATCAAGAGAACGAAATAATCAACTTATCGGCAAGAAATTAAAATGTTTAGTTGAAAAACGTCTAACAAATGGTAAACTCTTAGCAAGAACTGAAGGAAACGTAAGAGTTTTGTTTGACGGTGATGATTCAAAAATTGGTCAATTCGTTTTATTAAATATTGATAATGCGGGCGCCGTTAATTTAGTTGGATCTTTGATATAAAATTTTTGGGCGGCATAGCCAAGTGGTAAGGCAATGGTCTGCAAAACCGTGATCCCCGGTTCAAATCCGGGTGCCGCCTCCAAATTAAAAAATTGTAAAAAATAT
>DAOVNS010000008.1 GCA_030630075.1 bacterium | reverse complement strand
TTAAAACCATGCTTTATCAATTAAAAAAAATCAATGGAAAAACAAGTGACTAAGCTACTCTCAATCCATAATCTAAAAGCTGCAATCAAAAACAAAACCATACTAAATGGAATAAATCTTGATATTCAAAAAGGCGAGATTCACGCAATAATGGGTCCAAACGGTTCAGGCAAAAGCACGCTTACACAAACATTGATGGGTAATCCTAAATACACAATCTCAAATGGCGAAATATTATTCGAAAATCAAAGTATTAATGAACTATCTCCAGACAAAAAAGCACAATTAGGTATCTTTTTGGCATTTCAATATCCATACGAAATTGAAGGACTAAAAGTTAAGAACTTCCTGCGCCACGCACACAATTCAATTTATAATCAAACAGAAAAGCAACTCAATTTAACTGATTTCAGGTCTTTGTTACAAAAAAACATCCATTTACTCAAAATTGATCCTAGCTTTTTGGAACGAAATCTTAATGTAGGCTTTTCTGGAGGCGAGAAAAAACAGCTCGAAATACTTCAGATGGCGATCTTACAACCAAAACTAGCCATCCTTGATGAAATAGACTCCGGATTAGATATAAACGCTCTTAAAACAGTTTGTGATTGTATAAATACCATAAAAAGTCAAAATCCAGATCTATCTCTTCTTATTATCACGCACTATGCAAGAATTCTTAAATATCTAGAACCTGATTTTGTCCATATTCTAAAAAACGGCATAATAGTGAAATCTGGATCAAAAGAATTAGCGCAGCAAATAGAAGCTTCTGGATATAATTAATAAAAAAGATCAAATATCTTGCTTTTTGTAATATCCAACACATATTGTATACTAACTGTGTAATTGGTGGGTGTCTTAGCGGTATATAAAAAAATCCTGACCTTTAAAATTAATAGGCGATATTTTTTCAATGAAATTTGATAATAAAAACTGCGAAAAATGCATCAATCCTTGCATGCAAAATTACATTTACAAAATGCCAAAAGGCTTGAATGATCAAGTTATCAAAACTATTTCTAAAGAAAAAAATGAACCAAACTGGATGCTCGAAACTCGCCTTAAAGCGTTCGAATTTTTTAAATCTAAAAGTTTACCCAAATGGGGTCCAGATTTAAGTAAATTAAATCTTCAAGACCTGCATTATTACATTAAGACAACAAAGCAAAAAGAAAATTCCTGGAATGATGTTCCAAAAGACATTAAACAAACTTTTGATTCATTAGGTTTACCAGATATTGAAGACAAATATCTTGGTGGTCTTGGTGCACAATATGAATCTGAAACGGTTTATCACAATTTAAAAAAAGAATGGGAAGAAAAAGGAGTAATATTTTGTGATACAGATACTGCGCTACAAAAACATCCAGAACTTTTTAAGAAATACTTTGGAACAGTTGTCGAACATAATGACAATAAATTTTCAGCATTAAATACCGCTGTATGGAGTGGTGGAAGTTTTATTTATATTCCAAAAGGCGTAAACGTAACAATTCCTCTACAAGCATACTATAGAATTGATTCGCAAAAACTGGGTCAATTTGAAAGAACATTAATTATTGCAGATGAAGACAGTAATGTAACCTACATCGAAGGTTGCACCGCACCTAACAAATCTGCAAGCAGTCTTCATAGTGCCGTTGTAGAAATTATTGCTCACAAAAATTCAAAAATTAAATACTATACAATTCAAAACTGGTCTAAAAATGTTTACAACTTAGTAACAAAAAGAGCGGTTGCTTATGAAAACGCAATAATGGAATGGGTTGATGGAAACACCGGTAGCGGAATTACTATGAAATAGCCAGGAGTAATTCTTAAAGGAAAAGGAGCCAAAACCGAAATTTTATCTCTTGCCATGGCAAGTCAAAAAAACCAAATTCAAGATTCTGGCGCAAAAGTTATTCATTTAGCAGAAAATACAACTTCTAAAGTTGTATCAAAATCTATTAGCAGCAATGGCGGTCGTTCAAGTTTTAGAGGAATGATCAAAGTTGTAAAAAATGCAAAACAAAGTAAATCATTTGTTCAATGCGATTCACTTTTAATGGATGATAAATCACGAGCTGATGCATATCCATATTTAGAAATTTCAGAAAAAACTACCGACGTTGGACACGAAGCAAAAATTAGCAAAATAGCAGATGAACAACTTTTTTATTTGCAAAGCAGAGGCATAAGCGAACTAGATGCACAAGCATTAATTGTGAATGGTTTTATTGAATCATTTACAAAAGAATTACCTCCGGAATATGCAATCGAAATAAATCGATTAATAGAAACCGAAATACAGGGGGAAAGTAATGAAAAACGTTAGTATCGATAAAATAAAAAACAATATCTCAGTAATAAATACATCCAATGGAGTAAATATTAATTTAACAATCACACAGCCCATTGCAGAAGATTTCAGTCTAAAAAATATTCTACGAAACAATATTAAAGGTGCTGTTTGCATTGAAACTTTAAATATAAAAATTTGCCTGCAAGAAAATGCCTCAATTAATATTGTTGATGATTTACTCGACTTTGATATTACAAAAAGTTCAATCGAATTTACATTAAACAAAAATAGTGAATTAAATTACGATCTAAGAATTTTAGATCTAGAAAATATAAACGAAACAAGCGACGGTCTTTTAATGTCCTACAATCAACAAGGATTTTTTGAAAAACAAATTCTGTTTAGTTTTTTGGGTGAAAATTCAAAAGCAAAAGCTAAATGCATTGTAAAAGGATCCGGGAACCGGTTATTTAAATTTAAAACAATACAAGATCACAAGGTAAGTAACACTAAAAGTGACCTTGTTATAAAAGGCGCCTTTTGCCAAAATTCAAAACTAGTTTGCGACAACCTGATTAAAGTTGATAAAAAGGCACAAAAAGTTGAAGTCAGTCAAGTTAATAAAAACTTGCTACTTGGATGCAATTCACAAGCAATATCTATTCCAAAACTAGAAGTTCAAGCGGATGATGTTTCGTGCAAACATGGTGCAGCCGTAAGTAAATTAGATGATGAACAAATCTTTTATTTACAAAGTAGAGGCATGAATCATTGCGATGCTAAAAACTTATTAGTTGATGCATTTCTAAATTAAGCTGCTGCTGATGGGAGTACTGTTTTCCTTACCGGATCCTCTTCTAAATCAGGAACACCCAATGCACCATTTGTTACTAAATATTCTCGTTGTTTATCATCCAAGTTCTGCAGTTTATGACACTTTGCCCTATTTACTATAGCACCATCAAACAAAGCTCCCCCTACATTTGCTCCACTTAAATCGGCACCTGTTAAATTTGCATTTCTTAAATCTACCCCACCTAAATCAGCTAATTCTAAATTTGCATTAGTTAGATCTGCTTTATTTAAATTTGCTTTATTTAAATTTGCTCTTTCTAAATTGGCTCCATGAAAATCGATTCCAAATATACGTCCTATTCCATCTTCATCTTCCAAGAAACAAGAACCAACTACTCCCCTTAAAGAAGCTTCTTGTAATTGCGAAAATCTAAAGCTACTACCAACAAAATTTGCATTATCCAAAACAGCCATTTTTAAATTTGCTCCATCGAATTTGGATTTTTTTGCTTTAACTGAATTTAAGTTAGCCTGCACAAGCATACATCCAATAAAAATTGATTTTTCTAAACTTGAATACAAAAAATTAGCCCTAAATAAATCTGCCTTTGTAAAATCAACACCACATAAATCAACATGCGACATATTGGATTCAGCTAGATCGCAATTTTTAAAAATTGCCCCTTCAGCATTTGATTGTTCAAAATTGGACTTTATTAAATTCGATTCTGAAAAATTGGTTCTCATTAACCTGGAGTTGTAAAAATTAACACCAGGTAAATAACTATTTTTTAAATCAGCATCTACTAAATAAATCTCTTTTAATGAGGCAAAAGGTAAGGAAACATTTTTTCCAAATCTTGATAAAAGATCTAAATAAAAACTATCTAGTTTTAATAAGATAATTTTTACATCATCTAAAATTAACTGAACATTTTCTGCTCTAGACTTAAGATCATTAAAATAATTTTCCAAAAAACATTGGCCCTTTTTGAAGATTAATCTTTTTCCTGTTTTATTCCTTTTTACATTTGCATTTTTCTTAAATTCACAAAAATCCCTATCCAAATCCAATCGTTGCTCGTCGCTAACAAGATAATGTGAAACTAATGCTGCATTAATAAAATCGTATAAAGAACTAATATCCCCATCTTTTAGTTTTTCAAGGCAATCATTTTGTTGTTCTATCATTAAAATAATTTTTTCATGAGCTGCTTTAAGCGAATTTTGCTTATCTGTAAAATATTCATATAAATTTTTAAAAACTTTAGAATCACCTACAATCAAAACATATTTTTGAGAATCATCTTTATCCCTCTTAGCACTAATAAGTTTTTGAACTTCAAATTTTTTGCAACCAATTTCACCATTTATTTTTTTGAGCAATAAGCGGGTTGAACAAAAAGAACTACCCCTTTTAAATAAATCATCAGCAGATTTGTTACTTGAAACTTTAGGATCATTTTCTCGTATGTTTATAATTCTAGAATGCGAAGATCCTGAAAAAATCCTGTTTCCAAAAGTACAAAACAATAAAAAAATAAAAAATATATTTATAGTTTTCATGAACCCCTCCCTTTTAATTCCAATTTTATCACTAATTAATATATGCAATTTGAAAAAGTTAATTCAAGAACTTTGCAGTATTGGTATCTTTATCTATACTAATAGTTTTATCCAAAATCACATTTTCTAAATTTGCGCCATCCAACAGAGCTCCATTTAGATTTGCATAAGATAAATCTGCTCCACTTAAATCCGCCCCCCTTAAATCAGCATTCATTAAATTTGCTCTCATGAGCTTAGCCCCACATAACTTTGCATTCTGCAAATTCGTTCCAACAAATACGACTTGGCCCAAATGAGCACTTTCCAAATTTGCAGCACTTAAATCTGCATTACTAAAATTAGCAAACAAACAGGAGCTAGCACGCAAATCTCCCGACTGCAAAATGCAATATCGCAAGTTTGCTCCCATAAGATCCGCCCCATCAAAACAGGCCTTAGTTAAATTCGCTCTTGCAAAACTAGCCCTTCTTAAGGTAGCTTCACTAAAATTAGACCTTACTAAAATTGAATCATCAAATTGTACAAAAGACATTTCTGCTTGCTGAAAATCCGTTTCACTAAGATTTGATCTACTAAAATCTGTTGCAACTAAATTCGCTCCCGGCAAATAACTATGTTCTAAATTAAAATTTGATAAGCATATTCCTGATAAATTACCGAACGGTAAAATCAATTTTCTTAAATCAGATTCTCTTAATTGCAAATATAACATTGAAAAATGTATATTAAATGCTTCTAAGTCTGCATTTAAAGAAGCCTGTTTAGCATCAAACGGTTGTTTTCTTATTTGAATATAATCCATGCAATCAGAAAATAATTCAGCTCTTTCATCTACATGAAAATCCCCAAAAAAATTGCGATAAAGTTCAATTGTTTCTTTTAAATAAACAATTGAACCTTTTTTATAAGTAGACGTTAATTCCTTAATCATCATGTCAAAAGAAGATATTTGAGCAGCTACATTGATTATTTTAGTTTCCAAGTCTTTTTTATGTTTTTCCAAATCAACCAACAAAGATAATAAATCATCTGTAGTTAAATTTTTGGAAATATAATTCTGTTTATTTTTAATGTTTATAGAATCTGTATTTTCTTTAGAAAGCATCTGCAAACTTAAATCTATTAATATTAAATCGTTTGACTTGCAATAGCACAATTTACAATTAAGCGATAACAACAGAAGAAATAAAATATTTTTTATATTTGAAACCTTCATATTTCTCCAATTCAATATTAATTATGATAATTATCGCTTTATAAATATATGTAAAATAGAAAAATGATTACAAGAAACAACAAATTAAATTTTATAATTTTATTTTTGTATCTGCTGCTTTAGCTTATTCCAATATTCCATTCTTTTTTTGATTTCTTTTTCAAAACCAAATTCACCTGGAGAATAATATTCTGAATTTTTTAATGATTCGGGCAAAAAACTTTGTCCCGAAAAAGAATTTTGTGATGCATTTCGAATGTGCATCGGAACGGGTTCGTTTATTTTTTCTTGCACATCGTGTTTTGCATTTTTAATCGCAGAATAAACTTTGTTCGATTTTGGGGCTGTTGATAAATAAACAACACATTGTGCTAATGCTGCATCACCTTCGGGAAAACCTAAAAAATGTGCTGCGTCTTTTGCAGCAACTGCTTGAATTATTGCTTGCGGATCCGCAAGCCCAATATCTTCTGATGCAAAACGAACCAGTCTACGAGCAATAGAAACAAGGTCTGAGCCACCTTCAATCATTCGTGCAAGCCAATATAAACTTGCTTGAGTATCTGAACCGCGCATTGATTTATGTAATGCAGAAAGTAGATTGTAATATTCTTCGCCTTTTTTATCAAAACTAATACGACGAGAACTCATAACTTCTTTTATTATTAGCTTACTAATAACAATGTTGCCAGTATCATTTTGTGCAGTAGTTTTTACGGCAACTTCTAAAACATTTAATGCCGTTCTGGCATCACCATTTGCATAATTAACAAGCATTTTTTGTGCATTATCTTGTAGAAAAATATTTTTATCTTTCAAAAAAATGTCATCTTTTAATGCACGCGTAATTAAATTCAAAAGATGTTCTTCTTGTAATTGTTTTAAGATATGAACATTACATCTACTAATTAATGCAGAATTAATTGCAAAAGATGGATTCTCTGTAGTTGCACCAATCAATAAAATTATTCCCCGCTCAACCGGTTGCAAAAAGGCATCTTGTTGCGATTTATTAAATCTATGAATTTCATCAACAAATAAAACTGTTCCATTTCCACCATTCGAAATTCTTTTTCTTGCTTGCTCTACTATTTCTCTTACTTCTTTTATGCCATTAAAAGCAGCATTAAATTGTACAAACACCCAACTTGTTATGTGTGCAATAACATTTGCTAGAGTTGTTTTACCACTTCCTGGAGGACCCCAAAAAATACAACTTCCAAAAGTATCATTCTCTATTGATTTACGAAAAAGTTTATCTTTTCCAACCAAATGTTCTTGACCAAAAACTTCGTCTAAGTTTTTTGGCCGCATTCTTTCGGCTAGCGGTAACTTGTGATTATTTAAAAAAGAAACCTGTTGAAACATTTAATTAGCCTATATCTTAATTATTATTAAAGATTTATTAAATAAAAGTATAAGCAAATATTTATATTTTTTAACTATTGTTTTCGCATTATATCAATCAAAACGACACTTTAATTGATAAATACACCACGGACCACATAAAAACGAGATCGATATAGAAAAAAGCAATCGTTCTTTGTACCAGTAGCGTTTGGAAAAAATATGTGGGCATTGCCTATTGATTCTTTATGGACATAATCCAAAAAATAGTTTGCTTTTTTAGCTTTAACATGATAAAAAATCTCTTTACTTAAATCGAAAACTAACAGCGAAAATTCTTATTAATTTATTATTTTTTTATTCCAAAGAAAGGCAAAAATTATGATCGCAAAAAAATTGTTTTTAGCACTATTTTTAGTTACAACAAGCTTGCAAATGAATGCAAAAGCAACAGAAGAATTACTTCAAACTAAAGCTAAACCAATTGAAGTGCTTCTTTTAAATGCACTTCCAGGTTCTGGAAAATCAGAAGTAAGACATTATCTTTCAACATTAAATCAACAAGAATGCAAAGAACAATTTGGAATAGGCGAAACAGTTCAACTTGATGATTTTCCTTATGTTCACATGATGCGTAGAATTAGCGAAGAATTAATTGCAAAAAATAAAGCCGGTGCATATTTTCCTTCCAGAGCATTCTGCTTTAGCGATGCAAAGTCATGGGGAACATTAATGCATCTTATTAATGAAGATTATGATGATCTTGTTAACCAAAAAAAAGCTGCTCCAAAATTTGCAGCGCAATGGTTATTTGATCGTTTAGATAACGCCAGCAAAAAAGCCGGCGGAAAAGCAACTTTATCTAAATTGCCAAAAAAACTTCGTACTCAAATTGCAAAATCAGTAGAAACTGATGCTGCAAAATTATTAAAAAGTAAAAATGAAGTAATAGATCAAGCAAAAAATCTTGCAGGAAAAACTGTTGTTATAGAATTTGCTAGAGGCGGAGCAGATAGCGCACCAATGCCACTTCCATCTCCTTATGGATATAAATATGCATTTTCTCAATTGAGTCCACAAATTCTTGATAAAGCTTCCGTTCTTTATATTTGGGTTTCACCTGAAGAATCTCGTAGAAAAAATGAAGAACGTGCCGATCCAAAAGATCCAGGTTCAATTTTAAATCATGCAGTTCCAAGAGCAGTAATGTATGGTGACTATGGTTGCGATGATATTGATTGGCTTTTAAATAATACTTCTAAACCAAGCACCGTTGAAATCAAAGCACATGGAAAAACATACAACTTACCACTTGGAAGATTTGATAACAGAAAAGATAAAACAACATTTTTACGCGGTGATATTAAAGCGTGGAAAAAAGATAATGTTACAAATCTACGTGTTGCACTAAAGGATGCATTTGCACCATTAGTTGGCTAACTATAGTTGCAAAATAAAAAGCTATCGAACAAAAAAAGGGCGTTGTTGCTTACAACGCCCTTTTTTTTATAAAAAATTAATATTCAATCTTCTTCCAAAACAAACATCTTTTCTGATAAAATTTTTTTATAGTAGGACATTATTAATTAACTATTGCAAAAATTAATAATAACTAAAACTAAATATGGGGATTAACTAATGAAAAAAAGATTTTTACTTTTATTTATGATCCGTAGCCTTGGCGTAGGATTATTATTTTTTATTTGTACAAATATTCAAATAAATGCAATGGAAGAAGCAAGAGGCGAACATTTTTCCACTCAAGCAGTAACAATTAACGGCAAAGTTATTCCTAAAGAAGAAGGAAAAAAAATTATTAGAAGATTGATTCAAAAAAAAAGATCTTTAACAAAAGAAAAACACCGTCAAAGCTTATGTTTAATAACAATGTATCTGATAAATGGACAAGAGCCTGACCAAGTTTCATTAGAACAAATTATAGAACAAATTACAGCACAAATTTCACGTGAAGAGATTGAAAAAATAAGAGACACAAGGGTACAAAGTCCACGCGGATTTTTAGCAAGCCTAGGTCGTTTCCCAATAGAAATAGGAAATATAATATTAGCCTGGATTCTTGAAGTATTAAATGAAAGAGAAGAATAATAAATAATTGTTTAGATAAAAAAGAGCGGAGTTTTTAGCACCGCTCTTTTTTTTAAAATAAAACTTAATTTTATAAAAAACATATTCTCAAATATCTATATTTTTAAATATTTATATTTTTAAATATCTAAGTTTTTTACAAAGTGAGCATGTTTTTCTATATAAGCTCTTCTATCCGAAACATCATCGCCCATTAAAGATGTAAACCACTGATCAGCTTTTAATCCATCTTCAATTGTAACTTGTAAAAAACGTCTTACTGCAGGATCCATTGTTGTTTCCCAAAGTTGTTCAGGATTCATTTCACCAAGACCTTTATAACGTTGAACAGTCATAAAAGATTTTCCTGTTGTTACAACAACATCACTTAAAGCTAAAATACCTCTTCCAGTTTTTTCGATATCTTTATCGTTTAAAGAAAACAACCAATCGGTTTTTTCTAAAGCAGCGAGTGGTTGATAAATAGAAATAACTTTTTTGGTCTCTTGAGCTTTAAATAACGAAATGGGAACTTCCCAAGTTCTTTTAAGTTGCTTAAAAGTAATGCAGGCTTTTGCTCTAGGATTTTCTTCAAGAGCCATTTCACCTTCTAAGTTCTCTTCTCTGATTCCTGAAATTTCATATTTAGGGAAATATGAAATAAGTTTTTCAACAATTTCTTCCATGGTGAATTTATTTGGTTCCCATTCGCTATCATTTAAAAACTTAATTAATTCATTTCCATGAACAAGCGCAAGTTCATGTTGATTGCAATATTTACCCAATTCTTTTTCGTAAATCAAAACATTATCTAAAAGTTTTTTCCAATCTTCATTTGCAAAAGTCTGACTATCAACTTTTAATACTGCATTTTCTTGCATCCAATCAAACAAGAATTGTTTTAATTCAGAATCATCCTTTAAATATTTTCCAGTTTTTCCAACCTTAATTTTATACAATGGTGGTTGTGCAACGTACAAATATCCTTTTTCGATCAATGGCTTCATGTATCTAAAAAACAATGTTAAAAGAAGAATTCTTATGTGCGAACCATCAACGTCCGCGTCAGTCATTATGACTACTTTATGATAACGAACTTTTTCAGCATTGAATTCTTGGTTTCCTATTCCTGCACCAATTGCAGTAATCAAATCTTTTATTTCATTGTTAGAAAGCATTTTATCTAAACGAGCTTTCTCAACATTTAAAATTTTACCTTTTAGAGGCAAAATAGCTTGAGTAAAACGATCTCTTGCTTGTTTGGCCGAGCCACCCGCAGAATCACCCTCTACAATATAAAGTTCTGTTTTTTCAGGATTAGTATCAGAACAATCTGCAAGTTTACCTGGTAAAATTGAACTTTCTAATACGGTTTTTCTTCTTGTTATTTCTCTTGCCTTTTTAGCAGCAGTTCTTGCTTGTTGTGCCAACATTGCCTTTTGCAAAATCTTTTTTGCAATAACAGGATTTTCTTCGAAAAAAGTTTCTAAGAAAGAATACAACCAAGAATCAACAACACCCTTAACTTCACTATTTCCAAGCTTGGTTTTTGTTTGGCCTTCAAATTGTGGCTCTGGAACTTTAATACTTAAAACACCAACTAAACCTTCGCGAACATCATCACTAGATAACGAACCACCATCTTTTAAAATCTTGTGTTTTTGTGCATATCTATTGCAACTTTTAGTTAATGCAGATCTAAATCCAGCTTCGTGCGTTCCGCCCTCAACAGTTCTGATGTTATTTACAAAACTAAAAAACTGTTCCGAATAACCATCATTATATTGACAAGCAAAGTCTAAAATATAAGTTCCATCATCTTTGCTAAATTCAATAACTTCAGGGAAAACAGGATTCTTTTTTGCATTTAAATGTTTAACAAAAGATGCAATTCCACCTTCATAAAAAAACAAATGCTCGTCATCAGTTCTTTCATCTTTGATGTCTATCTTTAAACCCTTATTTAAAAAAGCAAGTTCTCTAAATCGAGAAGATAAAGTATCAAAATTCAAATCAACGGTATCAAAAATTTCTGGATCTGGATAAAACTTTATAAAAGTTCCTTGCTTATCTGTAGTTCCAATTTCCTTTAAAGGACCTTGAGGAATTCCACCTTTTTTGTAAAACTGTTGATACTCTTTTCCATCACGGAAAATTCTAATTTCTAAATCTTTTGAAAGCGCATTTACAACAGAAACACCAACACCGTGTAATCCACCAGAATATCTGTAAGAATCTTTTTCAAACTTTCCACCTGCATGTAATTTTGTTAACACAACTTCAGCGGCAGATACTTTTTCGGTTGGATGAATATCAACAGGAATACCACGACCATTATCTTCTACAGAACAGGCACCATCTTCGTACAAAACAAATTCTATGTGATCACAATGACCAGCCAACGCTTCGTCCACAGAGTTATCACCAACTTCGTAAACCAAATGATGCAGTCCAGCAGTGTTTGTGGATCCAATATACATTGCAGGTCTTTTTCTAACGGCCGATAAACCCTCCAAAACCTTAATAGCTTTGGCACCATATTCGGCAGATGCATTTTTTGTCTGTTCGGTTTGATCCTTTTTTTTCATCAATCACCTCGGTTTTTTGTTTTTTGTATTTCGGAGAAATAGTTATTCTTTTATTACAAATATGATTAAGCCCAACTAAGCATTAGAACATTAATTTGAATGTGCGTTTTTACACTTTTACTTTTGTTATGCCGTATATTGCTTTATATTTATTATACACTAATAAACATTTTTTTAAATAAATATGCCCAATGCTTAAGCTGTATTTTAAATACATTTATAACAAAAATTCAAGAAACTAAGAGTTTAAATTTATGGAAAACAAAAAACATAATTTTTTCATGCAAAAAGCATTATCTCAAGCACGGCTGGCATTAAAAAACAACGAAGTTCCAATCGGCGCAATTGTAGTAAATTCAAAAGGCGTTGTTTTGGGAAGAGGCTATAATAAAATCGAAAAAACAAAATGCCAAACAAGTCATGCCGAAATTATTGCAATTCAAAAGGCATGCAAAAAAAAAGGTGATTGGCGCTTAGATGATTGTTTTTTATACGTAACACTCGAACCATGTCTAATGTGTTATGGTTTAATAACGTTAAGCCGAATCAAAGGTCTCGTCTTTGGAGCAAAGTCAGATCTTTTTGGCTTTGGATACGAAAAAGAAAAAGTTGCATCTAAATCAAACAATAAGCTATTAATAAAAGGTGGCTTGAAAGAGAAAGAGTGTATTGATATTCTTAGACAGTTCTTTAAACTGCTAAGAAACAAAAAAAAGAAGAAGAAAAGGATAGGAAATGAAACAAAGAATGAACTTTATAGAGAAAATAAAAGTAAGATTACTGGATAGACGCCAAGAAATGTTGCAGGAACTCTCCGATTTGTCTAGCGAAAAAGTTTCAAATGATCAAGTAAAAGACAGTGGGGATGAAGCAGTTTCACTATCAATGGAAAAATTAAAAACTTCTTTAGAGCAAAACGAAATTGACGAACTTAATTTAATTGACGATGCTTTAAATCGCATAGCAAAAGGTGAGTATGGTGTTTGCATAGATTGTGGCGAACCAATCTCAAATGTACGAATAGAAACATCCCCATACGCTGCAAGATGTATAATTTGCCAAGAGGCAGCCGAAGAAAGAAGATAATCTAATGCCGGTGTAGCTCAGTGGTAGAGCAACTGATTCGTAATCAGTAGGCCGTCGGTTCAACTCCGGTCACCGGCTCCATCTAATATCTGCTTTGACAAAAATATACTAATTTTGTAGTATTTACATAGGTTTATTCCTATAAAAAGAGTTAATTTAACGATATTTTTACATTTCGTGTGAGGATTATGGAAAATAAAATTGCATCCACACCTAAACATTTACATGGTGTTGGCCGTAGAAAATCATCTGTCGCTCGTGTCTGGCTAAAAAAAGGCACCGGAAACGTTACCGTAAATGGTAAAAAGTACGATTCCTACTTTTCAACAAAACAAACCAAAGATATGGTCATTTTGCCATTTAGAGTACTTGGTATTGAAAAAACTTTTGACGTTGATGTCAATGTTTGTGGCGGCGGTCCTGTTGGACAAGCTGGAGCTGTAAAATTAGGACTCAGCAGAGCTTTATTGGAAAGTGACTCCAAACATAGAGACCTTCTTCGTAAATATGGTCTTCTTACCGTTGATGCCAGATTAAAAGAACGTAAAAAGTATGGACAAAAAGCAGCAAGACGTAAATTCCAATTCGTAAAACGTTAATCTGTTTTTCACTATTTTCCCAAGGAAAAAGATTCTATTTTTTTGCTAAAAAAAGGTTGTTGAGGAGTGCTTTAGATGTGCGGGATTGTTGCTTATGTTGGAAAAGATAAATGCAAAAAACATGTTTTAGACGGTCTAAATCGCCTAGAATATAGAGGATACGATTCTTCGGGGTTTGTATGTATTGACCAAAAACATAAACACCTTACTTTTTTAAAAAAAGTAGGCCGTGTTCAAGAACTAGAAAAAGCGTTGGCTGATTCAGAGCACAATGGTTTCGTAGGAATGGGACATTCTCGCTGGGCAACTCATGGAGTTGTTAACGAATCTAATGCACACCCACACTTTAATTGCAAAAAGGATATGGCTGTTGTTCATAACGGAATTGTAGAAAGTTATGAAGAAATAAGAAAAAAACTAATCGATTCCGGTCACGTTTTTCATTCTTCTACGGATACAGAAGTAGTGATTCACTTATTAGAATCACTTGTCACTTCTCATAAAACCTTAAAAGCTGCATTAATTGATTTTGCAAAACAAATAAAAGGCGCATACGCCTTTGTTTTTTTATTGGAAGATTATCCAGATCAATTAATTCTTGCAAGAAGACGCTCTCCTCTTTCTATCGGCATTGGCGATGGCGAAATGTTTGCTGCTTCAGATGCACTAGCATTTTGCGATAAAACAAATAAAGTTGTTTTTATGCCCGAAGAAAGTTTTGCCATTCTTAAAAAAGATGAAATTGAACTTTTTGATTTCGAAGGTAAAGCATTAGAAATCAATCCACAAGAAATTAACATCAAAATAGCTGATGTTGATAAAAAAGGTTTCGAACACTACATGCTCAAAGAAATATACGAACAAAAAAGAGCAATCGATCGTTCTATATCTTTTTGCAAATTCATTGGAAACAATTCAGAAATTTCTGTTTCAGATAATCCAGATACTAATTTTAAATACGAACTCAGCATTGAGTACCAAGATACTATTTGGGATCAATTAGGAATAACATCTGAACAAGTTAAAAATTTGAAAAATGTTTATTTAATAGCTGCCGGAACATCTTGGCATGCTTGCAGAATTGCACAATTCTTTTTCGAAAACATATGCAAAATTCCAGTTCATGTGTATCTTGCATCCGAATTTGGATATATGCCATTTTTTCCTCAAAAAGATTCTATCGCTATATTTGTTTCTCAATCAGGAGAAACTGCAGATACTTTAGAATCTCTGCGGTTAGTTAACCTTTCTGGTGTTCCAACAATTGCAATTACCAACGTTGCATCAAGCACCATGGTTCGAGAAGCAAATGGTTTTTTACCAATGCAAGCAGGACCAGAAATTTCTGTTGCCTCAACAAAAGCATTTTCAACACAAATGTCAGTTTTATTTTGGATAGCAAATCGCGTAGCATTAGAAAAAGATTTAATTAGCATTGAAGAAATGAAAACTTCAGAAGAAGATCTTTTTGTTGCAGCTGAAGTTTTAGAAACATCCATTGAAACTTATAAGTGGGAAATCACTCAAACCTTAGCAAACAGATATTCAAAATATGATCGCTTTATTTTTCTTGGCAGACATATAAGTTATCCATTCGCACTAGAAGCCGCGTTAAAATTAAAAGAAATTTCTTATATTTTTGCTCAATGTTATCCCGCAGGTGAACTAAAACACGGACCAATCGCATTGATAGATGAAAAAACGCCTGTAGTTCTTTTTTCGTCTCTTGATAATTTAATTTATCAAAAAATTGTTGGTAATGCTCAAGAAGTTAAAGCACGTCATGGGCACTTAATAACTTTTGCTTTTGATGGGCAAAAAGAACTTATTGATCTTTCTGATGTTTCTTTTGTTGTTCCAAGAGTTAATGCAAATCTAGGACCTCTTGCAATGACGGGGCTTATGCAATTTTTTATTTATCAAATTACAAAAAAACTCAATAGGCCAATTGATAAACCTAGAAATTTGGCAAAATCCGTAACCGTAGAATAATTTTTCTATGATACCTTTTGTACTCAACTAGCTAACTCAAGAAATTGGGTCGCATTTAAACCACAACTCGATAATAAATAATATATATATTCAGCAGAACACTCACCTGTGTAAGTATCCGGTTGACTAAAAAAATAAGTTCCTAAAGTTGTTAGTCCATACACAAAACCAATCACACCTAATTTGGAAAATAATGGAGTTAATCTTCTCAACAAATTTTTAGGAATATTCACTATCTTTTTTTGAATCTTTATAGGTCTTATACCCTCACCCAAATCAAAAACAATAGTATCCCTTCCAGGCACTAATTCAGGCTCAGCTAGAGTAATTTCAAGTCTTACCTCTCCTTGCTCTATAATTCCAGAAATAAAATTTTCCGCAAATCTTTTCCCCCTACTTTTTGTTATATCCAGGTAGCTAGAGTATCCTTCTACCAAATCTCTAAAAGCGCTTCCTAGCTCATAATCTTCAGGATCAAACGTCAACATTTCAGGATTACCCGCCAAACAAATTTTTTTTAATGAAGGACTTTGAATCATGTGCAAAAGAATTTGCATAGGAAAACTTTTAATTGAAAGATTGTTATTTGTAAAATTTAAAACCTCAATAGGATTTTCACCTCTACTAACACGTTCTTGATCATACCTTAAAAATGCTGGATACAAATGATTCTTGATATCATCCCAGCTCAACTTGCAACCAATGCTCTTCTCATCTAAATTTAATGTAGAGTGACGAAGCTTATAATATCTTGATATTTCCTCTACCGCTTGTGCAACACAAATTTGAGGAAGCACTTCTGGCATAACTTGAGATAAGCGAGCAGACCTTCTAGGATTACCAACATTAAAAGGCAGTTCTTTTTTCAATGTTTGGCTGGAAGGTCTAGGACTAGCGGCAGTAGGATTCCAACCTTCTCGCACAACATATGGATTGCCAGTAAAAGCCCCATCTTCCATACCATTAAGTAAATTAATACTTAAAAATATAAATAAACCTATAAACATATTTTTTTTATACATATCCCCTCCCCCCTGCTATTAGCCATTAAAAAAAGTCCCCTAAATGACTGAATATTAAGTTTATATAGATGCTATTGTTTATTTATCATCAACTGCCTCCAAAAAAAGATATAACCATGGTTGAATTAAACTCACAAATACCGATTAAATACTGTTGCACATCTGCAATATCACAAGCACTGCTGGCAAATAAGTCTTTCCCATAATACGTGCTTGCCCATGCAAAACCAACAGTCAATAAAGCCATAACAACCTTACTCACAGCAGGTGCAATTTTTTGTCCAAAACTAGTCGGAACATTTTTTAACATTTTTTTTAAGCTATATTGGCGAAACCCAAAATCTAAAACAACTACACCCTTTGAAGATGAATACACAGCACTAACATCATCCATATCAATTTCTTCTTGACCACAATTTAAAAAGCCGCCCAACACATGCTTAGATATTTTGCTACAAATTCCATCAGAACTATTCAACTCTCCTTTGAAATTTTTCATAATTTCACTTAATTTTGGATCCATACATATTGGATTACACCTTGGAACGTAATCTCGTTCTCTTTCTCGCTCTCTTTCTCTTGCTATTTCTCCTTCTGTTCCTAGTATTATCGCAGCTAACAAGCTATTTTCTAACATCGCAAGTACCGCAAGAGCGGGAATTCCATTAGATGTTAAATAATTACCACACAAATCAATAATTTTAACATCATGACTATTCATAAAAATTAAAATCTCATTAAACAAAACAGTAAAATCTTCCCATCTCAGTCTAATTTTTGTCATATCAAAACTTAAATCTAAAATTTTACGCCCACTATAAGCATCATAATAACTTTCTAATCTATCTTGATTGATTTTATAGACCTCAGGATTCACAACCTCTCCCCTATTCGCAGCAACTGATAGTCCAATCTGTTGTGATATCTCTCTAAACAATCTTCTTAGCGGCGAATTAGGACGTGCATCTCGAGGTGGTTCTCCTGCTTCAGGCACTCCCAACTGACTTTCAATATCACCCCCTTGCTGCATGCAACTCAAAAAATTAATGCTTAAAAATATAAATACTAAGACAGCAAAAAATTGTTTTAATATTTTCATCACTCCCCCCGATAAAAATACAATTCAGTTTTTTATCTTAAACCAAATAAAACGCACTAAAGAGTTGAATTAAAACCACAGATAGCTAACATTTGAGATAAAGTATCAAGGTCACATACAATATCAGGATTAGTAGTTGCAAAATATTCGAACAACTTCGCCATTCCTAAGGGGATAAATATTAGGGCAAGATTTCTCATTAAAGGAACAAGCTTTTCTATAAGAGATCTCTGTTTTGAAGATAGTTTTGTACAAATATATTTTCCATTGTCTGTATATAAAGATACATATTCAACTTCTCTTGCTATTTCTTCAGATCCCAAAGTTTCGATGTTATAATGCTCTTTTGCAACTTTTACAAATAAAGACAATACTGCATTTAAAGCTTTTTTGAGATATCCTTCTGGATTTCCTAAATCAGAAATAATCTCTTTAATTATCTGATCGTTTAATTCATTACCCTGCAAAAGAACATTTTTTATAGATTGATTATTAATAAGTTCAAGTAAAATAACTTTTGGAACATCTTCCATCTTTTCAACTGTAAATAAATTATTTCTCAGATCCAAATTTTCTATAGTATGTGTCTGACCAAAAACTTTAATACATCCCAACAACCTTACAAGACCCGTCCAAGTTAAACCTTTGTCATTCAAATTCAAAGTTGCTGAGAGAGCATCATAAAATTGCTCCAACTCCTGAGGTTGTAATTTTGAAAAATCTAAAGCTGCAGGACTTTCAATATCTATTTGTTCCACCATACAATTAGCTAAATTGATTCCTAAAAACATAAATAGTGAAAATAACACAATTTTTCTAAACATCTTCATCCCTCTCCCCCTAAAATTTAATAATTCTATTCTTAAGAAAATATTAAGACTTTAATTGACTAAATGTAAAGAAAACAGATTTTTGATTAAAGATAGGCAGATCTTAGCGATTATTGAAAACATTCATTATGAATTAATGAAAGTGCGTATAAATAAAAATGGCCCCATATTTCAGGCCATTTTTATAAATTAAATTTTAATTTTTTATAATTCTACGGCTGTTCCATTTGCTGGATCAATCATCACATTAAATAAAGTAGAAATTTGATCCTGACCAATAATACCAAAATGCAACAATAAGCCACCGACAATAGTAACCCCTGCAGCTCCAACAGCAAAACGTATGTATTTTCTTGGATGGGTTTTAATATCCTGCAACAAAGTAGGTGCTTTTTGTAAAATTAAAGCTGCATTAGAAGTTAGTGTTGGCAATACTTCAATACATATAGTTTTAAGAACGCCACGCTCTAAAACGCTTGCACTAATTTCAGTAAAAAGATCCGGATGCTTGTTTATATATCTAAAACATTTTTCAATTAAAAAATCTAAAGTAACATCCCCATCTACTTGATCAGACTTATCAAGTTCAACTTTTACACTTTTACTTCTTTGTAGTTTTTCTTCAATTATTGCTTTTGCTGCTGCAACTTCTTCTTTAGGAACTACAACCATATCTGCAACAAGTGTACCAGGTTCACCAGGATAAACTCTTTCTAAAGGCGGAGGCCCGTCAGAATCACTTCCAAAATCATAAAATCCATCTTCTTCCATTTCCTTAAAAAAAATAAAACAACTTAAGAGAAGTTAAATTTTTTAAAGAAATTAGTAAAGTTTAAAGAAATAAAAAACAATGAATTAATTAAATAGTTAAATCAGAAAATTATTTAAATTATCCCAACACTCATCAGCCTTCGCCAAGGCTTCGTCGGACGGGCTGCATTAGGCTAATTAAATACCAATTCACCGTCTTATATCAATTCCAACTTCTAACCGAAGTGGTTGTAAAATATTTACAACAAAACCTTCATTTTCTATGCGACTATAATGACGGCAAAAAACAGAAACAAAAGCTAAAGCATCCCATAATTCATTCAACTGTTTTTTATATACATCAAGCGGTTTTTTATAAGATCGAAAAAGATTTAAAATAGGTTCTCGAATTTGATCAGGATTTAAACTCTCTCTTCTTCCCCTATCCTCTAAATATGAAATAAGCTCTAAAGCATGCCATCGAATATCCATACGATAAGAACTTTTATCGGTAGTTAAACCAATAAATTCACCAAAACACCGTCCAATGCTTTTTTTAAAAAGAATATCCAAATTCTCTTTTAATTCTTGTAAATTACTTTGATAATTATCCACAAAGTCTTCAACCATAGAATCTGCACAAAAAATATGAAAGCTACTAAAGAAAAAAATGCCAAGAAAAAACACCGATTTTTTTTTTTTTGATATTGCATCTATCCCCCCAAACAAAATGATTCCCTAAAAACCAAACCCTTTTGTTTAATTTATTATAAAAATACAACCTATTACAACAAAAGACTTATTCTTCGGGGAATAATTTAAGTAATTCATAAACGTTGGAAAATTTAAAAAGTTTGCATAAAGTTTGAACTTTTTGCGTTTTAGATAGCAAAAGATTTTTAATTCCGAATTTTTCTGCTTCTTTTACTCTGATTGCAATCTGATTAATTGGCTTAATTTGTCCGGTTAAACTAATTTCAGCAAAAGAAATTGATTTTTCGAGCAATGGTTTTTGAAAATAACTAGAAAGTAAAGCCAGCGCAATTCCAAGATCGCAAGAACTTTCTTTAATCTTAAAGCCACCGCTAACTTTAAAAAAAATATCTTGAGAACTTAATCTAATGTGTAAATATTTTTCTAAAATTGCAGCAATTAAAATAACCCTTTTTGGATCAATTCCAGTAATAACTCTTTGCGGAATTCCAAACTTTGATGTAACACACAAAGCTTGAAGTTCAAGCAAAATTGGACGAGAACCCTCTAAACTGCTAATTAACGCAGAACCGGGAGTCCCAGAAAAATCACTTAACAAGTATTCGTTAATATTTAAAACCTGCGATAAACCTTTTTCGCACATTTCAAAAAAGCCAGTTTCGTAAATTGTACCAAACCTGTTTTTCACAGAACGCAAAATTCGCGTGTGCCACTTGTCTTCGCCTTGCAAATAAAAAACACCATCAACCATGTGTTCCAAGATTTTTGGACCTGCAATTCCACCATCTTTTGTAATATGTCCGGTTACACAAACCGCGATATTATTTTCTTTTGCAAGTTTCATTAAATAAAAGCCCGCTTCGCGCAACTGCGAAACGGTTCCAGGAATCGCACGCGATTCGTTAGAAAGATGGCAGTTTTGAATAGAATCCAAAATTACCAAATTAGGTTTTTCACCTTTTGCCGTTTGAATAATATCTTGCAAACAAGCTTGATCCGAAAACAAAAAATTTGGATTACTTTTTATTCCCAAACGCACAGCACGACCTTTAACTTGCTGCAAAGATTCTTCTGAAGAAAAATATAAAACTTTGTAATTTTGAGAAATATTTCCTGCGATTTGCAAAAGAATTGTGGATTTACCAATTCCAGGATCACCAGTTAAAATTAAAAAAGAACCAGGTAAAATTCCACCGCCTACAACTCGATCCCATTCTTCAATCCCAGAAACGATTCTAGCTTTTTCTTCGCTTTCAATTTCGTCTAACTTGCGCAACGCAACATTATCACCGTTTTTTTCTAAACTAGCGCCGCCAGATTTTTCTGAAACTTTTTTTTCTTCTATAAAAGAATTCCATTCGTTGCACGAAGGACAACATCCAACCCACCGGAAACTTAAGTGTTCGCAATTCGTGCAACGAAAATTAATTTTATCTTTTGGCATTGTTAATCCAGATTTTACGCCATAAGTTGATACATGTTTTTTAAGTCAGCTTTTATAAGCCAACTTTGTCATCCTGAACTTGTTTCAGGATCTATAATTATTTTTTTTAAATCACACGATAAATAATGTAATTAGCCATTTTGAAGAGATCCTGAAACAGGTTCAGGATGACAAAAAACAAAATCAATATCATTTAATTATTTATCCAAAATTAGCTTACTTAAAATTATAAAGACACTTCTTTTTCAGCAAAAGTGTTACAAAACTGCAAACTTTTATCAATTTTAAAACAATCTCTGCATCTTGCTTGATAACATTCTTCTGCACCAACCAAAATAATTGGATCATCATATTTTGCAGGTTTGCCATTTACAATACGCTGAGTATGATATGCATCATTTCCACATTCAACACAAATTGCTTTAAGTTTTGTAACTTCATCAGCAACAGAAAGCAGCGTAGAAACTTGCTTAAACGGTTCACCTCTAAAATCCAAATCAAGCCCAGCACAAATAACTCTTTTTCCGGCTTCTACAAGTTTGCAAACAACTTCAATAATCATTTCTGGAAAAAAGTGAAGTTCATCTAAACCAACTACGCTTATGTTTTTGTTGGCGAGTTCTAAAATTTTTTCAACACTTTGTGCTGTGTTATCAATTGAAAAAGCTAATCTTTCTTTGCCTTCATGAGAAACAATACAAGCCTTACTTTTTCGAATATCAATCTTGTGCTTGATTGTTAAAACATTTTGTTTTGCATATTCTGCTCTGCGCAACCTACGCATAAGCTCTTCTGTTTTACCAGAAAACATGGAACCACAAACAACCTCTAATCTTCCCTTTTTACCTTTTGCGCCGTTATCCATATCTTTATCCTTCTAAATTTTAGCCGCACGTTTTTCTGCTTTTTCCAAATCTTGCGGTGTATCAATTCCAACAACTTCGAATTCTGTTTCATTAACTTTTATTTTTAAATTATTATACAAAAATCTAAGTTGTTCTAGTTTTTCTGCATCTTCTAAATAACAAGTATCAAATTTTGATATTTTTTGTAACGCATTAATTGTATATGCATAAATACCAACATGCTTATAATAAACTCTATCTAAATCCTCTTTATCTCTGTAAAAAGGAATTGTGCTTCGCGAAAAATACATTGCAAAATTATTAATATCACAAACAACTTTTGCAATATTTGGTGAAATTATATCTTCTTCTTTTTCGATTCTTTTTTTTAATGTCCAAACATCTGCGTTATCATACGCACATGTACTTAAAAGAGTTTCTATCATTTTTGTATTGATAAATGGTTCATCACCCTGCCAATTTACAATAATATCTGCTTTTATTTTTCCGGAATTTACAACTTCAATTAATCTGTCTGTTCCAGAATTACAATCGGGCGAAGTCATTATAAATTTTCCGCCAAAACTTTTTATTAAGCTTGCTGTTTTTTCTGAATCAATTGCAAAAATTATTTCATCAAAACAATCAACTTTATTTGCAGCTTCCCACACCCATTGTAAAATAGGTTTATCCAATATTTTTTTTAAAATTTTTTCGGGAAATCTTGTGGATTTTAATCGTGCAGGAATAATACACGCTATCTTTTTTTCTTCTAACACGCTAAACTCCAAAGCTTATTTTTTAGCTAAATCAGAAGATTAAACTTAGCCAACAATGTAACCCTTTGTCATCCTGAACTTGTTTCAGGATCTATTCTTAAAACAATTAAACTCTAGATCCTGAAACAAGTTCAGGATGACAAAAATATCAAAATCTCTCTGTAAATCTAGTTTAATTCTCTGATTTAATTATTATAAAACTTATTAACTTTTAAAAAGTTAAAATTAGTTTAAATTTACACACATCGAATCACGATTTTATTGCAGGGAAATTATATGTCAAACAACTACATTTTAGTAAAACAATCACAATCTTTAAATGGTGAAGTAAAAATAAATGGTGCAAAAAATGCAACACTACCAATAATGGCATCATTAATATTAACTTCGGGAAAAAATATTCTTGAAAATGTTCCTAATTCTGCAGACATAAAACAAATGATTAAACTTCTTGAAGATCTTGGCGCAATAACTTTTTTTGATCCAGAAAAAGCTCACCTAGAAATTGATACATCAAAAATAAATAACTACGAAGTAAAACCAGAAAACATGAATAAAATGCGTGCATCAATTTTAGTCATGGGTTCACTTCTTGCAAAATTCGGCAAGGCAAGAGTTGCAATGCCTGGTGGATGTTTGATTGGCGCAAGACCAATTGACCTTCACCTAAAAGGGCTAAAAAAAATGGGTACGCAAATTAAAATTGATACTCCATTTTTTGATGCAAGTTTTTCAAATAAAAAAACTGTCGAAAGTAAAATAATTTTGGAATATCCAAGCGTTGGCGCTACAGAAAACATTGCAATGCTCGCAACACTTAAAAATGGAAATACAAAAATTATTAACGCCGCACTTGAACCAGAAGTTTTAGATTTTCTAGACGTTCTTAAAAAAATGGGAGCTCAAGTTGAAATCAAACCGCCCGCAACAATCGAAATTAAAGGTGTAAAAAAACTTAATCCAATAAAACACGAAATCATTCCCGACAGACTCGAAGCGGGAACTCTTCTTATTGCTGCTGCAGTTACAGGTGGAAAAATTAAACTCTTAAGTGTACAGCCAGAACATATGGATGTTTTTTTAGAAAAATTAAGAGAAATGGGTCACAAAGTTGAAACTGATAAAAATACAATCACACTTACCGCTACCAAAAATCCTAAAACGGTAAACTTTAAAACCGGACCTTATCCTGGATTTCCTACAGATTTGCAAGCACCTATGATGGTTGCTCAAACACTTGCAAATGGACAAAGTATTATTGAAGAAACAGTTTTTGAAAATAGATTAATGCATGTTGCTGAACTTCAGAAAATGGGTGCACAAATTAAAACTCATGGAACAAAAGCAACAATAAATGGTGTTGAAGATTTTTATGGAACTGAAGTTATTGCAACTGACATTCGCGCATCTGCCGCTTTAGTTATTTCTGGCCTTGTTGCAAAAGGTGAAACTAAAATTTTAGGAATTCATCATTGGAAACGTGGGCATGATAAGCTAGAAGAAAAATTACAAAAATTAGGAGCAAATATTTCTGTTTAAATATTTGATTGATAAAATACCTTCTAAAACCGAAGGATTCTGAAGATAAAAAGAAAAATCTTGAATTGAATGATTTATAAATAATTCACATATTAATTTATAAAGCTCCGGTTGTAATAAATGATTTCTTGCATGTGCATTTTGCGTAACCCATGCAACTTTGTTTTCACTTTTTACAGATTCCCAAATAATTTCAAATTCTTCGGACGTTGTAAAAATATCTTGCGAACCATGCATAAAAAGAATTGGAATGTTTACCGAAGGAAGATGATCCAAAATAGAAAGATGTGACTGATCAAATTGCAATCCAAATATTTTTTTGGCTACCATATGAGCGGCAAAATACTTAAACCATTCTCTATCAAGCAACGCCCAATTAAGATACTCAGGCGTTTGCAAAAAAGGCAACATTCTTCTTCCATGTTTCAAATATTTATCAATTAAATTATCAATACTCAACCAACAACCATCTAGAATTAATTTGGTAAATAAATTAGGCCGTTCAAATGCAACTTTTGTAAATAACACAGCAGAATAACAAAGACCTAATCCAACAACTTGATTATATTTTTTTTGGTCTGCAAAATGATCAACAACTTTTATAATATCTTCATGTTCCCTGATTCCAAAAGTTTCGAAGTCTGTATTTACATTCAATAATTTAACAGCCAAAGTTGATCGCCAAGAACCTGCATCACAAAAACTAAAATCTATCGTGTGATCACATCCTTCAGCACGTTTATCAAAAAAAACTACGTCATCCAATGGAAACATATCTATAAATACAGATTTTCTTTCGCGCGGATCACAAAACCCTGTTCCTATTATTATTAGTTTGTCACTATTACGATTAAAGAATGTTCCTTTTAATTCAAATCCATCATCTGTAACAACAGTAAATAATTCGCCACCATCTTCTATGTTGTAATTACGAACAAATTTTGTATTTCTAAGAAATTTTCTATCTAAATACTTAGATTTGGATAATTCGGGATTTATTTTTTTTGCTATTGTTTCTATTTCTGTATCTAAAAAAAAGTCTTTTGATGAAGTTCTTATAACTGTTTCTGCAAAAATTAAAGAACTAAAAATAAAAGATAAAATAATTGAAAACAAAAAATTATTAGTGCCCATAAATATTTATTTACAAACTTGCGGTTAGTTCAGAAACTTCGCGAGTAATTAAAGTTTGTCTTGTTTTATTATATTGAAGTGTAAGATCTTCAAGATACTCTTCGGCATTAGTCGTAGCCTTATCCATAGTTATAAACCTTGAAGCACTTTCAGAAACCAACGACTGAAACAAAAGATTTAAAATTGAACTTTTTATGTATCGAATAGCAACGTCTTGTATAACTTCTTCTTTATTTTGTTCCCAGTCAAAATCAACAAAGCTTTTTAATTCGTCTGTTGGCAAGGCCAAAGGAATTAAAGTATTTTTTTCAGGAACCTGCAAAAAGAAATTTTTAAGATAATTACTATAAAAACGAACGGATGAATATGTATTTTGTGAATCAAGTATAAATTCAGCAATCTTTTCGGTGACGCTTGTAAAATTACTTGAACTTAATTCTTCAAAGCTACGAACAATATTTTTATACCCATTTTCTTGTAAAAACTTGATGGACTTAAGACCTATAGCAATAAAAGAAGGTTCTTGATGTTCTTCAAGAAAAAATGATCGCTCAAAAAATCTAAAAAGATTTGAATTAAAACTCCCACACAAACCTTTTGCCGAAGAAACAACAATTATTAAAGGCTTTGAATCAAAAATATCTTCCGGAAAAAGAATCTTATTATTCCAATCAGGAACACAAGCGATTAATTCATGAAATACATTTGATATGCTTTTTTGATAAACATTTAATAATTCGTTTTGTTTTTCAAGCCGAGAATACGATGACATAGAAACAAGACGAACCGCATGTGTAATCTTTTTTGTAGTTTTAATAGATTTTATCTTTTGTCTTAACTGGGTAATTTCAGACACACTTTTTCCTTACACAGCAAAAATTTACCAAATAATATTGAAAAATACACTTCAAAACCTAGTCCAAAAACCTTTTTTTTGCAATAATTTATAATGTAATAACAAAAACAAAGGATAACTAGATAGGAAAACAACGCTTGATTATAATAATCGATGGTTACAATTTGCTTAAAGCAGTTTTTCATAGAGTTAAAGGAAAACTCGACAATCAAAGAAAACACTTTGTTAAACAACTCGGACATTACAAATCCAAAAAACCCGATATTAAAGAAATTGTAGTTGTTTTTGATGGAGGACACTTTCGACACGCAACACGAGAAATCAGCAATGGAATTGTCGTTATTTTTTCAGGACAAAAAAGTACCGCCGATGAATGGATAAAAAAATACGTAAAAAACCATAAAGACCATCAAATGTTATTAGTTTCTAGAGATCGCGAACTAAAATCAAAATGCGAAAATTACGGTGCCGATCCAATTGACGTAGAAGATTTTTATAATTTAGTGCAAAATGCGATATTAGAAGAAATCACAATAAATCAAAATAAAGATACAACAACACAAAAATTCAAAGACGAAACATATTTCTTCGACGAAACCAGTTTCGACAAAACTCGTTTTGATGAAGATTTTAAAGCAAACGATAAAATTTTAGATCTTCTTATGGAAGAATCGGAAATTGAGCCATTATTAAAAGAAAAAGAAAAGTTTGAAAAAAGAGATAAAGAAAACAAGCATAAACAACAAAAATTATCTAAAAGAGAAAAACGTATTTATCAAAAAATAAAAAAGCTATAAAAACATGGAAACAAAATACCGCTTAGATCAAATAGAAAAAATCGTAAAAGAATTGCTAATCCCAAGATTAGACAAATTCACAACTTTTACATTCACAGGACCGCTTGGTGCAGGAAAAACAACTTTAATTAAAGATTTTTTAAAATTCTGCGGAATAAAAGATATCATAACAAGTCCTACATTTAATTATGTAAATACTTATACAAACGAAAAGGGACAAAAATTTAACCATTTTGATTTATATAGAATTACAAGTGTAGATAGTTTTATAGATTTAGGTTTCGACGAATATTTACAAAAAAATATAAATTCTCAAGAAAAAAGTTGGAACTTAATTGAGTGGCCAGAAGTAATAAAACCACTTCTTGAACAAGATTCAATAAAACAAACAATTTGTAATATTTACTTAAATTACAATGGCGATAATTTCAACAACAGAATCATCACGTTTAAATAAAAATATAATTTGACAAAAAATTGTTTTTTTTGTGTTTTTTTTCAAAAAAAAGTTGAAAACTTTCATAAAACAACTATCATAATGGGGCAGGTTGTTTTGATGTACTAAAAAAAATATTTTTATATCCTTTCAAGTCGTACAAAAAACATTAAAAATACACCTCGAACAAAACAGTCTGTTATTTAAAATGCATATCATTATATAAAAAAAGTTTCCGATATCAAGATATCAGGGGAGGTTCCCGAGCGGTCAAAGGGGACGGACTGTAAATCCGTTGGCTACGCCTTCACAGGTTCGAATCCTGTTCTCCCCACCAGCCTACGCCCTACGTGGCTACGGCTGGCAGGCCATTTTTTTAATGGATATTAATTCTGTAGGCGAAGATTATTCGCCGTTTTTTTTAATAAGATATGTGTTTTTTTGAAATCACGCGGGAATAGCTCAATTGGCAGAGCGACAGCCTTCCAAGCTGTAGGTTGCGGGTTCGACCCCCGTTTCCCGCTCCAAAACTGAATTTAAAGCTGGCATAGCTCAGTGGTAGAGCAGCTGATTTGTAATCAGCAGGCCGCTGGTTCGACTCCAGTTGCCAGCTCCAACTAAGTAGGCTTAACTGCCCACGTAGCTCAGTTGGTAGAGCACTTCCTTGGTAAGGAAGAGGTCACCGGTTCAAATCCGGTCGCGGGCTCCATTTTTTGTATTAGCAACAAAATTTTTTAAGGGAAAACTTAACATGGCCAAAACAAGAACAGTCATTCACTTTGAATGCAAAGAATGTAAAAATCGCAACTATAGCAAAAGAGTTTCCAAAAAGAGACAATTCGCTAAGTTGACTTTGAATAAGTACTGCTCAAAGTGCCGCACGCATCACGATCATAAAGAAACCAAGTAATTTCTGGTGTTTAGTAGGTCAGTAGCTCAATTGGTAGAGCGACGGACTCCAAATCCGTAGGCCGGGGGTTCGATTCCCTCCTGACCTGCCATTAACTGTTTGCTAGTTTAAAAAATAAGGGATATAATACGATGAATGCATTAAGA
>DAOVNS010000003.1 GCA_030630075.1 bacterium | reverse complement strand
CTTAAGTCTTTTGCTTTTAAAACAATTTTTCCAGAACGAATCACAGGAGGCAAAGTAATTCTTACCGATTTATGTTGCTGATCTAATTCTATTAATTTTATTTTTTCTAATGATCTAAAAATACTTTGCGCCATCTTTGCTTTTGAAGCTTGTGCGCGAAAACGTTCTGCCGTCTCACGTTTCCTTTTCATTTCTTTTTGTTGTTCAAGTTGTTTTTTTTCTAACAACTCACGATTGGTTTCTCTTTGAACTAAGTATTTAGAATAATTACCTTTATAAATATTAAGGTTACCCATCGATAACTCATAAATTTCTTCGCACGAATTATCTAAAAAATACTTATCATGAGAAACCAACATAAAACCAAATCTAGAATTTTGTATAAAACCTAAAAACCAATCCTTTGCAACAATATCAAGGTGGTTTGTTGGTTCATCAAAAAGATAAAAATCAGCTTCTTGTAATAAAAGTTTTGCCAAAACCAAACGCATCTTCCATCCAACACTAAGTTGAGATACCGTTTTTTCCATTTGTTTTTTATCAAAACCCAAACCTTGTAAAACTTTTTTTACTTCTACCAGTTTTTCTTCGTAAGAATTTTCTATTAATTGATGATGAAGATGAGAATATTCTTCAATTTCTTCAGGAGACGCTTTTTCTTGTTCTACAAGTTTTTCTAGATCTACGAGTTCGCAAGAAACATCTCCAATGTTATTGAAAACATTTAATGCTTCGTACAAGACGCTTTTTTCTGAAAGCAAAACCACATTTTGCGGCAAATACGCAACCTTGAAATCTTTTGGAATACTAACTTGACCAGAATCAACTTCTTGTTGATCGGCAATAACTTTTAATAAAGTTGTTTTTCCTGAACCATTTCGTCCAACTAAACCAATCTTTTGGTTACTTTCTACATTCAATGCAATATCATTGAAAATTACTTGTTTACCAAAAACTAAACTCAAATCTTTTATATTTATCATAATCCCAATACCACTAGCCCCCAAAGCTAACGCATTGGGCTACCCCAATACCGCCTCAAGAGGCTCTCAATTAAATTATACAAACAAATTTTATAAACTATGCTTCACGTTATATTTATTTAAAGATAAATGTTTTAAAAATAATTCGCAAAAGCCCTAAACCTACATTCCTGCTATTTCGTTAAAAAACGAGAGCCTCTTGAGGCGATATTGGGGTAACCCAATGCGTCAGCTTTGGGGTATTTTATCATATCCCAATACCACGTTTTTTTAGACTTTTTTTCGAAATAAAAAATCTTCTTTTTTGTTCTATTCCAATTTTTTGAATTAGATGATAGAAGAATTCTCTATCTGGACCCTTTACAACAGCTTGCTCATGCGCTTCGGCAAGAACAACCGGATACCCCTGCCCTTTTTTGCACTGATCAATAGCAACGCTACAAAGATAATCCAATAAATCTTTATTCTGTGCAATCCAAAAGGGCATCTCTAATCTAGCAATTTCAGCCCCAGCGTGCAAATAACAAAAACATGGTTTTAAGTGATCTGGATAATATTGAGTTATTTTCGAAGTGCTATAAAAAACGGTTGTTCGTTGGTTTGGCTTTAAAAAAAACCTACAAACATGCGTGTCGATAAGATTATCAACGGCTTTACATGGAAATTCTGTAAATTTGCTATAACAAGGAATACAATCTGCCGATGTAAACCTACACAAACCTAATCTTATTAAATTCACCAATTCCCGGCTTTTAGGGAAACTTATATAACCAGAAACCAAAGTCTTATTTTCGTAAAATTTGTTTAACCAAAAAAGATAACTACTCAAAAAATAATCCTTTACTTCTTCCGGCTTCCCCTCTAAATTCCAAAAAATTATGGTTCCATCAACAAAACAAACATTTGCGCCATTTATAAAATTCTTATCGAATAAGCCCTGTAATTCTAATTCTTCTCTTTTTAAATCAACCAAATCCATACTAAAAACAAACCTATCTTTATCTGGAATTACATCTGGAGGTAAAAAAACTTGTGGCTCAGAAAAAAGTTCAACTTGCCTGTTTAAATCATTATCGCTGTACTGAATAAAACAACCGCCCAAATTAATTAAAAAACATCGTGCACCAGAAAAATTCCGATCGGGATAAATTTGCGAACCATCAACAGAAAAAATAGAATATTCATTTAAATCAGATTTTATATCAAAAGTATCCATTAGATTTCCCTGCCAACGTGGAACCAAAAAAGAACTTTTTGAAGTTTCAACTTTTTCTGGAAACAATGAATCATTGCAAATTTTATCCCACGTTTCTTGCGCAAGATTATTCTGACACTGCAAATCGGGGAAAATCTTAGAAGTTAAACTTAATATTTGTCTCGAAAGTTCATTTCTATTAAGCATAAAACACTCTTTTTATTTTTAGATTAATTACTTTTTAAGAATATTTGCAGTAGAATAACATTTAGATATAGACAAATTTTAAAATTATGAAGGTTTTTTTATGTTATTTAAATTTTATAAATATTTTTTTTACGTATTAACAATAAATGTATTTTTCTTAACAATAAATGCAATGCCACCTCAACATACAAGTGATGCAGGTTTATTTCCAGTAATACCCCAATTTCAATTTCAAAAACAACAACTCCATAAAACTCTGAACAATTATTTTGCAGAAGAATTACCCCAAATACCCACCGCACAAAAATTTTATGCTCCCCCAGCTTTTAGATATAGGGGTATTCGTTTTATACAAGAATTTCACCAAATCAATCCAAAATCTGAAACATTTATTTATAAAGAACAAAAAACAACTTTCAACATTAAAATAATGCTCGAATTATTTATATGCGACGAAAATAATACTATTGCTGCACGAACTTCTGTCACGCTAAAAGAAGACGTTATTTCAATAAATATTCGAACAGTAGATTTCAAAGATATAAGCCCTAAATACATAGTCCAACTATTACAAAAGGCCTTTGATCTTTCGCTAGAAAAAATATTAAAAAAATAATTTTTAAACCTTTTTTTGTCACTAGAACTAAAATCTATTTTTTTCAAAAAAATCTGCTATTCTTAGGCTCATTTTAATTATTTAAATTTTAATAAAAGAAAGAGCCTAATGTCTGTTAAATGCTGCAAACAAATTTTCAAAATCTTATTATTAAATATAATTATTTTTCAAACAACCAGTGCTACAGGACCTCGTTTAAGTAAAACGGCGCAAAATCTTTCTTTAGTTAGAAATTCCAACATGCTTCCTACGATAAAAGGATCAACCCCATATTTGCCCACTGAAATATTCACGTATAATGGAATTTCTCTTGAAATAACCGAAATTCCTCAGGAGTGTAAATCCAATTCCTCATGCTGTATTAAAAAATTAACTTGTATAAATAAAGAAAATATAAACCATAAAATCTCACTTACAGTATTAACAATAAAAAACTCCACGGTTACAACAATTAGAATTGTCGCAAACATATATACTCCAATAAAAAAACAAATATATCAAACCAAATTCATTCAGAATATTGAATTACTAAATAATCAATATTACAGAAAACAAAGAAAAAGATTGATTCAAATTTGTTTAGAACGAGCAATTGATAAATATTTACAAGAAATTAATCCGCTTGATGAATGGGATACTCCGCAAGAACTTGAAAGGCCACAATTTCCTTATTAACTTTTTTATACAAAAAAAATTGTCCCAAAAAAATAGAAAATATAATTATATTCTTTAGATCATTTGCAATAACTTGCAACGGAAGATTTAAAAATAAAGCAGCAAACATTTCAACAACATAACCAGCAATATTTAAATAAATAAAACCCAGACTAAAACCTTTAACACTTTTTTTTAAATAAACTTTAAACACTTGCGGCAGCTTTTTAAATAATCCAGTTCCAACAGGAAGCCAACCCAAAAAATTACAAAAATAATTATTTGTTATTGATAAAAAAATAATTATTAAAACAATAAAAAAAACAACTAAATATTTTTTAAATACTTTTTTTATTTCAAGTAAATTTGAATAATAAAATCGTTGATAAACTAATAATAAAAGAGGAATTAAATAAATAGGATTCATTATCCTATAAACAAGAGGCAAGTTTGCAGAAAAAGAATATGCAATGTAAGAAAATTGTCCTAATAAACTTCCCAAAATAAATGAATCTGCAAGTCCAGTTCCCACTTTCAGCTTGTAATTCAATAAAAGTTGAGGCAATAAGCTTATAAAAAAAATTATATTTATAATCCAAATAATAGAATTAGCTAAAAAAATATCTGTCAAAATCATTTTTACTTTTTTATTTTTTTGTTTTTAAAAAGTTCATTTTAGGCACAAACCTAAAATCTTTGCTATACCACCAAAACTCTAAACAAAAAATGAGATAAATCAACATTCCACGAAATGAAATAAGAAAAGTCTGCATAGGTAAATCTAAAACAATCGCCACAATAAATTCGACCAAATTCCCCAGTCCAATAAGAGTTACAAGCATAAAACTAAAACCACGAACAGATTTTTTTCTATAAATACTAAAAATTTGAGGAAACTGATACAACGTCCAAATAATTATCAAAAGCCACCCGGAAACGTGTCCAACAATTTGAGGAAAATAAAACATCAATGGCACTAATAAAAAAAGTATAATAAAGTCCGTAAAATATAATTTTAGAGCCCTAACATTGTGCCACAAATTCGAGTATAAAAATTTCTGAAAAATAAGAAATACAACTGCCAACAGACACAGTGGTACAAATACTTTATACGACAAAGGAAAATCACATCCGTAAACATAAAAAATATTTATAAAATATCCGGTAAAATAACCAACTAAATAAAGATCACTAATGCCGCTTGCAGATTTAATTTTATAATTAAGAAAAATTTGAGGTAAAAGACCTAAGAAAAAAGCAAACTCACAAATCCATGGAATAATTTCATTGATCAAACTAACATCCATTCCCCATCCCCCAAGCATAGTTTTGTCAAAAATAGTTTTTTAAACTTTCTTAGCTTCCTTGTTCATAAAATTTTTTCTGTATAACAAAAATTGAAGGCAATAAATTAAATAAAACGTCATCCCTCTTATTGCAATAAAATAAGTTTGCATGGGAAGGCCACAAACTATTGCTGCAGTAAATTCAGCAACATTAGCTAAACCAATAATTGTCAGAAACATAAAACTTATTCCAACAACTGATTTAGTTTTATAAATTTGATAAACCTGCGGAAATTGATACAAAGTCCAAAACAAAACTAATAACCATCCAGATACATGTCCAACCTTGTGTGGATCAAAAATAGCAAAAGGAATAAAAGCAACAAAAAAGACAAAGCTTAAGTAATATAAACGAGCCATCCGGAAATTATAAAAAATTTTCTCGTAATGAAATTTTTGAAGAATAATTATAAGAACAGCAACAACACACAAAGGCGAAAGCACCTTATATGCAAAGGGAAGATTCAAGCCAAAAATATAAAAAACATTAACGGTGTAAGCCGCAAAGTAAAAAATCAAAAACAGATTGCTCAAGCTTGATGTAGATTTTATTTTATAATTTAGAACGATTTGCGGTAATAATGCTATGAAAAAAGCAAACTCCGAAATCCAAGGAATAATACTTTTAATTACATTGATATCCATATCCACCTCCCTAAAACGACCCCTTTTGTTAATTATAATTTAAATTTTCCATCAACTAAAAACAAGTTTTTTAAATTTACATATAAAAAAAGCGACTCAATCAACATATGCATTTCCTCTTTTATAATGCCAAAATTGGAACAAAAAGATAATGTAAATTAAAATTCCACGAAAATCATTTAATAATGTGGGCACTGGAAATCCTAAAATTAAGGCAACAATAAGCTCTATTAAATCCCCAAACGCAACCAACGAAACCAACGAAAAACTAAATCCATACACACTTTTATCTACAAAAACCTTCCAAACTTGTGGAATTTGATATGTTGCCCAAATAAACATCATAGCCCAACCAAAAAAATACCCAAATTCCACTTGGTACTGCAAAACCAAAGGAATAATAGCGATTGCAACAGAAATATTTAATATATAAAAAGCTAAAAGATACTTATCTTTTTTTACAGTATACGACGCATATAAAAATCGCTGGAATGCAATTATTAAAGTCAAAAACATGGCAAACGGAACCATAACTTTATATGCGAAAGGAAAATCTAAAAGATACGAATAATAAAGATACGAAATGTAGCCGTTCAAATATCCAATCAAAAGCAAATCACTAAGCCCTTTTGTGGACTTCAACTTATAATTTAGCCGAATTTGTGGTAATAATGCTGCACAAAAAAGAGAATGCGCTATCCATATAATACTTTGCGCCAATAAAGAATAACTAAAAACCATGCAAGACCCCAAAAGAAAAGTGGCGCCGCAATCGACGCCATCAACACTTATTTTCCGTAATTATTAATACTATTTTCCGTAATTCAAGATAAATTCAATAAACAATCTTACTCCAGCACCCGTGGCACCTTTATTATAATAGCTTACTCCAGGAACACTGTCAGCTGTTCCAGCAATATCCAAATGAGCCCATCGAGCTTTTTCAACAAAATTGCTCAAAAACCAACCGGCTGTAATAGTTCCAGCTTTATAATTTGCAGCTCCTGTATTTGAAATATCTGCAACATCAGATTTTAAGGCAGCCTTAAAATCTGGATCCAAAGGCAACGCCCAAACTCTATCACCGGTCACTAAACTTATTGCCTGCAATTTTGTACCAACAACTTCATCTTGAGTCATAAGTCCAGTAAAAGAATGACCCAAAGCATAAACACAAGCACCTGTTAATGTTGCAATATCTAAAATCACGTCGGGTTTATACATTTTTTCTGCATAACAAAGTGCATCTGCTAAAATTAATCTACCTTCAGCATCTGTGTTTTTGATTTCTGCAGTTTTACCATTCATAAAAGTTATAATGTCATCTTGTCTACAAGCTTTACCACTTGGCATATTTTCAACAAGAGGAGTAATTCCTACAACATTTACATCTGGTTTTAATTGTGCAATCGCGCTCATTGTTGCAATAACTGCGGCGGCACCAGACATATCAAACTTCATACCTTCCATGTAGGCAGCAGGTTTTAAACTAACACCACCGGTATCGAAAGTTACACCTTTTCCAACTAATGCAATTGTTGGTGCATCTGGTTTTTTGCACTTATATTCAAGTGTTACAAATTTACCCTCTTCATCAGAACCAGCATCAACGGCCAAAAAACCACCCATTCCTAATTTTGCAGCTTCTTCGCGACCAAAAACTTTATATTCCAAATCGTAACCATCGGCAATTTTTTTTGCTTCATCAGCTAAAACAGAAGGTGTTAAGTAATTTGCAGGAAGATCTGCAAAGAGTCTGGCCAAATTGGTTGATTGACCAATTATTCGGCCATCTTCTAAACTTAAAGCATAAGTTTGTTTTTCATCATCATCTAAACAAAGTAATAATTCGCCTTGCCATTCTGATAATGTTTTTTCACTTTTGTATTTTTCAAATTCATAATCTGCGATATAAGAAATTAAAACCATTTGTCTTACAAGGCGAGGTTTTACAAGTCCAAAAGGTTTTTCGTCTGGAACACAAAGAACAGCTTTTTTTATATCAAGTCGTTTTAACGTTTTTATAGTACTTCCAATTGCTCTTCTTAAATTTTCAAGCTCCACATTCCATTTACCATCAAGCTTTCCAATTCCTATAAAAACAAATTGTACTAACGCTTCATCTTTTGTTGCGGTCAAAACAAAGCTTTCACCAAGTTTTCCAGTAAATTTATGTTTTTTTAGAATATCTTTGAGCTTTGGATAAAAATCTTTTTCGATTTTTGCAAAATCTTCTTTATCACAAAGAGGCTTAAGATCTTCTTTTAATAAAAAAGCATAACCTTCAACTTTATTATCCCAAATTTTCTTTTCAGTAAGAGAAACATTTATCATTTCTAAGTCCTTTGCTTTAAACTAATTTTGTTATATCCGTCTAAGCCTTCTTTTAAAGCATCCAAGCATAAAAGTGCGCATCTCAATCTAGTGGGTCCTAGTTCAAGACCAACCAATTTTAAAATATCATCTTTATTGATATTTAAAACTTCATCAACACTTTTGCCTAAACATTTTTCTGTGAGCATCGATGCTGCAGCCTGACTCACTACACAACCTGAACCTTCAAAACCAATTTGTGTAATTCGTTCAATTCCATTTTCATCTTTTTCAATTTTACCTTCAATAGATATTTTATCACCACATGAAGGATTAAATTGTCCACTAGAAAAATTTGAATTTTCAATTTTTTTTCTATTTCTTGGAAACTTAAAATGATCCATTAATTCTTCTTGATATAATTTTTTATCATTCATACTTAATTTTACCTAACAAAAGTACCGCAACAAGCACCTTTACCCAAACAAATACCTGTGTTTTCGTCACATGCACAAAAATATTTGATAGCTTCATCAAGCGCTTTTAAAAAATCATCTACATCTTGCAAAAGATTATATAAATAAAAGCTAACTCTTACACTAGAATCCACACCCAATAAATCAGCTAAAGGTTGTGCACAATGATTTCCACTTCGAACAGCAATCCCTTTTTCACTTAAAAATGCACTCAGATCATGTGCATGAATTCCATCAATAGTAAAACATACAAGATGGCCACTTTTTTTTAGCTGATCAATATTGCCTAAAATCTTTAGGCCTTCAATTTTTTGTAACCCATCAATCAATGTATCGCAAAGCTTGGCTTCATGTTTTTTTAATTTATCAAAGTTAATATTATTTAAATAATCAATAGCGGTGCCTAATGCAATTGCTTGCGAAATTGGAGGAGTTCCTGCTTCATATTTATTTGGTGCTTTTCGCCACTCTGCTTTATTAAATGAAACATTATGTACCATAGAACCACCAACGCGATATGGTCTAACTGAATCGAATAAATCTTTTTTTATAAATAAAACACCTATTGCAGTTGGTGCAAGCATCTTGTGGCCAGAAAATGCAAGAAAATCTACATCTAATTTTTTTACATCAATTTTTCTTCGTCCAACTGTTTGTGCACAATCGAGCAAAACTTTTGCTCCAACTTGATGTGATCTTTTTATTAATTTTTCTAGTTGATTGTTTTCTTCATCCCAAACATCACCCAAAACATTAGAGCTATGAGTTACCGCAACAAGTTTTGTTTTTTCATTTATCAAATCACTTGTTTCTGGATCAAAATTATTAAAAGAAAATGTTTTTTTATCCAATTCTACAAATCGAATTTTTGCACCAAATTCTTGTGCAATTCTTAGCCATGGCAAAAAATTAGCATGATGTTCTATTTGTGTTACAAGAACTTCGTCATCTTTTTTTATATTTTTGCGCAACCATGAATCGGCAACAAAATTAATACTTTCTGTTGTTCCTGATGTAAAAACAACTTCTTCTTGTTCAGCATTAATAAATGTTGCAACCTTTTGACGTGCATCTTCGTAAAAAGATGTTGCACCTTCACCTAATTCATGAATTGAACGATGAACATTTGAATTATATTTTTCATAAAATTCTTTAATATTCTCAATTACCTGATAAGGTTTTTGAGTTGTTGCACCATTATCAAGATAAACAAGTTTTGTTTTTTGGTTCAAAATTGGAAAATCTAATTTTATTTTTTCGGGATCAAAAATAGCCATTTAAAAATCCTATTTATTAAAAAGTAGTATTTTTTATCTCCATTATTTTAAATTTACAGCAAACCCGAAAAGGTACAAGTATTTGCCAAAAACCTTATCTACAGCTTAACAAAACTTTATTTTAGGCTATAATTCACATTCGGTTAATAAATAAAAAAAATATCTAAATTTCAAATCCGGAGTCACAAATGAAAAATTATTCGACAAAAATCCTATTTCTACTTTCCTTAACGTTATTAACAAATCAAGCAAATGCAGGAAAGGATGCAAAACATAAAACAAACTACAGAACAAAACCTTACAAAATCACAATAGAAAAAAATAAAAAAAAGATTGCTCGCAAAATAGTGCGTAAAAACTATTTACATCAATTAAACTGTCCAGATAGTATTCGCTTATCTAATAATCTCGCACAAAAAATACAACACCTTTCCAAAGAAATTCAAGATGCTGTTTGGTTGGAATATACAGCTCTTATGACTGCATTCTCAGAATCTAATGTCGCAGTAATAATTGAAATTTTAGGCCAAGAAATTTATGATCGACTCGAAGAATCACAAGAAAAACTTCTTCAAATTCAAAAAGATGCAAAGTCCGGAGATCTAAATGCACAAAAACTTCTGCTATTAATAATCGAAATTCCTCAACTTATTCAACAATTATACCAACAGTCTGAATCAACAATGCCTCAATTTGAAAAACTCAGTCCCTTAGTAAGTGAAAAATTAAGCACCTTAATCCAGATCGTATCATCAACGGAAGAACAATCAAAATCAAATTACATCCCTCTCGTAAATTTGTTTGAATATATTATAGATATACTCAAACAAATTTTGGGCAATCCAGAAGAAGCCGAAACTTTCTTAAATCAGCTTTGCTCTTCTCTTGATTTAGTTCAAATCTGATTTTTCAAGCAAAAAGTTGCATAAAAAGTTCGTCGATTTTTTGAAACAGCAATATCATGCCAACGAGTACTATAATAATTTTGCCAAAAATCATTATCTTCAAATGGTTCAAAAGAACTGTCATTTACAAAACAAGAAAAAATTTCGTTCCACAAATCTTTAACATCTGTTGAAACGTAAATTTTACCACCAACTTTTAGCTTCTTTTTTGCAAGTTCCAGAAAGTCAGAATTGATAACACGCCTTTTGCGATGTCTATTTTTAATCCAAGGATCGGGATGAAAAATAAAAATTCTATCAATTGTTTTATCATCAAACATATCTTGCAAACAAAACTCACCGGTTCCGTGAACAAGTTTAACGTTTTCTAGCTTTTCATTTTCCAAGCGTTTTTGTACAATTTCAACAGCTTTATGTCGAACTTCTACGCCAACAATAAATCTTTGTGGATTGTTTTGCGCATAATCTTTTATGAATAAACTTTGACCAAAACCAATTTCTAAATCTAATTTGCCATCAAAATCTGCGAAAATGTCACTTGGATTAAATTTTTCGAATCGCTTTGTACAACAAAGAGGATTTGCATGTGTTCTAATTCTCATACTCAAATATTCCAATTAATTTTATTAAAAACCCCAAATTCCGACTTTTGTTGGTTTTATAATAACACAATTAAAAACTCTTATAAAACGCAAATAGGGCCGCAATTAATACGACCCTATTTAAAATTCAAGTAAATTTTATCTATTTAACAATCGTCACCTAAAACAACTATCTCGCCAACGACTACTTCTTCTTGCGTTTCATTTTGGACATCAACTAAAACTTCATCGTCTTCTGTCTCATCAGCTATTACTTTTTCTACCACTGCTTCATTTTCTTCAATAACTTCTGCGTCTCTTTGTGCCAAAGCTTCTCCAACTATTGATTTTAATGGTTCTTTGCCTAAAGCACTCGAAATTTTTATGAAAAAATCCACAATTGTTTGTGGAATAGCATAAGGCATTGTCATTTTTCTAAATTCAGCTTTATCTGGATAAGCTTTGGCTAATAAACTAAAAGAATTATTTGCTAACATTTGCATGTCCACTTTAATTTCACCAATCCGACTCTTATCAAATTTACTTAAATCACCACATTCATTATAAGAATCTTCAACAAAACTTGCTTTTATTAAAGCTTGAATTTCAGAATTTACTAACAAATCAGGACGTATTCGTAATAATTCTAAACATAAATTAGCTTCTTGTGCATGAGATCTTTTAAAACTTTCCCAACTAGATCCATAGAACTGTAAATTTATTACTTGATTAGCAAACTCCAATTCATAAAGAAAATCCAACAAAGTTATTTCACGTCCATCTGCAGTCATGCCAGGAGCTTTTTTAGAACCTTCAGTTAAAAGTACTATAAAATTTTCAGAACTTAATTTAACAAAGTCATCAATAATTTGTTTAATTTCAGGATCAACTATTTTTTGATCATGCTTATGGTGATGTTTATGGTGGTGGTGATGACCACCCTTTAAAGGTTCAGATTGCAAAAATAAGTCTACCACCTCACGAAGACTCATATCCTCAATAATTTTAGTATCAGAATCTTTACAAATTAAAGAACCACAAAATATTGATCCAATTACAGCAAACTTTAATATATTTAAAATCTTCATACCAACCCTATCTATATAAACTAGAAAATTAACTTCCAAAACTCTTAATCTCTAGAAAAACCCTTCTCCTTTCGTTTTTTATCAACATTCAAACTTTAACTAAATTCGAATTTAACTAAAATTATAAAATTCAAGCTATATCGGTTTAGTGTTTTAATCAATCAAAATCCACATTTATGCAAAACATAGATATAAAATAGCGCCTTTAAAAGTCGTTTTTCACCTATTAAAGCTCTTTTTTCATCAAAAACAGGACTAAAATTACCAATTTGCAACAAAACACCCCATGCCATTTGCAACAAATAGCCTATTTGGATAGTATTAAAGCATAGAAATAAAACTAAATTAGCCTTTTGTAACAAGGCTAAAATCAGATCTAAATTTAAAATAAAATGAGGTTATTTATAACGAGGTTATTAATTATGAAAAAATTATATTTATTACTTGCACTAACAATGATTGGTATAAATTTACCAATGCAAGCAATGGAAAGAAAACGACCAGCTGCTGCAGCTCCAACAGGAACTCCAAATAGACCTATAAAAAAAGCAGCCGTTGCTCCATCACCATACGGATTTGATCACCCAACACCAAATTATTGCAGAAAAGTTATTACATTTCTATCTCAAAATGAGCCCGATCGTGCATTGGCTGAAATTACAACATGTTATAGAAAAATACCGCAAAACTTTATGCGTACCAATTGGATAATTCCCGGAGAAGTAGAAGCAATAAAAGAGGCTACTCGCAAACAATTTTATAAAAAAACAAACATTGCAATTTTTTATTCCATATTTTTATCAATATTACAATCCAATACAGATGCAAATATTGCAACCATCGATACTCGAAACTTAACAATAGAAAAACATCCCAAACATGATGCTTTTCGCATACAATTAAGACTAAGTGATTTCACAATAATCTATACAATTGACGAAAACAATGAACAACATGTAGAAATTACACCAAAAGAAATTACTAATCCTAGAACTGTAGGCAAATACAATCCTGGTAATTTTGTTAAACAAACTATATTAGACTTACTTAATATAAATGTAACAACAGAAGATCAACATGATGTGTTAGCCACCAATTTAACTCAAATTTTACAAAAAATACCTTTTCAATACCATGAAAATAAAGAGCGTTTTTATCATACAGTCATATTTTCAATTTTCATGTTCATGGGAAGTAATTTTAGTCTTGCTGAAGCATATACAGGTAACGGCAGAGCTGATCTTGTTTATAGAAGCAAAATCGGAAATGGTATTATTGAATTTAAATTAAATTCAAGAGATGAAGAAGAAGCGCTAAGCCAAATAGTAGAAAAACGCTACATTCATTGTTTTGATCCAGGAAAAATAAAATTTTTGGGAATTAATGTTCATACAAATATAGTTCCAGACGAGTATGTCCACCTGGAAAGCATTGATATTATTCCTAGAATTTTTAATTATCAAAGTCCTCGAATACAACAAACTGCATCAGGACATTCAGTTAAACTTTAAAACAAAACTTATTCAAACAAAAAAGGGTGTGAATTTTTCACACCCTTTTTTAGTTCTATTCTTACTTTTATTTTTGGTTAAATATTTCTTTAATAGAAGAAAGTGATCCCATCAATGCACTTGATTCATAAGGCATCAGAATCATCTTACCTTCTTTATCTTTCATGATTTCAGGCAACGCTTTAATGTAATTAATAGCAATCATGTATGGAAGAGGATCTGCACTTGGAACTGCTTTTTGAATAAAATTAATAGCCTCGGCTTCCGCATCTGCTGTAATTAAACGTGCTTGAGCTTCACCTTCTGCTCGTGTTATTTTGGATAATTTAACACCTTCAGCTTCCAAAACTGCTGCGCGCTTTTTACCTTCTGCTTCTAAAATTAATGCACGTCTATCACGTTCTGCACGCATCTGTTTTTCCATTGCGTTTTTAATATCTGCAGGCGGATTAACTTCTTGAAGCTCAACTCTATTAACCTTAACGCCCCACTTATCAGTTGCATCATCTAAAATTTCACGCAATTTTTCGTTAACTTGATCTCGAGAAACTAATGTTTCATCAAGATCCATCGCTCCAACAACATTACGCAAAGTTGTTTGGGTTAATTTTTCTATTGCTTGAGGTAAATTTGCAACTTCATAAACAGCACGCATTGGATCTGTAACTTGATAATAAAGCAATGCATTTATCTCTATTGTTACATTGTCTTTTGTAATAACATTTTGTTTTGGAAAATCATAAACAGATTCACGTAAATCAATTCTTTCAACATATTGAGTATACCTGTATGGACGCTTACCATATGGATCTTCTTTTATAAAAGTCCACAAAATTTTTCTTGAATAATCCAAAAATGGAAATATAAAATGCATTCCAGGTTTTAAAATTGTATAAAACTTTCCAAGACGTTCAATCATTATAACTTCAGATTGCCTTACAACGTAAGTTGATCTTGCAAGAAGCGTTATAAGAAAAAAAACTAAAACAGCAAAAAATATAAAAAAACCACCAGCGAATCCTAAAACCATCTTAAACTCCTACGCTTTTGTAACAATTAGTCTATTACCTTGAACTTGAACAACTACAACTACCGTTCCCTTTTGTAACATCACATTATCAACAACCTGAGCCGGCCATTCTTCGCCTCCAACTTTTACGCGACCAAGCGAGCTTGGACCAAACGAGTTTGGATGAATTTCTTTTATAACAACCCCCTTTTGCCCTTTTAGAGCATCAACATTCGTTTCTGCATCTTCGCTTTTAGATTTGCTCGAAAAATAATGACGCAAAATACCAAAAAATAATATTGATGATACCAAAGCAACAATACATTGAGTCATAAATGAAAAATTTAAAAACGCAAATACTGCTGCAACAGAAGAGCCCATTGCAAAAGCAATAAAAAAGAATAATCCGGGAGTGCTAATTTCGGCAAATAAAAACAATACAGCGACTATTAACCAAAAATATCCCAAATATGATGAACTTAAAAATAACGATGTTGCAACATAGTCCATAATGGATCCCCTTAAAAAAACTAAAATAGCCTTTTACATAAGGTTATCTTGCCCTAAAAAACCCAAACTTTCAACCACCGGATCAATTAAAGATTGCCATTGTTCATCACGGTGAATTCCAACTTCCAATAAGAGCGCTGGCGCAACAATTCCACAAAGAGGTTTTAAAGGCAAACCATATAAACCATAAAAATCGAATCTATTTTTATACGGCTTTAGAGTTAAAGTATCTTTTATGCACTTTCCATAGAATCTAGTTTTATTAATATTCTGAAAATGCGCCTGATTTACAGGAAGAAAAGCATACGGATTAAAGCTTTTAACGTATAAATCAACCATCGGATTATAAACAAGCTGATAAAGAAAAACTTTTGGTTTTAACGATTCTTCCCTATACAAATGAATACTTAAGTAAAAATCCGTACCAAGACGATTAGCAAAAGACGCCGGCTCCCATTCTGCAACTTCCTCACCTGGATAACGAGTTAAAATTACTTTAATTCCATATTTTTTTTGTAATTCTTGTTGCAATTTTTCGGCAAATTTAAAAGTTTGAGCTCTTTCAACACCCTCGATCAATCTTCTTCCGGGATCTCTTGCATGCCCCGCGGGATTTATCATAATCGCAGCGTTGTTAATAAAAATTGAACTTAAAAAAAGAAATGTTAGTAAAAATATTTTTTTCATAATCATAACTAACAATTTATATCCACTGCTTTGTCATCCTGCATGTCTACCGTAGTTTTAACGAAGGTTGGAACTTGTTTCAAGATCTTTTATTCGTTTTATTTATAATAATGTAAACAACAGAAAAAACTATTTTTAGAATTAGAAATCAATCTATATAAAATAAATAGATTTTTCTTTCATTTTTTCATTATTTTCACTTCAGGTTCTCCATGAGAAATAATATCAAAAACATCGTCATCATCCATTAATACATAATGCTTTAATTCAAAGCTCTTCATAATACCTCCAGATTCTTTTTCCAAATACTTGATAAGCTTCGAATTTTCAATAAAAAACAATCTCCCTTTAGAAAAAAAATCCTCAGGATAATTGCTATACAAACACTTAAGAAGCATAAGCTTAGATCGTTCATCACAAATTGAGGCATATTCTATATTAAATTTTAAACTAACTTTTTCCGTTAATTTTGAATCCGAAAATTCTAAAAATAATATTATTTCTACTCCATCATACGTATAATTAAGAGACTCAATATACTTAGTATATTCAGCTCCTTTAAACGGAATCCATTGCAACCATTTTTCTTCCATTTCACAATCCTCATCTATATCTTATTTTAATTTTCTTTTTACCTTTTTGAATTTCTAGAGTTGCCTTTGATTTTTTATCTGTACTTGTTGTTCTGCTAATAACTTTTCTCCCATCAGACATATATCCTACCCTTGTTCCATCGTCTGGATAATTATCAACTTTATCAAATTCTATTTTATCAAAATCTTTATCACAATCTTCTTTTTCACCATCCTTTTCAAATTGCGTTGTCCTTCCTTTTGTCTTCTCACCTGGCCTAGCTCCTTTTAAAATTGGATCTATTATAGGATCATTAACACTAGGATCTTTTACATTTTCATTCTCAGCTAATTCCTTATCATCAGATTTATCATTGTCATCACCAATAACAGAAGGTTGTTTTTCTTGTCCCGTTGAAACATCATTATTTAGATTTATATTGTTAGAAGAATTATTTGCTTGAATTTGCTGTGTTACTAAATAATATTTTATAAGCTTTTCATATCCATCTTTACCTAACACTTTAATTACATTTTCATTACTTTTCATACAAGATTCTCTACATTTCCGATTTGCTTCTACTTTTTGATCTACTTCTTCATCAGAAATACCCGGAAAATCTGTAAATAATTGTAATCTTTCTTGATCTTCTATAGTTGATTTACCAAAACGCACCTTGTCTTCAAGAGATTCAATATGTCGTCGTCGACTTTCAACTTTTCTTTGTTCATTAAATGTATGACTATGTTTGCCATTGTCATGCGCAACTTTTGCCCCAAATAAAGCAAGTACAGAACTTGCCGCAATTTCTATTATTTCAGGGCTTCTCTCAATAACATACTCAAGAATAAAAATAGCTGGATTATTATGCATCAAGAATGGAGTTCCGGTTGAATCACATTGAAAAAAAGTATGCGGCTCTTCTAAGCTTAAAACAAAAAAAATCTCTTCCTTTTCTGATTCATAATTTACAACTTTTTCTATAGGATATTGTTTTAACTCACGGCTTAACAAAATATCAGTTGTGTTTAAATCAGTTGATTTAACAAAACTATTTTTAGACACGCTAAATATTTTTGCCTCTGTTCCACAATAAAGTATTCCTGATGATGTTTGAATAAATACAAAATCTTTTGATTTATATTTAGCGATTGCCTTAATTGCAACATCTTTAAGTTGTCTGTCTTTAAAAGAATAAGATGTTAGCTTTTCAGAAATAGAAAACTGTTCAACCGGTTTTGTTCCTGTATTAATTTTAATTAATGTCCCTATAGGGATATCACAACTTAAATTTAAGAAAAATAATAGATTTACAACAAAATATTTAAACAATTTTTTTTTCATAACCATACCCCACACAAACTTTTTATTAGAAATTTTTAATTTTGTTTAAAATATAAAAAAATTTAACAATTAATTTATAGAAAATTAAAAAGGCACTACTTTTTACAGAGCCTTTTAATCAGTTTGAACTTCCTGATTTCTAGATCCAAAATACCATTTATATTTATTTTTGAAATATCTTTTTATACGTTCTTTATAACTAAGCAATTTTGAATCAAAAACTTCTTTATTATAATCTTCTAAATCTTCTTCAAACTTTTGAATGCCGCAATTTTTAGATTTGAATTTCCAAATATATTTATTTTTAAAATATCTTTTCATACGTTCTATATAACTTAATTCTTTTGGATCAAATATTTCTTTATTTTCGTATTCTTCTAACCCATAAACAATAATCCGTGGGACATGAATTGCACCATGATCAAAAAGATAATTTTTTTGTTTGTCCGTCAAACCTTTTGCAAATGCAAAATCAGCACCTTCAACAACCGCACCTTGTACTATTTCTCCATGTTCATCTTCTATAAAAAGAATCCCATCTTTTAATTTTGCCTTACAAAGTTTTGCATTTGTAAAATCTGCTTGGCTCATGTCTGAACTAACTAAAATTGCTCCAGAAAGATTTGCTCCAACAAAACAACTATCGTTTAATTTTGTATGAGACATATAAGCTTCAAAAAGATAAGCCGAAGTGAAATTAGTTTCTCTAAAAGTAGCACCTCTTAAATCGGCACGAAACAACCCTGCATGTAAAAAATTCGTATGAATTAACCTTGCATGATACAGAGAAGACAAAGATAAAGAACAAAAAGAAAAGCTTTGATACGACAAAGAATCATACGATAAGTCTACACAACCAGATGTCTCATGATTTAAAACTTTTTGTAAATCTTCATAAGTCGCATAAATATTATTAAAAAAACAAATAATCAAAAACAAAAATATTCTTTTGAAAATATTAATATTATTTGATCTGAGGATTAATATTATGTGCAATTCTATCTCCTGCAGCTCCTGCAACTTTTAAAACAATCTGACTAAAAAATATCCAAACGGTATATAAACTTATCCCTGCTCCCGCAAATTCAGCAACCGCTAACTTATTATCCATTGCACCATCAACAACCCCTTCAATCATTCCTTTGCCAAGAGCCGCGCCTGTATCGGTTGCACTTTTAGTTGAATAACTAAAAAAACTATTTATTAAATTAAGCAAGGGTTGTGAATCAAAAATGGAACAATAAAGCGCAATTAGTGGTCCAACAGCCATACAAAAGGCAATAACAAATTTTTTGGATGTCATTTTATCACATTTATCCAAAACAAATTTAAAAAGTTCTGCAAATTTATTTAAAACTAATTTTGGATATTTTATAGATCCTTCTAAATATTCTAAAGAATGTGATTCTGAATCAACATTAATCTTTGACTGCTTCATTAAATTTTCAAGTTCAACCACTCTTTTTTGTAATTCCAAAAATGTATTTTGATCATAAAAATCTAATTCGGTTGATTTTGCAAAATTTGAATTTATAAAAAGAAAACAAGATAAAGTTAACAAAAAAGAAATAAAATATTTTTTCATAATATTTTTCATATTTCCTCCATTTCTAATACCAATTAATAACAATACTTAATGTTCACTTTTAGAATATATTCATTTTGCAAATTCATCAATTAGTCTTGCTTTAAAAGGCATTTTTTTAATATTCACGTATTCAATAAGCAAAACATCAAAACTAAAGCGCACAATGTATTACACATAGAAAAATCAAACAATAAATATATAACTACTTAGGCCATCCTTCTGAATCTTCAAAAAGGCAATTATAAACTCTAACATCATTTTCTCTTAACTCTAAAGAAATTCCTTCAACCTTAAGTAATAATATATCATCCTCTAAACAAATTATGTTTCTATCTTTAAGAGATTGTTTTAATTTGCTTCCATATTGTGCATGTTCTGGTTTGGATGAGGTATATCTGCTAAATATTTTTTTTTCTCCATCAACGATTTTATATTGTAAATATTTAATTGTTGCATATGGAGCAATAGCAGAAATATGTATTAGTAATAAATCAATAGATCCCTTTTCTCTTAAATAATAATCAAATTCTCGAGAATAAAAGGTTGCATTTATGGCAGACAAGTTTAAATACATGGTAAAACAAACAGAATAATTAAAATCTGTTTCATTATAAAAATACATTTCGGAAAACAAATTTTTAAATGAATCAACCCAAAAATCTCTAGCCACATAATTCCATATAGCGTATTTACAATCTTCATTCTTATACACTCCGTCAATACCAGCCAAAACTTCGTTTTTCAACTCATCATTCATTTCAAGCCCCCTTAGTATTAACAGGATAACCGTGAATAGATCCCTTTTCACCCATATAAACTTTTATTTTCATACCTTCTTTTTCATATGTTCTAATTTTTGGATTTCCTGCAGATTTACCATTCACCCACGCTTCTTGTGTTAAGGCAACTCCATTTTCACCTTCAGACCAAAATGATTTCATTTGCAAACAATGTTCTTGAATGTACTTTCTTAACTTATCACTATATTTTGCATACTCCGATATAAATGAAGTACGACTATCAAATATTTCTATATTTTCATCTATAACTACATACTGGATATATTTTATATTTACATAAAAAGATATTACAGAAATATCAACTCTCAACAAATTGCAAATACCATTATCCATTAAATATTTTTTAAATTCTTCTGTTCCTATTTCATGTTGAACAGGTGATAAATTTAAATACATTGTAAAACAAGCTGAATGACGAAAATCTGTTCGATTATAAGAAAACATATTTGGAAACCATTTTTTAAAAGGTTTCATCCAAAAATCATCTGATATGTAATTTAATATAGAATATTTACAATCCTTATATTTGCATCCATTTTCAATCATAACAATTTCCTACTTTTTAGGGTAATTTGGGTACCCGTGAATTTTATACTTTTTATCAATATGAACTTTAATTTCTAAATCTCCTTTTGTATATTTTCTTACAGTTTTATCATATTTGTCTGTCTCTTCACCTTTCATCCATGCCTCTTGCGTTAATTCAACTCCATTTTCACCCTCAGGCCATTGTGATTTTCCTGGATTACAATTATTATGACCAGGAACATGTTTGCCCTGTTTTCCTGCATCAACAGGAGGTGCGTCCAGCACCTTTCCAGAATCAACTAAACCTTGATTTGGTAATTTATCATCATCTGATTGAAGTTGTTTTACCTTATCTTTGTTTTTTTGTTTTTCTCTATCCAAATTTTTTTTATTTTCATTAGATTTTTTGTCATCTGTTTTACCTGATTCTTTATCGTCGGATTTATCATTTTCATCACCAATAACAGGAGGTTGTTTTTCTTGTTGCGTTGAAACATCATTATTTAGATTTATATTATTAGCAGAATTATTTGCTTGAATTTGCTGTGTTACTAAATAATATTTTATAAGCTGTTCACATCCATCTTTACCTAACACTTTAATTACATTTTCATTATTTTTCATACAAGATTCTCTATATTTCCGATTTGCTTCTATTTTTTGATCTACTTCTTCATCTGAAATACCCGGAAAATCTGTAAATAATTGTAATCTTTCTTGATCTTCTATAGTTGATTTACCAAAACGTACCTTGTCTTCAAGAGATTCAATATGTCGTTGTCGACTTTCAACTTTTCTTTGTTCATTAAATGTATGACTATGTTTGCCATTGTCATGCGCAACTTTTGCCCCAAATAAAGCAAGTACAGAACTTGCCGCAATTTCTATTATTTCAGGCCCTCTCTCAATAACATACTCAAGAACAAAAACAGCTGGATTATTATGCATCAAGAAGGAAGTTCCGCTTGAATCACATTGAAAGAAAGCATGCGGTTCTTCTAAGCTTAAAACAAAAAAGGTCTCTTCTTCTGATTCATAATTTACAACTTTTTCTACGGGATATTGTTTTAATTCGGAACTAAGTAAAATATCGGTTACATCCAAATCAGTAGATTTTATAAATTTATTTTTGGATACGCTAAATACTTTAGCTTCTTTCCCGCAGCAAAGCATGCCGGAAGATGTTTGAATAACTACAAAATCTTTTGATTTATATTTAGCAATTGATTCAATTGCAACATCTTTAAATTGTCCATCTTTAAAAGAATAAGATGTTATTTTTTCAGATATAAAAAATTGTTCAACAGGTTTTGTTCCTGTATTAATTTTAATTAATGTCCCGATAGGAACATCACAACTTAAATTTAAGAAAAACAATAGACTTACAACAAAATATTTAAACATAATTTTTTTCATAATCAATCGAACTTTAAAAAACATTAAAATACAAATTCTATTTTAAGATAATTGAAAATATAATAAAGGCATTGTACCATTCTTTATTGATACTAATTTGTGTAAAAATAGGATAAATAAAATGAATTCGCTCGAAATACGTCAAAAATTTTCTGATTTTTTTAAAAAAAATGGTCATACAGCTGTACCAAGCTCATCACTAATTCCCGCAGAAGATCCAACACTGCTTTTTACAAATGCAGGAATGAATCAATTTAAAGATACTTTTACTGGCAAAGAAAAAAGACCTTACAATAAAGCAGTATCTATTCAAAAATGTGTACGCGCAGGCGGAAAACATAACGATCTTGATGAAGTTGGTTTTACAAGTAAACATCTAACATTTTTCGAAATGATGGGAAATTTTTCTTTTGGAGATTATTTCAAACGAGAAGCAATTAAATTTGCTTGGGAATTTTTAACAAAAGAGCTTAAACTCTCTCCCAACGATCTTGTTATAAGTGTTTATCACGAAGATGATGAAAGTTATAAAATTTGGAACGAAGAAATAAAAGTACCTGCTGAAAAAATTTATAAACTTGGCGAAAAAGATAATTTTTGGCAAATGGGCGACACAGGTCCTTGCGGTCCGTGTTCAGAAATTCATGTTGATTATGGAATAAAAAATGGTTGCCAACAAAAAACATGTGATCCTTCTTGTGATTGCAAAAGATTTGTTGAAATTTGGAATCTAGTTTTTATGCAATTTAATCGCCAAGAAAACGGCAAACTTTTACCTTTAAAACAAAAAGGTATCGATACCGGAATGGGTCATGAACGCATATGCATGATCATGCAAAAAAAAGAAAATATTTTCCAAATCGATTTATTTGAAGTTTTAATTAAAAAATTAGAAGAACTTACAAAAATTTCTTATGAACAAAGCGATGAAAATAAAAAAATTGCATTTCATGTTTTATCGGATCACGTACGTTCAACTTCAATGTTAATTTCGGACGGAGTAATTCCTTCAAACGATGGTCGCGGTTATGTTCTGCGTAAAATTATAAGACGCGCTGCACTTTTTGCTCAAAAGCTTTCTGATAATCCAAAGGTATTTGAAGCTTTAGCAAATGAATTTATTTCTTACTTTTGTCCAATTTATCCCGAACTTAAAACAAACAAAGAGTTCATTTCAAAAACAATCGAATCCGAAGTAGAAAAATTTGCAACAAACCTTATCCAAGGTAAAAATATTTTAGAAAAATATATTCAAAAAAATATAAAACAAAAGATAAATAAACTGTCAGGCGAACAGATTTTTAAACTTCACGATACTTACGGTTTTCCTCCAGAAATTACACGCGTTATTGCCAAAGAAAACAATCTTGAACTTGATATTCAAGGTTTTGAAAAAGAAATGGAAAAACAAAAAGAACAATCTGGTAAAAAAATAAAAGGCAAAGAGTTTAAAATTGAAATTCCAGAAAACATATCAACCAAATTTGTTGGATACGAAAAATTAGAAGTTGAAACAGAAATAAATTTTATACATAAAGAAGATTCTGCCCTTTGGATCGTAACTGAAAGCACTCCTTTTTACATTGAATGCGGAGGACAAGTTAGCGATAAGGGATGGATAATTATAAATGATCATAGTTATCCAATAATTGATATTTACAAGTCAGATAAAAGCGAAAACCCTGCAATTGCAGTTAAAATTTCAACTAAAGAAACTAATGCCAAAATAGAGATTGGTGAAAAAGCAAAATGTGTTGTTGATTTATATAAAAGGTTAAACACACAAAAAAATCATACCGCTGCTCATATGTTGCAAGCAGCACTTGTACAACTTTTAGGGAATCATATAAAACAAGCAGGTTCTTATGTTGACAATCAACATTTACGCTTTGATTTTACGCACCTTGAAGGTTTAACAAAAGAACAAATTAAAGAAATCGAAAAAATAGTAAATCAAAAAATTCAAGAAGATCTTGAAGTCAAAACTTTTGTCACAACACTAGAAAAAGCAACAAACTCAGGAGTAACTGCATTTTTTGGAGAAAAATATAATCCACAAGAAGTTCGCGTTGTACAAATTCCAGATTTTTCCGCAGAACTTTGTGGAGGAACACACGTAAAAAGAACCGGCGAAATTGGTTGTTTTAAAATTGAATCAGAAGTTGCACTTTCTTCCGGCGTGCGTCGATTAACAGCAACAACTGGTCCAGAAGCAATAAAACTATTTCAAAAAACTTTTGATATTGCAAAATCTTTAGGTGACACCTTTAAAGTTAAAACAGAAAAAGTGTTTGAAGCTGTTGAAAAACAACAAGAAAACTTACATTCAGCTTTAAGTGAAATCAAACAACTAAAAAAGAAACTATTGCTAACTCAAATACCAATTTGGCAAAAAGAAGTTGTTGCGTTAGGAAAAGTTCCATCTTTACTATTGGAACTTGAAGATATTAAAAATAACGAAGCAAAAGATATCTTTGAAGAAATTGAAAAAAAATCTCCTGGTTTTTATTTTGTAATTTCACAAAATACTGCAAAACCAGAAATTATAAGTATCTTTGCTTACGTCAATTCAAAATGGCAACAACAAGTTAACTTAAAAGAATTTAGCAAATTTTTAAGAGAAAACTTTGAATTCAAAGGTGGCGGAAATCAACAAATGATTCAAGGTGCTACAAATAAAGTTGATATCAAAAAACTCAAAGACAAAGTTCTTAATTGGATAAAAGTTTTATAATATTTTACTAAAGATACGGATTTTTTAAAAAAGAGGTGGGATAAAAAAAATTATCCCACCTCTTTTTTTTTAATCTTAACCCAATAAACCTTAATCTATTTGATTAGCATATTGTCTTCGTTCTTCTTCTGTAAGACTTAAACCGCAGCTTAAAAATATATTTAAAAGAGCTTTAGAATAAACTCGGTCTTTTGAATTTAAACAACTCATCAAAGAATCACCCTTTTGTTTTAAATTAACATCTGCTCCAAGTAAAAGCATAAGTACAATATTTCTTACCTGAGCTTTCCTTTGTATTGCACAAAATAACGGCCGATCATCACAATCAACATTTTGTTTTTTAACGGTTAAAAATGTACTTTCAGCCTTTTCTTCTTCTATACCATTAATTTGAGATCTAAATTCATATAGGCGATTAAAAGCATGTTCATATATAACATCAAATATACTTCGTACAATACACCGCTTGTTTTTAATACCAGCTCCATCATTAATTAATGGAAAAATTAATAACGATTTTCTATCATCGGGATGTTGCAGAAAATGCTGATATAATTCATTAAAAAAAGTTATATTGCTAAATTTAGTAAGAAATAAAAGCTCTTTTGAATGTGGAAATTTAATAACATCTCTATCTGTTAAATCTAACCTACAAGCAAGAAGCATATCTAAAACATCCTTGCAATAATACATATCTTCTGTTGGAAGATTAAATAATACAAGATTGCGTCCATCACCATCTTCTTCATATTCATAAACATCTGCACCAACTAAAAGTAAAAGTGAAATAATTTCCAGTGGTGCCTTATTTTTTATAGCGTAAAGTAAAGGGCTGCTTCCTATAAAAGGATCATTTTCTTTGTGCAAATTAATTTGAGATGCAAACTTATATATCTCATTTAAATTTCCATGATCTATAGCATCAAATATATTCTTTGTTCCAACAACTGAATTTTTCGAATACTTTTGATGATTAAGATTAACAATTTTTGGTAAACAAGATGCTATATATTGAAAATGGAAACATAAAAGTTCTCGTAAATATTTAAAAGTTCTAATTCTTCTGAAGTCCATATTTCTATCTTCAAAGCAATTTGAGCCTTTTAAATATCCATACCTATCAGAACCATTAGATCCTACCCCTGTTTTAATTTTAAAAATCAAAAATTTTTCGGCTGACACAAATTCTATTGATTTATCTTCTTCAGCAGTAGTAACTAAAATTTTGGGGCCATAATATTTTTTCTCTGGAGCATGATCTTGCTCACAACATTTTGCCCCTTTAGAACAAATCCCACCAGAATAAATAATTGAATTAGCAAAAAAGCTATTAATAATTAAAATTGATAAAAAAACATTGATTTTTTTCATGAAAAACCTCCATTTTTCAAAAATTAATAAAACCCTCATGATTTAATATGAATTGCTCTATCTATAGGCTACCAAGGCCAAATATATTTTCAAACAGCCACCCTAGAATTGCCAAGGAATCAAGGGTTTTTGCTGCTTTTCATAGAAAACAGCCCTATTTAATACATTTAATTAAGCAAATATCATCATAATTCATATTTATTTACATACTTTTAATAATTTTGTATAAAACAGTACCTTTACTTAAGTACACTAATAAAAAGTTTCTTTTTTAATCTTGAAAGGAATATTTTGAAGAAAATTTATTTATTTCTATTTCTGATAATCTTCCAATCAAAAAATTTGCTTGCAATGGCAGAACAAAAATCTTTAATAAGTCTTACTGATTTTGCACAAGCTTTTTTTGCTTCAAGAGTTGAATATGCATCATCAAACACAATGCGAGATGGAAGATCTTTAGCACCCTATCCAGAAAGTTTTATCCCTAAAAAAGAATTTGTAGAAACTATAAAGCAATTTAAAAATGTGATGAATTTATTCTTGGATCAACAAACAAGAGAACAACTGTTATTAAGCGAAAAAAAAGAATCTCGTTTTGCTTATATCCAAAAATTAGATCTTACAGAAAAATTCAATATTAATGGAGATATTCATGCAAGCGCACATTCTTTATTAAGAAACATGCTCAATTGGAATTCCACCAACGATCTTAAAGATAATTTCATGCTAAATACTCCATTAATTTTTACGGGCGATTATGCAAGCAGAGGACAATACGGTGTTGAAGTTTGGTATTTGCTTATGAAATTAAAAATTGCAAATCCAGATAAAATATTTCCAACTAAAGGAAATCATGAAATACAATATATTGCAGAAAAATTTGGATTTAAAGATGAAGTGTGTCAGAAATATGGCGACGATGTTTTTGAACAAATGCTCGAAGTATTTACTCTTTTACCAAGTGCATTAATTATAAATAATACTGCAATTGCTTGTCATGGAATTATCCCAACCGACAACAAATTCAATTCTTTAATATCTATCGAAACAATACAAGAACTCAACTCTCAACCAAATTATTCAATAAAAATTATTCCAGCGTTTAAAGACCTATATTTTGGTGAAATTATTCCAGGAACTGAAGCTGTAATCAAAGCTGCTATAAAACGGCCCGATAAAGCACACTCGGTTTCACAAAAAACAATAGAGCTTTTACTTGCAAAAATTTTTTTGAGAACACTTTTAAGAGGTCACGACCATAATGAATTTGCAGTCAGTGTTGCAGAAAAATATCGAAAAATAATGGCAAACGGCTATCTGATAGATACAAATTCAAAACCAATTAAACAACTAATTAACCTATATTCATTCCCTGCTTATACCTTCATGTCATGCCCTGAAGGACAAGGCGGACCTACTGATAACCCAGAGAAATGTAATATGGATGGTTTTGCAACTATCACAACATTTAAAGATTGGGTCTTAGCTCCATTTAAAAGAAATTTACCAAAAGACAGAAATGGAAAGTATGTACATGTTCATACAACCGACCATGGATTTGAATTTAGTTGGGAAGAGAGACCTCATCAATAATTTAATCAACTAATCACAATCTTGTCGCTTTTAACACCAACCGTATATAATTTCTTTTCAGGATTTTTTAATATCATTGTTGCTAATGGACTTACAACATAATGTTGAATTGCACGTTTTAAAGGTCGCGCCCCAAAATCTTTAGAAAAACCAAGATCTGCTAATTTTGAAATTGCATCATCAGTAAATTTAAGTTCAATATTTTTACCTTGCATGCGTTTTTTTAACTGCTTAATTTGTATTAAAACAATTTCTTGTACATCTGTTTTTGTTAAAGAACGAAAGAAAATTGTTTCATCAATTCGATTTAAAAATTCTGGACGAAAGTGTTTATGCAACAAGTTTTCAATTTCAGCTCTTACTTTTTCATCAATTTCGCCGGCTTGCAAAATTAAATCTGATCCAATATTTGATGTCATTATTAAAATACAATTTTTAAAAGAAACAAATCTTCCTTGCGCATCTGTTAAATGACCATCATCTAAGATTTGTAAAAATATATTAAAAACATCAGAATGAGCTTTTTCTATTTCATCAAATAAAACTACAGAATATGGATGACGTCTAACTTTTTCTGTTAATTGTCCACCTTCTTCGTAACCAATGTATCCAGGAGGAGCACCAATAAGTTTTGCAACCGAATGTTTTTCCATATATTCAGACATATCAATTCTTATCATCTGATGTTCATCGTTAAATAAATAATCAGCTAAAGTTTTTGCAACTTCGGTTTTACCAACACCAGTTGGTCCCAAAAATAAAAATGAACCAATTGGTTTATTTGGATCACCAATTCCTGCACGATGCACACGAATTGTATCTGCAATTTTTGTAATTGCCTCATCTTGCCCAATAACCCTTTGGTGCAAAACTTCTTCCATTTTTATAAGTTTTTCACTTTCATCAGACTTAAGTTTTTCTACAGGAACTTTTATCCAGCGAGAAAGAACTGATGCAATATCATTTTCGTCAACTTCTTCTTTTATCAAATGTGTGGTTACTTTTTTTAATGCGTCTTGTTCTTTTTGTAGTTGTTCTTCGAGTTTTACTAAAGTTCCATATTTAATTCTAGAAGCAGTAGAAAAATCGCCTTCTCTTTCTGCTTGCGCATAAGAAATATTCGCGTTTTCAATTTTCTCTTTTAATCTTTGAATAGATTCCAAAGGTTTACGTTCTGCCTGCCAAATTTCCAAAAACTTTCTGTCTTCTTCTTTTAAGTTAGCAAGCTCTTTTTGAAGTTCCTTTAATCTTTTTTGAGATGCTTCATCTTTTTCTTTTTCAAGTGCAACTCTTTCAATTTCAAGTTGCCTAATCTTTCTTTCTAATTTATCCATTTCTTCTGGTTTTGAATCAATAGACATTTTTACCATCGAGGCAGCTTCATCAACAAGATCGATTGCTTTATCTGGTAAAAAACGATCTGCAATCATTTTTGCTGCTAAATTTGCAGCGGCAACTAAAGCTTGGTCTTTTATTCTAATTCCATGATGCATTTCGTATTTTTCTTTAAGACCTCGCAAAATAGAAATTGTATCTTCAATTGTTGGTTCTTCAACTTGAACTCTTTGAAAACGTCTTTCAAGCGCTGCATCTTTTTCTATATATTTTTTATATTCAATAGAAGTTGTTGCACCAATACAATGCAAAAGACCTCTTGCAAGAGCAGGCTTTAATAAGTTTGATGCATCCATTCCGCCTTCAGTTCCTCCTGCACCAACAAGCATATGTAATTCATCAATGAATAAAATTACATTTCCCTCTTCTTTTTCTATCGCCGTTAAAATAGATTTTAATCTTTCTTCAAATTCACCGCGATATTTGGTACCAGCAAGTAATGATCCCAAATCTAAAGATAAAATTTTACGATTGCGCAGACCTTCTGGAACATCCTGATTTACAATCCTTTGTGCAATTCCTTCAACTATTGCAGTTTTACCAACACCGGGATCTCCAACTAAAACTGGATTGTTTTTTGTACGCCGAGAAAGAATTTGAATAACTCTACGAATTTCGCCATCTCTTCCAATAACAACATCTAGCTTTCCATCAGCAGCCATTTTTGTTAAATCATGACAATATTTTTCTAACGCTTCATGTTGTTGTTCTGCGCCCTGACTTTTAACAGTATCGCCTTTTCTTAAAGTTGTTATCCAATTTCTAACATTTTTATCATCAAACTTATTTTGCTGAAAAAAATTAGTAATAATTTCTGGTAAATTCTTTGTTTTAGCAAAAGCCAAAAGACAAGCATCCAAACTTATATATTCATCACCCATGGATTTTGCTTCATTTTCACATTCCTGTAAAAATTGCTGCAATGAATGATCCGCAGATGTCTGACCTCCACGTATTTTTGAAACTTTATTTAACTCTTGAACAACAACTTGATCTAAAGAATTAAGATCAATACCTAATTGGCTAAAACAAGCAATACAATAATTACTCTGTAACGCCTCATATAACAAATGCAATGGTTGCAATGTTGCATCTTGTTGGCCCGATGCAAAAGAAAAAGCATCTTGGATTAATTGCATAAAGGCATTTGTAAATTTTTCTGAATTCATAACCATCTCGCTTTTTTACCCATTTTGTCATCCTGAACTTGTTTCAGGATCTAAATATTCTTAGAAGTTAAAAATAGATCCTGAAACAAGTTCAGGATGACAAAAAACCGTCAAAACTACTCATAAACAAAAAACAGAACTTTCCATATAATTCTCAAACTAAAGTAATCAAGCTCAAATTTTAACAAAAAATGGGCTTTTGCCAACCAAAGCCATGAAATATTTTACTAAATTTATTTTAGCAGAAAGTTACACACAGAAACAATTTATAAGAAAATAATCTAATTAAACACCAGAACTTACATAACTTAAATTTCTAGAAGTTCCCCAAGCTTGTAAAAAGTCAGAAATTCTATAAGCACGTTTTGTATTTGAATTTCCACAAAAAGCGGGATCGATACAAAGAACTCTTTGTTTTTTCTTGCTCCAACCAACAACTAAAATAAAATGTCCATTATCATAACTTTTTGCACCACCGCGAAGCGAACCTCTAACACTAACAGCGACAGGAACTTTCTTGGTTAAATAACTATACAATTGTTCAAAATTGTTTAAACGTTCTACACGAAAAGGTCTTTTTCCTTTTAGAGAATCGTATGCTTGTGCAACATTTAAAATCCAATTTCCATAAATATCTAAATAGCATTGGTCTAAAACCTGTTGTGCAAATTCTGGAACATAATCTTTTAAATCAATTGAATCACCGGAATAATAATTCATCATAATGCTAAGTGAAGTTGGTGAACAAAAATCACGAAATCGGGGATGATTTAAAGCCATTTGAGATTGAGGACGCACACCTTTAATACATGTTGCAGGCAAATCAAAATTATTTGGTTTTTCTGCTCTAAATTTATCAAGATCAGAAGTGTTAACAAAAAGTCCCTTTAAATTTTTTATATCAGCACCTTGTTCTGCAACAACTCGTACTTTAAATGCATTACCTTTCCTTTGTTTCTGCATTTCCATACGAACATGCTTTAAGTGAACAAAAGGATTTTTAGTATTAACAAACGTCTGTTGTTTATTAGTTCCCCATTCTGCAATTTTATACCACTTTGACCAATAATTATGACGGATACTTACCCAAAAAGAATATTGACCTTTTTTCGGACGAAAAGCATTCCAAGAAAGAATTAATTCAGTAAAAGGTTTTACCGATTCTTTTTCCCAAATACGATAATTTTTTAAAGTAGTTTTATTATTCTGGTCTAGAATATTTTCTTGATTATAAAACTTGGAATAAGTTTGTGAAAAGTTAGATAATTCTATCTTGTTAGAATTTTTAAAATTAGAATTTTGTGTAAAAGCACAACCAATATTTACAACAAATAAAAATAGTGAAATCTTTTTTGAAAAGATCATAATAAGCTCCCCCCTAAAATCCCTTTTTTATTGCCTATCACCTTACTTGCCGATGCAAAAATCACTAAACACTCTATCGAGCATTTTTTCGTTAATATTTCGACCAGTAAGTTCAGAAAAAGCTTCCAGCATCTCTTTGATATGATAAGCCATCAATTCGTATTCTATGGTATCTTTGGTTAAATTTTCAACAAACTTCATTTTATTCTCAATTTGCGTAATTAAATTATATTGCCTTTGGTTCAATAAATATGGGGATTGAAGCTTTGTGAAAATGTTCTGAATTTTTTCTTCTATTTTATTTTCTAAACTATCAATTCCATCTTTTTGCAAAGCAGAAATTTTTATAAAATTATACATATCAATAAAATCTAAGCAATCTTTGAATTGATTATTTTGAATATCTGACTTATTACCAACAAAAATTATTTTGTTTTTATATTTTTCGACCAACTTTTTATAAACATTAATTTGTTTTTCAGATAACGGTTTTGATAAATCAAAAGTTAATAAAACAATGTCCGATTCTTCGGCTTGCAAAAAGGAACGATCAATTCCTTCTTGTTCAATAAAATCTTCTGTTTTTCTTAATCCTGCAGTATCAACTAACAACCAAAAATTTCCGTTTCTATATAAACTGCATTCGATACTATCACGAGTTGTTCCTTCAACATTGGTAACAATCGCACGATTTTTTTTAAGAATAGAATTAAATAAAGTTGATTTTCCTGCATTAACCCAACCAATAATTCCAATTTTTATTCCATCTTTTATTTGTTGTTGCTGACTAAAGTTAGATTTAATTGTTTTTATTTTTTGAATTAATAGATCAAAATTTTGTTTGATTATATTATCAATATCTAAATCTTGGTGTTCTTCTTCAAAAAATTCAAAACTTCCTTCAACAATACTCAAAAGACCGACAAGATCTTTTTCTATTTCTGATAAACAATTTGATAAACTTCCTTGAAGTTGCGACATAGATTTGCGCAATGCAAGTTCGGTTTGAGCATGAATTAAATCGTTAATAGATTCGGCCTGAAGCAAATCCACTTTATTATTAAGAAATGCTCTTTTGGTAAATTCACCATGTTCGGCAAGTCTTGCGCCTGCTAAAATTGCTTGCTCTATAATTTCTTGAATAATAAACAGATTATTGTGGCAACTAATTTCAATAGTATCTTGTCCTGTAAAAGTTTTTGGCGCGCGCATTAAAAAAAACAAAACTTCGTCAATAATTTTATTTTTGTTTTTGTTTTTACGAAACGTATCTCTACAGGACGAGTCTTTACAAGACGTGTCTTTACAAGACACAATATGTCCGTGATGAATTGTATGAGTTTGTAGATCTTCTAGTTTTTGTTTTGAACTCAATGATGCAATTTTATCCGCAATAATTACTGCATCATCTCCGCATAAACGCAAAAGCGCGATTGCACCACTTCCTTGAGGGGTGCAATGCGCAATAATTGTTTCATTGTCGGAATGCTGCAAGTTTAATTCTTGTTTATCCATTTGCGACGGGAGGCTTTGCTGCAGCCAAAGATTTTGAATTAATTATTAGATAATAATGCTTAAATTTCTTTTTATGTTTTCTTTTTAAAAACTGCATAACAATGTGAGATAAACTGATAAAAAGTAATTTTTCATCTTCGTTTTCTCTCAAGATTCTTTTGTCGATATAAACATTTAAAAGTTTTTGATCAATCTTATATTTTAATTCAGTATTAATTCCCATGACACTCATAAGTTCTTTAAGATAAACCATAACATCATCGGCTGTTTCTTTTGTCCAACCTTTATCAAAAGCTTCTCTTTTTTGTTGAGGTTGCACAGATTTTTTTTGAATATTTTTACGAGAAGAAAAATCTTGATCTTTTTTATGATCTTTACTTCCACCCAAAACAGAGCTTATAAAATCAGAAGCTTTTTGGCTTATTGAATTTTGTTGTTTTCTTGAAACCCTATGAGCCGTTGGTGATTTTTTTTCAAATCTTGATTTATTAACATCTAAAGAAGCTTTTCTCGTTTGTGTTTTTGGATCATAAGAAAAAGAAATAACAGCAGGATTTTTAGTCATTCCCCAAAAACTTTTATTACCAAATTCAAGAATCTTTACAGAAAACCCTTCAGGTTGACCACAATTATTCCAAGCTTTTTCGACAGCCTTAAAAACAGTTGATGCTTCTTGAAGCATAGACTTCATAGGATAAAATCCTCTTTTTTAAATTTTTTTTAATAAATAATAAAAAAATGTACCAATCAATAATTATTTACCCAATTTCCCTTGTACCAATACAAATATAATAGAAAAGCCAAAAAATACGGATTTTTCAGAAATAAAGACATAGTGATTGGTCTTTATAGGAAAGTAGCAAAACAGATTAAATATAGCAATTGCACCACATTTTGCTGCCTAATTATATGAATTTAAAATTTTAAACATAGAAAAAAGAAAAATGGAGCGGGAAACGAGATTCGAACTCGCGACCCTTGCCTTGGCAAGGCAATGCTCTACCGCTGAGCTATTCCCGCTAGAAAATCAAATAATTAGCTAAAATTTATCGTTAAAAACGATATCTGTCAACAACAAATAATTATTTTGTTAACGCAAAGTGATAATTTCTAGCAATTATTAAATTATTTCTCATCTATAAATACCGTAGGATCTTCAGAAGAAATTACATCAATCACAAAATCATCATCATAAATAATATAATGCTTCAGTTTTTCATCCACAACTAACATTACTCCAGAAGATTCATCATTTAATTTCTTTAAATACTTAGAATCATCTATTCTTAGGATTGGCCAATATTTAAATTTATCACCAAAAATTAAATCGTTTATCCGAAAAAGTTCCCGCGAAAATCTATAGTCTATAGCGTTTAATCCAAAATCAACAACCGCATTCTTTTTATTTAGATGTTTCAATATAATCTCAAGATTATATTTCTTAAATATTAAGTCCGCTATATAATATTCTTTATCAATTATATCTGTTCCAATGTAAATAACATTACTCATTCAAAAACCCCTTAATAGTTTTTTTAAGTAGGCTTTAATTATTTTTGCTTATTTCTTAATTACTTTGATATCTGGGTCACAGTGAGAGATTATATCTATGAAATCATTATCATTAAGAAAAACAAAATGTTTTAGTTCAAAACATTCCATTAAACCCGCCGATTCTTTCTCTAACCATTCAATTAATTTTGAGTTTTCTACAATAAAAAAAGATTTACCAACAAAAAAATTATCCCCGTTCATATTTTGTACATTGCAAACAGTGTAATTTAATGACCTTTCATTTGTAATTCTACAAAGTTCAACTCTATATCCAAAATTTATTTTAATAGATGCCTTGTCTTCGTCATTACTTTCTATAATTGCATATGTACCATTTGATCCATATACAAATCTGGTTACTTCATAATCCTGTGTTATAAACTCAGCTGGTTTCCAGTATTTCCATTTTTCTTTCATATTTTTTTACTCGTTGTATCGAATTTTACAAAATTTACTATTTTCTTTTTTTTGATATTCAAGAGTTGGCCTTCCATCTCTGGTACTAAAGCTTCTGCTTACTACCTTATCCCCATTAGGTAAATAGCCAACTTTAAACTCCCTTCCTTTAAAATCTTTTTTAATTTCTACTTTACCCAATTCTGATTTATCAGCATCTTCATTCAAATTATTTTTTGTCATAAATATTTCCTTGTTTACATATTCTCTTGGCTTTATATACCTTCGGCTCTCCACGTGAAATTATATCTATTGAATAATCTACATCTCCAGCTATATAGTGTTTTAGATCAGAATTTATAGATAAGAGAACACCACTTGATTCTTTATCTATTTTTTTTAAATATTCAGAGTCTTTAACTTCTATAAAAAACCACCGTTCTGGAGTCTTATCCGTATGATGATCAAAGCGACGGCCCTCATTAGACACCCTGTAATCTTCAACTGCATATCCAAAATCAAACACAATATCATATACATCGTTTACATCATGATAAAAAGCTATCCTAAATCCTTTTTCATCAGTTATTACATATGACACAAAATAATCAGTACTGAACAACTTACCCAGTTCGCATGGTAATTTAAATTCTACAAATTTCATTTAACAAATATCCTTAATCATTGTATCTAATCTTAAGATAATCATTCTTACCAAACTGTATTTCTAAGGTTGGTTTATCTCCTGAACGTTCACTACTAAAATCTCTATCTATAATAGTTGCACCATTTTCTGTTTTTCCAAGTTTAATTATTCCATCTTTCGTCTTAATTTCACGCACAGGACCTTTATTGAGTTTATCAAAATCCTGTTTTTTCTGATCTTTCCCTGCATCTTTTTCATAAACATCTGAAGGACCTTTTCCTTTCTCAACCTTCTCCGCATCATCTAATACATCATCCAAATCGGAACTATGCTTACTTTTATTGCAAAAATGATCTAGTGCTGACCAACCTATAGCTGAAGCCAATGCTCCAAGGCCAACCCAAACAAGTTCTCCTCCAAAAGTATACGTTAAAATTGGAACTGCAATTGCAAAATTATGAACTAAAACATTAGTTCCGCTTTCTGTGCAAATTAAACTTCAAATACTGCCTATTTAAGGTAAAATATTGCCTATAGCCCTTTTTCAATTAAAACTAAAATGCTTTATGTTAGCTTCACACAACAAATCAGTTGAAAAATAACAAAAACCAATCATAATTACATTATGCAAACCACTTAAAACAAAGGGTAAACCGGTCCTTCCTATGAAGCAAAATTTATTAAATCTAGATTTAAAAGAACTTGAAAAAATAATTCAAAGCATTAATGAACCCAAATTTAGGGCAAAACAACTATTTGAATGGTTTTATAAAAAAAATGTTTTAGATTTTGATCTAATGACAAATCTTTCTAAGAATCTGAAAATAAAGCTTTTCAATGATTTTGAAACTAAAATACCTAAAATTAATCATGTATCTTATTCCAAAGAAGACAACTCCTACAAATTCTTATTAGAAACCAAAGATAAAAAACTCATAGAAACACTATTGATGATTTCCGAAAAAAGAGTTACTCTGTGCGTCTCATGCATGATTGGTTGTCCTCTTAAATGTAAATTTTGTGCAACCGGTTCAGAATTAAAATATGTAAGAAAACTTGAAACTGCAGAAATTATTGGTCAATTTTTAGTTGCTATGAATTATCTAAATACAAACCTAGATCAAAATAAAATAACAAATATTGTTTTTATGGGAATGGGTGAACCATTGCTTAATCTTGAAAACATAAAAAAATCGCTAAAGATATTCACTGGTGAAAATGCGTTTGGCATGTCAAAAAACCGAATTACAATTTCAACGGCTGGTGTCACACCAGGTCTTTCTGAACTTATAAACGAGTTCGGAGTAAAGCTTGCAATATCATTGCACTTTCCAACAAACGAACAGCGCAGCGAATTTATGCCAATAAATCAAAAATATTCTCTTCAGGACGTAATAGCTGAAGCAAAAAAAATTAAATTAAACAAAAGAGATTATATAACTATTGAGTATTTAATGCTTCAGGATATAAACGATTCAATTGAGCATGCAAAAAAATTAATTCGTGTTTTAAGCAATCTAAAAGTTAAAATAAATTTAATTCCATACAATACAACAAAAACCCTTCCAGCAAATGCATCAACAGAAGATCAAATAGATTTGTTTGCAAAATATTTACGCTCCAAATCTATTACGGTTACAGTAAGAAGGAGCATGGGAAAAAAACTTAAAGGCGGATGTGGTCAATTCGTATTAAATAAGGGAAACAATGAAAATAAGTAAATTTTTATACAGTTTTTTATTCTTTTGTGTTTCAACATTAAATCTTTTTTGCACTAAATCTCCAATTTATCAAACAATCCAAATAAACAATCTTTCTCAAGATGGAATAAATGCAATTTTTGCTGCCAAGTTTGCACTGTTTATAGCAATATTATTACTCGCAACAATTCTTACTGGTAAATTTTTCAAATTACTATTTAAACTTCCAACCGTTGCGGGTCAGATCATCGGCGGAATTCTAGTTGGACCATCATTAGTAAATATACAAACCATCCCTTTTTTTTCTGCACCACTAAAATTTATTGATTCATCGAAGCATCAAATTTACGAAATTGCATCATCTGATCTTTTTTTCTTTTTCGTTTTATTAATTTCTTCCGCAATTACAGTTTCGTATCTTTTGTGGCTTGCAGGACACGAAACAGATGTTGCCGACAT